>PXSD01000191.1 GCA_003023165.1 Halobacteriales archaeon QS_9_67_15 | reverse complement strand
CGCGACCGCGCTCCCGAAGCCGGCGCGGTCGCCCGTGGCCGCCGCGGGGAGCAGCTCCTGCGTGACGAGCTGTGCGATCCCCTCGGCGATCCCGGGGTCGGCGCGCTCGACGACCGACCGCATGCTCTCGTCTTCCTCGTCGCCGCTGCGGCCCGGTCCGGTGGCCGGGATCGCGAGGACGAACCGCCAGTCCGCCGGGAGGTCGTGGCGGGCGACGACCGGCGGGACCGTCCACTCGCCCGCTGCAGGGGGTGCAGTGGTGAACCGCTCGGTCGGGTGGCCCCCGTCGACAACGAACCCGCCGCGCTCGAAGGTCGCGACGCCGATACCGCTCCGGCCGCCCCGTCCGAGTTCGGGCGCGCGTTCTCGCGGGTCCGCGTCGATCTCGTAGGCGCCGGCGACGGCCACGAGACTCGCGAGGGTGAGTTGCGTCCCGCTCCCGAGTCCGGCGTGTCGGGGGAGTCGCTCGTCGACGCGGACGGTCGCACCGGGCACGCCGAAGTGGTCGACGACTCGCTCGACGTACGGTGTCGCCGCGTCGTCGTCGCAGTCGACGGTCTCGGCGCGCTCTGCGCGCAGGTCGAGCCGCGGCTCGTCGAGAGCGATCCCCACCCCGCCGTAGAGTCGGTTGTGTGCCAGCGAGAGGTTCTGGAAGCCGACGTGGATCCGACCGCTGACGGTGACGCGCGACATGCCCGGAGAAACGGCCCCCCGCTCCTACGGCCTTTCGACACCGGCAGCCGTCGCCAGCGGTCCGACCTCGGACACAGACCAGTCGAACGCCGACCGCGGAAGCGAGTCAGTCGACGGCGGGTCGCGGAGGCGGTGTACTCCTCGGCAGCGACGTGTAGGCTGTCATTTACAATTCCGTTCCGGCAGGCTACGCGTCTCCATGGGGGAGAGACGACCGGCAGACGACAGTCGCGAGGGTGAGCGACTGACTGGCCCGCTCGACCCGCGGAGAGACGGTATCGACGGCGACGCCGACGGCCGAACGGGAACGACCGGTGAGACCGACGCGCCCGCCGGCGACGGACCGGACGATGGCGTCTTCGCCGGACTCGTGACGGACGACGCGTGGCGCCCGTCGACCGCGACGGACCGGACGACCGCGGCCGTCCGACCGTACCTCCGGTCCGACGAGTCGATACGGACCGCCGACACCGGACAGCTGGTCGGTGGGGGCGGTGACCCGGCGTCGGTCGCACTCACCGACGAGCGCCTGCTGGTCGTCACGGATGACGGCTTCATCGCGGTCGATGTCGACGGCCTCTCCGGCGTCAGGAGCAGCGTCGAGACGCGCCTCGGACTGCGCGGCATGGATTTCCGCCTGCTCGGCGCCGTCGGGTACCTGCTGTCCGTGGTGGTGTTCCTCGCGACGCTCGGCGTCGCCTCGAACCCGCTGACGCCCGCGCTCACGCTCGTGACTGGCGGCGCTGCACTCGCCGCAGGCCACCTGTCCCGCGAGGGGCTCGACCTGCACGGACGGACGCTGACCGACCGGCTCCGGGCGCACGGCCCACTCGCGACGCTCGCGGACGCACTGGTCGGGCTCGAACGACGACTCCTCGGCCGAGCGAGTGCGGACCCACTCGTCGCCTGGGCCGCGACCGTGCTCGCGGTCGTCGTCTTCGGCGTGGTGGTGGCGCTCGAAGGCGGACTCCTCGCACCGCTCTTCGTCCTCGCGACCGTCGGGAGTTTCGCGCTCGTCGTCCACGCGGTGGGACACAGCGACGACTTCGACGGGATCGATCTGGTCAGACATCGCCGCCGCTGGGTTTCGGCCACGACGGCCACCGGAGACGCCGTCGCGGTGTGGACCCGACCGGAGTCGTCGCTGGCTCGAGCGCTCGCCGCACGCGTCGGTCACCGCCCGGGCCAGTCGTCACAGACGGACGACTGACCGTCGTTCGTCCGACTGTCGACGCGGACCGCCGACTGACCCGAGATCGCCCCAGTCGTCACTCAGGCCAGCGGGAGTAACTCGGTCGGCAGGCTCCCGGGGAGGTCGTCGCGGTCGTGTTCGGCCGCGAAGTCGAGGTCCGGCCCGCGAGCGACGAGTCGCTTTGGATTCACGTCCGGGTGGGTCGTGTAGTAGTGCTCTTTGATGTGGTCCATGTCGACCGTCTCCGCGACGCCCGGCGTCTGGTAGAGGTCGCGCAGGTACGGCCAGAGGTGCTCGTACTCGTGGACCGCCTTGACGTTGCACTTGAAGTGCGTGTGATAGACGTTGTCGAAGCGGACCAGCGTCGTGAACATGCAGACGTCCGCTTCGGTCAGGCGGTCGCCGGCGAGGTAGCGCTGGTCGGCGAGCACCTCGTCCCAGTGGTCGAGTGCGTCAAACAGGTCGTCGACGGCGCGGTCGTAGGCCTCCTGTGAACTCGCGAAGCCGGCGCGGTAGACGCCGTTGTTGATCGGGTCGTAGATGTCGTCGATGATCCGGTCGACCTCCTCGCGGTACCCCTCGGGATAGAGGTCCACGTCCTGCTCGGCCGGGCCGTCGGACTCGCCGTGACCGTCCGACGAGCCTCCGCTCGCGTCGCTCGCGGAGACGCCGTCGAACTCCGTGTCGAGCATGCGGAGGATCTCCTTCGACTCGTTGTTGACGATGGTCTCCTCCTGTTTGTCCCAGAGGACCGGTACCGTCACGCGGCAGTTCGCGTCGGGGTCGGCGGCCTGATACACCTCCCGGAGGTAGTCGCTACCGTTGACGGTGTCGGGCGTACACCGCTCCCTCTCGGGCGTGAACTGCCAGCCGCCGTCGTCGCGATACGGGTCGACGACATCGACCGAGACGGCGTCTTCGAGGCCTTTCAGCGAGCGGACGAGGAGCGTTCGGTGGGCCCACGGGCAGGCGTAGGAGACGTAGAGGTGGTAACGTCCGGCCTCGGGCTGAAACCGCGCGTCTGGGTCGTCCTCGACCCGGTCGCGGAAAGTCGTCTCCTGGCGCTCGAACTCGCCGTCGTCGTTCGAGTACCCGCTCACGTCCGTCCGCCACTCGCCGTCGACGAGTCGATTCATAGCTACCTCGACGTAGGGTCGCCATCGATAAAAGGACCCCAGTAACCCCCGTGTAACCCGACGTTCGTTCACGTCCGGATCGTGACCAAAGAGTTTAGTGGTATCGAGAGTATTGTTGCGTCAGTACCCTGGGTGGGACAATGCAACACGTCATCGAAGTCGACGACGGCGACGCGCAAGTACTCACGGAGTCGGGGAGCGCGAGACTCATCGGACGTGGGCTACTCGCCGACCGGCCACTCGCCACGTACGTCGAACCGGCGGAGACGCCCGCGTACGTAGTCAGAAACAAGAAACGGGGCGTGACGATCGAGCGAACGGACGACGCGAGAACGGCTGACGAGGGGACAGAGGTCGGAACCGAGACGGCCCTGACGCCGGACAGCGACCACAGCGCGGCGGTGCTCGTGACCGACGTGCGCGTGCTGTTCGCAATCGGTCGGGCGGACGGAGACCGGACCCGGTCGGTTTCGCTGTCGGAAGTGATCGACGCGCGGACGGAGGACGGCCTCCTCGGTGGCGCGCTGATCCTCGACACGGTCGACGGGCGGCGTGTCCGCTTCCCATCGCGCGGCGACCTGAGCGAGGTCAGGGAGTACGTCGACACGGCCGCCGGCGTCTGGGCGCGAGCGGGCCGCCACCTCGATACCGCGGAGGAGGCACTCGAAACGGCCAGAACCGCGTTCGAGGCCGACGACGGCAACGCGGCGTTGTCCGCGGTCGACGACAGTCGAGCGGCGCTGGAACGGGCCCGAGAGGCGGCGGCGTCGCTCTCGGGAGCGTCGGCGGCGGTCTCGGAGCGGGCCGAGGCGTTCCGTTCCCAGCTGGCGGAGTGGGAGCGTCGGGCTCACGTGAAGCTGGCCGAGCAGGCGTACGAACGCGGCCACGGTCGTCACGAAGACGGCGAGTACGAAGCCGCCTTCGACTGCTTCGACCGGGCAGACGAGCGATACGCGGCTGCGCTGGTGGTCGACGCGGAGCGACCGAGCGACGACCTGGTGAAGGGTCGGCGAAAGGCGCTCGCCGCGGAACGGGACGACCTCTCGCGGGCGCCGCTGAAGCGGGCCGAACACGCCGTCGAGATGGCGTCCGACGCGGACGACCTCGAGACGGAGGTCGAGTGGTGGGAGCGCGCGCTCGAACGGTACGAGACGATGCGGTCGCTCGACTGGGGGCGCGACGAGCAGCGGTTCGCGGGCGACCGCGACGCGGTGCACACGCAACTCGCAACGGTCGCCGAACGACTGGTCGAGACACAGTGTGACCGCGCCCGACGGACGCTCGACGCGACGGCGGACGCACCGCAGGCGGCGACTGCGGCCGCCGTCGACCGTGCGGCGTCGGCACTCGATGAAGCCCGCGAGGTCGCACGGGAACGCGTCCCGAGCGCGCTCGAAACCGTCGACGAACTGCAGGCGCGACTGGCCGACTGCCGCTCCGCTCAGCCCGAAGACACCGAAGCGACGAGCGCCCGAGAGACCGTCTTCGTCGCGTCCGACGCGGAAGCCAACGACGCGACAGCCACCGGGTCTGCTACTGACGTGACTTCCGACGAGCCGACGACCGGCGACATATCTCCCGACGGCACGGAGACGGCGACGTCCGAGAGTCGATCGCCGCCCGACGGTTCCGACGGGGCCGCTACAGACGCCGAGAGCGGGAGCATGGAGGCGGACGACCAAGGAGACTGGGTATTCGTCGACGACGGGACGGACGGCGACTGGCTCTCGGCGGCGCGGTTGGCCGAGACGCAGGCCGACACCGGCGGAGCCGAGTGGACGGTCGACGACCTCTCCGCCGTCGAGAGCGGTCAGTTCCGGGAGCTCGTCGCCGACCTGTTCGAGGCGACAGGCTGGGAGACAGAGACGAACGATGACGGCGTGTCCGAATTCGATGTCCGGGCGACCGCGCCGGGTCCGGTCCCGTTCGTGGCGGGTATCGTGACGGTCCCGGCCAATCAGACGGAGGCGGTCGACACCACGACGGTCGAACGACTTCCCGCGGTCGAACGTCGGACCGGACTCGACGCGGTCGTCATCGCGGTCGGCGCGCACCTCCGAGACCCGGTGCGCGACCGGCTCGATGGGGGCGGCTTCCACGTCCTCGACCCGGCGACGCTCGTCGACAAGCTCGACCGCAACGAGGTGTCGAACCCTCGGTCCGACTCCGCAGAGTCGTAACGACGCGGACAGCGATGTCTCGATACGGTCCGCGTTCGGACCGGTTCGTTGCGGTGTGTCAGGGACAGCCACGCGGTCGACCGGGTTCGAAGGCTTTATTCACGCGCTGAGACTCGTCTAAGGCAAGACCATGTCCGACAAACCAGCCTCGATGTACCGGGATATCGACAAGCCCGCGTACACACGACGGGAGTACATTACGGGTATTCCCGGCTCGAAGATCGCACAGCACCAGATGGGCGACAAGCAGGCCGACGGCTCGGACTACCCGGTCCAGCTCTCGCTCATCGTCGAGGAGTCCGTCCAGTTGCGTCACGGCTCGATGGAGGCCTCCCGCCTCTCGGCCAACCGTCACCTGATCAAGGAACTCGGCGAGGGCAACTACAAGATGGTCCTCCGGAAGTTCCCCCATCAGGTCATCCGGGAGAACAAACAGGCGACCGGGGCCGGTGCGGACCGTGTCTCCGACGGGATGCGACAGGCGTTCGGGAAGATCGTCGGTACCGCCTCGCGCATCCAGGCCGGCGAGCGGCTGTTCACGGCCTACTGCGACGTCGACCAGGCCGAGGAAGTCAAGGAAGCCTTCCGCCGCGCCTACAACAAGATCACCCCGCCGTGCCGCATCAAGGTCGAACGCGGCGAAGAACTGCTGATAGCGTAACGCCGCATTCCTCCCGCATTCCTCCCGCTTTTCTCCCGTTCCAGTGGCGAGACTCCGCGGGCCGGGCGAGTCGGTGGTCGAACACACCGACCGCTCGATGCGCCCCGTCAGCGGAGGGGCTAAGTAGGACTGATCACAACTGGCGGGCATGCTCCGGCTGGCGGTCGCGACCAACGCCGAAACCTACGAGCGCATGCGCGACCCGCTCGGCGCACGTCGTATCGACGTCGACCACGTGCGCTCCCGCGAGCGAACGACGCGTCTCGCCGACCCGCCGTGGGGCGAGTTCGACGTGGGTTTCGTCTACCCGCCGCGACTCATGGAAGGTGGCGTCGCCGACGCCGCGCTCGCCGTCCCGTGGGTCAACGACCGCGAGGCCGTCCTCCGGTCGCGCAACAAAGCCGGCGTGATCACTCGCCTCGCCGCCGCAAACGTACCTGTGCCCGAGACGGTGATGGTCTCGAACCCGGCCGGCCAGTCCGACGTCGTCGCCGCCTTCGAGCGGCTTGACCCGCCGGTCGTCGTCAAGCCCAACTCCACCACGCGCGGCATCGGCGTCGCGAAGGCCCACGACCTCGACTCGCTGCTCGGCGTCATCGACTACCTCGACCTCGTCCACGACTTCCAGGCGACCGGCGACAAGTCGTTCCTGATCCAGGAGTACCTCCCCGACGCGACGGACTACCGCGTGATGGTCCTCGACGGCGAGTACGTCGGTGCCGTCGAGCGCAGACTCCCCAAGGACGCCCTGGCGGCGGGCCAGTGGAAGCACAACGTCCACCGCGGTGCCGAGGCCAGCCGCGTCGACCTCGACCCCGAACTGCGGCGACTGGCCGAACGGACCGCCGAGGTGCTCGCGGTCCCGTTCCTCGGCGTGGACCTCCTCGTGACCGCGGACCGCGCCGTCGTCAACGAGACCAACGCCCGCCCCACCATCGACGACGCCGCGAAGTACGTCGACGGCTTCTGGGACGACCTCGCCGACCTGATCCGACGCACTGCCGGGGAGTGACCGGCTCGAGCGTCGGCTCGAACGCTACTGCCGGATCGCTCCGGCGACCCGCTCCAGCTCGGCGAACTCGTCGTCGGAGCAGGCGACGATGCGCACGTCCGACAGCCCCTCGGCGTCGTACCTGTCGGTCGTCTCGCAGACGATGCGGGCGCCCTCCTCGAACTCGAACCCGGCCGCACCGGTGCCGAGAACCGGGACGACGACTGACTCACAGCCGAGTTCGTCGGCGCGGGCGAGCGCGTCTCAAGTGGCGTCGACAGTCGACTCGCGAGTGGCCCGGCCGTCGCCGTAAAAGGCGTTCCCGGGCCGTGGAGCGGGCGAACCCGGTAGGCTAAAGGGCCGGCGACGAGAATCGGGGGATGTAGCGGGCCCGTATCTCAGTCCGGTTAGAGAGAGCGGCTCATAACCGCTTCGTCCTTGGTTCAAATCCGAGCGGGCCCACGTTGCTGTCGCGAGCTATCCCGCGAGCGACAGCAACAGGAAAAGCGAGGATTTGAACGAGACGAGTCGCAGCCCGCACAGCGTCGCAGGCGCGAGCAGGACCGCCTCGGCGTAGTTCACAATCCGAGCGGGCCCACACTACAATAAAGGAAAGCGGCCGTCTCTGCCGGTTTTCGACAATCGAGGTGGTCAGCGTGACCGGCACGCTCGACCCCACTAACCCACCCGACTACTAGGGTCGAATCTGCCGGTTCTGCGGGTGTCGCATCGACCGCGAACTGGAATGTTGTCCCGCGCTCGACGAGGGGGTGTGTCGGCCATGAGCATCGAGAGTCCCGACTCGGACTGGCAGCCGAGCGACGACCTCCCCGACCGACTCGGCGGCCCCATCAACGACGCCGAGCGCATGGTCTACCTCAGCGGCTCAGAGCACCCGCACAGAGTGACTTGGGCCCTCCGGAATGAGACACTGAACCTCCGAACAGCCCTCGATGAACCACGATCTACCACAAGATTCTAGGATTTCTGTCCCCAAAGCGCACATAGCGGACAATGAACTTCGAAAAACATGACGACCGCGACGACCTGAGAATCTGGCTATCACAGTCAGAAGTCAATTAGCTGCTCGAAGCCACCGAATCCACTAAACAGCGGACCACCTTCGCCCTCGGCGCGCGCTGCGGCCTCCGGAGCAACGAGATCGCGAGCGTCGCGCCCGAGCATCTGGCCGATACCGAGGCCGGCTGGATGCTCCGCGTGTGGGAGGGCAAGAGCAAGCCGAGAGAGACGCCTGTGCCGTCTAACGTCGCTACGACCGTTCGAACCGTCGACGACTACCGCGACGAGGACAGCGACATACCTGTGGTCGACAAATCGACTCGCACGCTCCGGCGGTGGATCGACCGAGTCGGTGACGACCTCGCTGAAAGGGGCTGAGGTTGACGCGATGCTCGTCTGTGACTGGGGTGGGTGGTCCGATCTTGAGACCTTCTTGGACCACTACCGCGGGAAGTTTTCATCGGAAGTACAACGGAAACAGCGGGCAAAAGTCGACTGGCTGTAGCGGCGAAAAAGATATTACGACAACGTACACAATGTATACATATGAGTACCATCCGCGTAACCGACGAAGTAAAGGAACGGCTGCGCGATCTGAAGCGGAACGATGAGAGTTTCAACGACCTACTCAACCGCCTGAGTCGGTCCGAGAAGGACGTGGAATCGATCGCGGACTCTCTTAGCGAGCTAGACAACGGAAACATGAAAGAACGAATGGACGAGGCTCACGAAGATCTGAATGAGTCTCTGGAAAAACGCATCGACCGATGATAACCTTCGACAGAGACATTATTACTAAGTTGATTGAGGGGAATGAACAAATTATCGGTCACATTGAGGGGTATAGCGGCGAGGAATGGACGATTCCCGCGCTCGTCGCCTGGGAATCGTACGAATCCTACGACTCCAGAACCGAAATGGTCCGGGCACAGAACAAACTTCAATCCGAGTTCGACCGGATTATCGCCTTCTCTGACGACGTTGCGCTAGAAGCTGCCTATCTCGATGAACGGCTCCAGTTACAGGGGGTCTCCCTCGATACTGTCGACCTTCTGAACTTGGCAACTGCCTACGAAGACGGTGGTAAATTCGTGACACACAACAAGCGCGACTTCGACAAGGGACCTCTCCACGACCTCGCAGATGTAGACGTTTTATACACCGAGTAGCAGACCAGGCTCCGCGAGCATAAAAGGGCGAGACTGTCGGGAGAACTGAGAAATCGCGCTCAGGCGATCTGCGCTTCGTACGCTTCGGCCGAGAGGAGGTCGTCGAGTCCGGGGTCGTCGGCGAGGTCGACTTCGACCAGCCAGCCGTCGCCGTACGGGGCCTCGTTGATCAGTTCGGGGGCGTCGACGAGGTCGTCGTTGACGGCGGTGACGGTCCCCGAGACGGGAGCGTAGATGTCGGAGACGGCCTTGATCGATTCGACGACGCCGAAGTCCTCGCCCGCGGTCACGTCCTCGCCCTCGCCGGGGAGGTCGACGAAGACCACGTCGCCGAGTTCGTCCTGTGCGAAGTCCGAGATGCCGATGCGTGCGGTGCCGTCGTCGACCCGCGCCCACTCGTGGGAGTCGAGGTAGCGCAGGTCCGTTGGAACGTCGAAGCTCATCTATCGAGGAATGGCGTCGCGGTGATACGTGCTTTCTTCGGTTCGTCCCTGACCGCGACGCGAACCGGGTCGCCCGGTTCGACGCGGTCGGTCGGGAGGTACGCGAGGCCGATCCCGGTCCCGAGCGTCGGGCTCATCGTCCCGCTGGTCACCGCGCCGAGGCGGTCGCCGTCGACCGTCGTCACGTCGTATCCCGCGCGCGGAACGCCGCGGTCGACCAGCTCGACCCCGCGGAGCTGCTCGTCGACGCCCTCGACGTCGGCGCCTTCGAGCGCGTCGCGGCCGACGAACTCCGTGTCGAGGTCGACGGCGAAGCAGATGCCCGCCTCGCAGGGGTTTCGGGGGTCCTCCTCGGGGTCGAAGTCCTGTCCGGAGAGGAGAAATCCCATCTCCAGGCGGAGCGTGTCGCGCGCGCCGAGGCCGCACGGCTGACAGTCCAGCGCGGTCCAGACCGTCCCGGCGTCGTCCCGGGAGACCACGAGCTCGAACCCGGGTTCGCCGGTGTAACCGGTCCGGGAGACGAGCGTCTCGACGCCGGCGACGTCGGCGACGAACGACTCGAAGTGAGCCAGCTCCCCGAGGTCGGCGTCCGTCTCGTCGGCGAGCAAGTCCGCTGCGTCCGGTCCCTGAACAGCGAACATCGCCAGCGACTCGGTCCGGTTCTCGACAGTCGCGTCGAGGTCCCAGGCGTCGCGGTGGTCCACCCAGCGGTCGGCCATCCGGGCGTCATGGCCGGCGTTGGGGACGACGAGGTAGTTGGCCTCGGGGGACCACTCCGTCGGCAGGCGGTAGACGACGGTGTCGTCGAGCATCACGCCGCGGTCGTCGGTGATGGCGGCGTAGTTCGATTCGCCCGGGTCCAGGTCCGACACGTCGCTGGTGACGAGCCGGCTAGTGAGCCGCCCAGCGTCCGGTCCCATTACCGCGATCTGTCCCATGTGCGAGACATCGAAGCGGCCGACGGACTCCCGGACCGCCTCGTGCTCGGCGGTGATGGAGTCGAACTCGACGGGCATCTCCCACCCGCCGAATTCGGTCAGCGTCGCGCCGCGCTCCTCGTGAACCGCCGCGAGCGACGGCTGTCTGAGCGTCATGTCCCGGCTTCCGCCCGCCACCGACCTAACT
>PXSD01000190.1 GCA_003023165.1 Halobacteriales archaeon QS_9_67_15 | reverse complement strand
CGCTCGCCGCGCGCGGAAACTCGAAAATCGGCAGTATGGCCGGGCCCTCTGAGCGCCCGTTACTCCTCGTCGGCTTCGGTCGTCGTCCTGTCGATGTCCTTCTCGCCAAAGTAGATCTCCGCACCGTCACTGCTAAATTTTACTGCGTCGGGTTTCCTTGCGCGCCTGTGGCGCGCTGCGGGAACCACTCCTTGCAAAATTTAGCATAAAACCGCCGAGCGCGAGCGAAGCGAGCGCTCGGAACTCACTCCTCGTCGGCTTCGGTCGTCGTCCTGTCGATGTCCTTCTCGCCGAAGTAGATCTCCGCACCGTCCTGTGCGACCTTCTCGGCGAGGACGGCGCACTTGACGCGCATCGGCGAGATGTCGACCCCGAGCATGTCGGTCACGTCGTCCCTGTCTAACTCCTCGAGGTCCTCGACGGCCATTCCCGTGAGCTCCTCCGAGAGCATCGAGGCGGAGGCCTGCGAGATGGCACAGCCGTCGCCGCGGAAGGCGACGCGCTCGATGGTTTCCTCGGCGTCGTCGAGGACGACATCCATCTCGATGGTGTCGCCACACATCGGGTTCTCGCCGACGTGGGTGAACGTGGCCTCCTCGATCTCCCCGAAGTTCCGCGGGTTCTTGTAGTGGTCGAGGATCTGCTGTCGGTACATGTCCGAGCCGCCGATGCCCATTGTCAGCAGATAGTATGCTCTACCCGCCCAAAAGGATTCCGAGGGACCCGTTCGCACACGGTCCGACCGGCCGCGGAGACGAGTCTCAGACCTGCGATTCAGGCGGCCCCTTCGCGGTGTGAACCTACACCGAAGTATCTACCCTGCCGGAAGTACGTGGCAAGCACGGGGCAATGTTCGACCGAGTGAACGGGTGGGCTTTCGCCTCGCTACCGCTGTAACGTCCGCTCACCGCGCGACCGCGACGACGCGTCGGGACTTTAGTCTTCCCCAGGATGGGCCACGGACCGCTCGGCGACGTGTTCAACCGGTTCGCGACTGCAGCGGCCGGAGAGGGTCATCCCGTCGCACGCTTCGAGACGTGGACGGGTCGCGATGACGTAGCCGGAAAGACCGATTCGGAGCACGAGCGCGAAATCCAGGCTGGGGCCGAGTTCCTCAGAGATCGGGACTGTGAGACAGTCACGATAGTCGCGAAGAGCTTCGGCGGTCGACTGGCGCTGACACACCTGCCGAGAGCGATCGTCGACCGGCTCGTCCTGTGGGCACCCGCGATACTCTTCGGCGAGCACGAAAACAGGCCGTCGATCACGGCGGCCGAACTCGCCGAACTGGACCTCCCCCCCAATCCTGCAGGGTGACGAGGACGAGGTCATCTCCGTCGAGAACGCGCGATCCATCGCGGAGCACCTGCCGAACGGTGAGCTGGTCGAACTCCCGGGCGAGGACCACTCCTTCCGGACCGACGAGGACCGGATCGTCGACGAGACGCTGTCGTTCCTGCCGTAGCGCGCGCTCGACGACTCCACCGTGCGCGGAGCACATCAGACAGGTTTTCACGGGGCCCGTCCAACCTGACACATATGAGCGACGAGTTCGACGCGGTCGTCGAGCGGGTCCGCAAACGGGTCGAACCCGACGACGACGAACGGGAGCGACTCGACGCGGTCGCCGACGAGCTCCGCGAGCGCGCGAGCGCGGCCATCGACGACCTGCCGGTCGACGCCGACGTGGTCCTGGTCGGCTCGACCGCCCGCGATACCTGGCTGGCCGGCGACCGCGACATCGACCTGTTCGTCCCCTTCCCGCCCGATATCGACCGCGAAGATCTCGAATCCTACGGGCTGGACGTGGGCCACGCGGTCCTCCCGGCGGGCCACGAGGAGTACGCAGAACACCCATACGTCAAGGGAACGTACAACGGCTTCGACGTGGACTTGGTCCCCTGCTACGCGGTCGCGGACGCGACGGCGATCCAGTCCGCCGTCGACAGAACGCCGTTCCACACCGAGTACTTCCGCTCCCGCATCGATCCGGCCCTCGCCGGCGAGGTCCGCGTGGCCAAGCAGTTTCTCACCGGCATCGGCGTCTACGGGAGCGACCTCCGGACCCGCGGCTTCTCGGGGTACCTGACCGAACTGCTCGTCTGCCAGTACGGCGGCTTCCGCGCGTTCGTCGAAGACGGCGAAGCCGACCTCGCGTTCACCGACCCACTGGTCGTCATCGACCCGACCGACCCCGAGCGCAACGTCGCGGCAGTCTGCTCCGCGGAGGCCGTCGCGCACCTCCAGCACGACGCCCGCGACCTGCTGGCCGACCCTCGGGAAGGACTGTTCTTCCCTACGGAGCCCGACCCCGTCGGTGCAGAAGCCGTCTGCGAGGCCTTCGAGCGACGCGGTACGACGCCGGTCGCCGTCCGCTTCGACGCGCCAGACATCGTCGACGACCAGCTCTACCCGCAACTCGACCGGTCGCTCGAAGGCGTCACGAGCGAACTCGACCGGCGCGGGTTCGACGTGCTCCGCGCGGCGACGTGGGCTGACGAGTCCGGCGTCCTCTTTGCGGAACTCGAAGTCGCGGAGCGACCGGCTATCGAACGCCACGAGGGGCCGCCGGTCCACGTTCGCGAGCACGCAGAGGGGTTCTACGAGGCCTACGCCGACGGCGACCCGGAGGACGGTACGTACGGCCCCTTCCTCGACGGCAACCGCTACGTCGTCGAACGCCCGCGGGAGTTCGAGACGGCCGTCGGCTTCCTCGAGAGCGACGCGCTGTTCGACGTGGCGCTGGGGGCACACGTCGAATCGGCGCTCGAATCGGGGTACGACGTGCTGGCGGGCGAGAAGGTGAGCGAGTTGGCCGAGGCGTTCGGCGTCGAACTCGCTAGCTATCTGGACCCGCGGCCCTGACGGGACGCGGCGCAAAATCGAGGCCCGACCGACCCGCGGTGGGTCATGCGGTCGATTGTAAGCCATTTCCGGATCTCGCCGAACCGGTCGGCGAAATATCGGCCGATCGTTACAACCGACCGTATCACTCGGTGTCGAGAGCGTAGAGCCGCTGGCGGGCGTCCGCCGGATAGATCCGTTCCTCGACCAGACCCGCCTCGGTCAGGTCCGACAGCGCGCTGCGGACGCTGCGCTGCGAGAGGCGCGTCTCCTCGGCGAGGGTCTTCTGCGTCAGCGGACCCTCGTACTCGAGGACCGTGTACACGAACTTCGCGCTCGGTGTCAGATCGTCTAGTTGCGATTCCCAATCACGATACGTTTGTTCCGTACAGCAACACACGAGGTCAGTTCACTCCAACAGCACCGTTGCTCACACACCCACCTATAGGTTTCCGCCGTGCATTTATGTGTAGTCCCCTACCAATAGATTAGAATACATAAACTGACCCGATATCCGACCCGTCGTTCGGTTATCGCGTGTCGGCTACCACAGTAATGAGGGGAGTGTCGCAGTCAGTCGTCGGCGAGGTCGAAGCCCTGTGACTGCACGTCGTCGATGACCGCTCGGGCGGCGTCCTGGACGGCGTCGTCGGGTTCGGCGGGCTGGTAGCCGTCGAACACTTCGTGGACGTTCCGGACGCTCTCGGTCAGCGTGTCGAGGCCGTAGCCCCCCTCGAGGACGAACCCGAGGCCGGCGTCGATGCGGTCGGTGAACCTCGCGAATCGCTCGGCGAGCAGGCCGTAGCCCTCCGTAGAGACCCGCATCCGTGAGATAGGGTCGTGTTCGTGCGCGTCGAAGCCGGCCGAGACCAGGAGCAAGTCGGGGCCGAACGCCTCGAGCGCGGGGACGACCAGTTCGTCCACGGCGGCGAGGTAACTGCTCGTCGTCGTCCCCGGCGGGAACGGAACGTTCATCGTCGTGCCTTCGCCCACACCGGTTCCGGTCTCGGTCACGTCGCCGGTCCCGGGGTAGATGCCGTCTTCGTGGATCGAGACGAAGAAGGCGTCCTCGCGGTCGTCGAAGATGTCCTGCGTGCCGTTGCCGTGGTGGACGTCCCAGTCGACGATGGCCGCCCGGTCCGCGTCGCGGTCGTCGAGCGCGTGTTGGGCCGCAACGGCGGCGTGGTTGAAAAAACAGAAGCCCATGGCGTCGTCGACGACGGCGTGATGCCCCGGTGGACGGGGAAGTGCGAACGGCGTGTCTCGGCCGTCGTCGTCGTCGAGCGCCGCGTCTGCGACCCAGTTCGCCATCCCGGAGCCGGCGAGCGCGGCGTCCCAGGTGGCTTCGACGGCGACGGTGTCTGCGTCCCAGTCGCCGCCGCCGTCGGCGCAGAACTCCCTGACCTCCCGGACGTACTCCGGGTCGTGGACGGCGGTGACCTGTTCCTCGGTCGCGTCCGCCGGCGAGACGTACTTGACCCCGTGACACTCCGAGAGACCCTGGCGGATGGCGCGCAGGCGGTCGGGGCTCTCGGGGTGGCGCTTGCCGGTGTCGTGGTCGAGACAGGCCTCTCGGTAACCGAAGTTCATGCGGGGTTACTCGTAGTACTGTTCGAGCCGAAAGTAGGCCTCGACGTCCTCCCCCTTGACCGTCCGCCGGTCGGCGTGACGGGCCAGGTCCGCGGCCGCGGCGGCCACGCGGTCGGCGTACGTCTCCAGTTCTGACGCCAGCGCGATGCGGGCGTCCATGGAGACGCGGTAGTCGTCGATGTCGAGGCGAGCGATACGGTCGACGGGCGCGATCGGTAGTTCGAGGTCCTCCTTGTCGTCGGAGACCTCGATGCCGAAGTCAGACGCCATCAGCGTCTTCCGGCCGTCCGCGGTCGCCACCTCGGCGGCCTCGGCCGCCTGCTCCGCCCCGCGTTCCTGGATGCGACGGGCGAGTTCCTCCGCGGCCTCGGCGCTGACCCGCAAACTCCCGGCGTTCCGCCGGATGATCGTATCGACCGGCGCGAACGGTAGCTCGACGCTCATACACCACAAGCGGACCGTTCCGGTCTTAAGCGTTTCCGAACCCCGCTCTCCAACAGTCTCAGCGACTGACACGCCATTCGTCGGACCCGACCGCGACGGCACGCACGACGGAAGCCGTCCGCTCGGCCGTCGATACCGGTCAGAACACGTCGTCGGCGTCGAGTCGGTCGTCGCGCATCGACCCGCGTGCGGTCACTTCCTGCCCGAGCGTCAGCGCCGTGTCCGTGTCGACCTGCATCGTCTCCGTGCCGTCGTCCAGGATCACCGGGTCGCCCGTTTGGACGACCGTCCCCGTGAACTCCACTTCCTCCGCCGTCGCGGCCGCGGCACCGCTATCGGCGCTGGTTCCACCGGCGTTCGCGTCGCTCGCACCGACATTCGACCCGCTCTCGTCCCCACCGCCGTCGCCTTCGTCGCCGGTGAACGCGCCGAGGCCGGCCGATTCCGAACCGCCGGACCCGTCCTCGTCGGCGCTCGCTCCACCGGGCGACGGCGCGGCCGCCCCCGCCCCGGTGTTCTCGTCGAGCACGACGACCGTCGACTGCCAGCCAGCCGAGGCCTCCAGGTCGTCCTGCCAGCCGTCCTGGATCTCCGCGTCGGCGACGAACACCTCGTCGCCGGGTGCGATCTCCTTGTCGGCCTTCTCGCCCCAGAGCGCGACGCGGATGTCGCCGGTGTCGTCCTGCACGCGGATGTTCCGGACCTGTCCCTCGGAGCCATCGTCGCGGTCGAAGGTCCGCTTGGGGTCGGCCGAACGGATGACGCCCGCCAGGTCGACCACCTCGTCCATCTCGACGGCGTCGATGGCGTCCGCCTCCGGCGTGAACTCGACCGTCTCGTCGACCTCGTCGACGGCCCCCTGGTCGCCGACGTGGAGTTCGAGGTCACCGTCGCGCTCGCGGACGTACCCGTCCACAATCTCGACTGCCGTCCCCGGTTCGAGCTCCGCGGCGCGGTCGGCGCGGTCGTCCCACATCGTCACGCGCACGGTCCCGGTCTCGTCGCCCAGGAGGAAGTTCGCGACCTTCCCCTCCGAGCCGTCGTCGCGGTCGAACGTCCGGATCGACTCCGTCTCCAGGACGAGCCCGGTCACGTTTACGTCCGACTGGCCCATCGTCAGCGCGTCGACCGTCGACCCCTCGCCGAGTTGCACGTCGATCTCGGCGTCCTCGTCCGGCTCCGCCTTGTCGACGGAGACCTCCAGCCCGTTGTACCCGTCTTTCGGTCGGCCCGCGATGCGGAGCACCTGCCCCGCTTCGAGCATCCCGTCGGTGATCGCCTCGGCCTGCTGGTCCCAGAACGCGAGGCGGACGGTGCCGGTCTCGTCGGCCGCCTCGACGTTGACGACGCGGCCGTCCTCGTCCTCGCCGTCGCGCTCGAACGTGCGTAGCTCGCCGATAGAGACGACCTTCGCGAGGAACTTCACCTCCTCCATGCCGGGTTCGATGTCCGCGACGGTGTCCACTTCCCCTTCGTTGAGTTCGTGCGCGATGAGCATCGCCGCCGTCTCCTCGTCGGCGAGCCCACCCATCTGCTCGACCTTCTGTTCGATGGCCTCCCGGAACTCCTCCTCGGAGACGTCCGTCTCGAGGTCCGCATATATCTCCTCGATCTCTCCCATTAGTCTAGCCGTTGGCATGGCTCCTCGCCGCTTAAGCGTTGTCGTTGGGTCGCCACCCCGCTCTCGTCCCCCGATTCTCTCGTCGGCCCGACCTCGTCCGCGGCCGACCGTCGCACCCCCCATCGCCGTGTCACCGTCTGAGTCATACCGGGACGTGGTCGCCCCTTCGGATATAAAATCGAGGACCGTACTCGCGTGTCGGGCCCGCGGCGCGCTCCGGGGTCGCCGCTACCGCGAAGTCGACGTGACGCGCGTCTTCTCGTCGCCGGTGTCATGGACGACTGCGACCTCGTCGGGGAGACCGCCGTCGAGCGTGACAGTGACCTCGTACCCGATCTCGGTGATGCACTGGGCACAGGCTTCGTCTGTGCCGGCGTCGGACTCCGACGCGACGACGACCGTCAGCGTCCCGTCGTCGAGGGCGACCCCCGAGAGGACCGCCGTGTAACAGGCGTTGTTGCCCCAGATCGTCCCGGTGACCGTGACCGTCTCGCTCGCTTCGTCGAACGCGACCGACGCGTCGTTCATCCGCTCCCCACACCCGCTATCGGTGACCGTGAGCGACTTCTCGGCGACGCCACTGGGGGTGGTGGACGATCCCCCCTCCGGTCTCTCCGTCAGTGTCTCGGTTGGTGACTCGGTCGGCGTATCACTCGGTGTGTCGCTCTCGTCACCGGGTTCTGTCGCCGTGTCTACTGGGTCGTCACCCGCCGTGTCCGTCGGTTCGTCGGTGCCTATCGGTGCCTCGCCCGACCCCTCGGAGAGACAGCCGGTGAGGGCGAGTGCGCCGGCAGCGGGGAGTGCGCGGACGAAGGTGCGTCGCTTCATGACTGCACAGACGGTCCTCTATATAAAATGCCTTCAGGACGTTCAAGCGAACCTTTGATACTCCCCGAGCGGATCGTAACCCCTTTACAATCAACCGCGGTACGTAGAGATGAGTCCGGGTAGGGTAGTGGACTATCCTCTTGGCTTGCGGAGCCAGGGACCGGAGTTCGAATCTCCGCTCGGACGTTTCTGCCGACGCAACTCGCTGAGCGACAGCGAGGCGACTGCGTCGGCGAAACGTGTACAGGAGATTCGGGCAGGGAAGTCGCACGCCCGGGAAGCGAGCGGCGCGAGGCCGAATGGAGTGAGGCCTCGGGAAGCGAACGGGGAACGGAGTGACCCGTGAGCAGGGAGCGACCCGGAACGTCTTCACGAGTTCGAATCTCCGCTCGGACGTTTTCTTTCCGAAGCAACTCGGCGAGCACCTCGTGTGCTCGCCATCGCTGAGGAATACGGTCGTCTCACGGAGATTCGAGCACGATAGACGCAGCGCGACCAGCGGGAGCGACCGTCTATCGGGAGTTCGAATCTCCGCTCGGACGCTTCTGCCGGCGCTACTCACTGAGCACCGTGTGGCGTGAGCGGTTCGTTCCCCGGTTGGGACGCTCGGACCGATCCCTTAGTGGTCGCCGGGTGAACCGCCGACACGGAGGTCCGACCGGCAACACGCGAGGATGCACGCGGCCCACGAACCGATCGTCGGAGCGGAGGCGGTCGACGAGGGCCCCGGGGTGTACGGGCTGGGCAACTGTTATGTGCACCCCGACCAGTGGGGCGAAGGAGTCGGCTCCCGCCTGCTCGACCGGACCGAGCGGGCGGTCCGTTCGGGCGGCGGCAACCGGATCAGGTTAGCGGTGATGGCCGACAACGAGCGGGCGATCGGTTTCTACGAGTCGGGCGGGTACGAGCGCGTCGCGGAGGGGTACGACGAGCGACTCGACGTCCGGCGGTGCTTCTACGCGAAGGACCTGTAGCCGCCCGAGCTCACCGCGAGCGCGTCGACCACCGGTCAGTAGTCGCCGAGGACGCCGAGTCGTCGCGCTCGCCGCGTAGCGTACTGGAAGACGACGTAGCCGAAGGCGAGGTAGCCGACGGCGACGCCGACGAGGAGGGCGAGGTCGGCCGGGGCGAACTCCCAGAGCCGGGTGCCGTCGATCATCGCCCGCTGGAGCAGGGCGCTGCCGTGAGCCAGCGGGAGCAGCCGCGTCCACCCGAGCTCGAAGACGGGCGCGGAGATGAGGACGACGAACCCGAACTGGAGGAGGTTCAGCCAGTTGCCGACCTGCTTGTAGAGGACGGTGATACCGCCGGCGGCGAAGCCGAGACCGAGCACGGAGACGATGCTGAACCCGGCGATAACGACCACGGTGACGACCGGGACCTGCAGCGTCGTGTCGGTGAGCGCCAGCATCACGGCGAGTATCAGCGCGGAAGTAAGGAACGTCCGGACGACTTTCGCCGCGCCCTTGCAGAGGGCGACGGGCGCGAACCCGAAGGGGGTCATGACGTGGCGCTCCAGCGTCCCCCACTGGACCTCGCTCCCGATGTCGTTCGAGATGGACGAGTAGGCACCGACCGACAGCGTCCAGAGGAAGTAGCCGACGATGATCCCTGCCAGCGAGTCCGTGAGCGCGCGCCCCGCGACCATCTCGCCGCCGTAGAACAGCACGCCGAAGAAGAACAGCGCGATCACGATCCCGCCGACGGCGTTGGCCGGATAGCGCACGAAAATCAGGTACTCGCGGTAGAGCACCTGTTTCGCCAGTTGGGCGTAGCTCGCGCGGCGCGGCACCACACCGTCGTCGAGTCCCTCGGTGCTCATCGCTGCGGTCCCTCCGCGGTCACGTCGACGAAGACGTCTTCGAGGTCGGGTTCGACGGTGCGCACCCGGTCGAGCGTCACGTCCTCGGTCCGGAGCTGTGCCATCAGTGCGTACAGTCCGTCGCTGTCGACCGTCGCTTCGATGCGCGCGCCCTCCTCCAGCGGGACCACGGTGAGGTCGAGTCGCTCACGGAGGTCGTCGAGCAGGGGCGGGTCGAAGTCGGCGCTCGCGACGTGGACCTCGTGGGTGTCGTCGCCGCCGAGCAGCGCGTCGACGGCATCGTCGGCGACGATCCGCCCATCGGACATGATGACCACGCGGTCGCAGACCGTCTCGACCACGTCCATGTTGTGGCTGCTGAGCACGACCGTGAGCCCCTCGTCGGCGGCCAGTCGCCGGAGTTCCGTCTGGAGGGTGCGCGCGCTCTCGACGTCCAGCCCGAGGGTCGGCTCGTCGAGGAAGACTACGTCGGCGCCGCCGGCGAGCACGCTCGCCAGCGACACCTTCTGTTTCATCCCCCGCGAGAGGTCTCGTACGGCCACGTCGGCGTGGTCCGACAGGTCGAGTCTGTCGAGCAGGCGGTCGTGGCGCGCGGCCACGGAGTCGGGATCGACGCCGCTGACCGTCGCGAAGTAGCGCAGGTTCTCCCGGACGGTCAACCGCCAGTAGTCGTTGCGCGCCCCCTCCAGCAGTGCGTCGACCCGCGAGTAGGCCGCCCGCGGCCGCTCGCGGGCGTCGATACCGTCGATCCGGACCGTCCCCTCGTCGGGGAGCACCATCCCGAGGATGGACTTGACGAGCGTCGTCTTGCCGGCGCCGTTCGGGCCGAGCAGGCCGACGATGGCCCCGCGGTCGACCGTCAGGGAGACGCCGTCGACCGCCGTCGTCGCGTCCGGGCCGCTCCCGAACCGCTTGCTGAGTCCCTCGACCGCGACCGCGGTGTCCGCAGACGACTCCGGGCCGACTCGGTCGGCCCGGAGTCGGTCCCGGCCCACCGTGCCCGCCGAATCGGCGTCCTGCCGTGACTCGGAGTCGCTCCAGCCCCCAGACCCCGAGTCGTCTGCTGCTGTCATCGTCGGTAGTACGCGTCGGACCGGCAAAAGGCGGTCGCCGCCAGAGATATGATGCGAGCGGCCCGGTCGTCGATATGGAGCGAGTCAGCTTCGACGACGCGGAGACGTACGAACCGGACGAGGGCTGGCGTCGCGTCGCGCTCACCGGCGACGACGACGTGAGCCTGGAGTGGTTCGAGAAACCGCCCGGCCACAGTTCGCCGATACACGACCACAAGAACGGGCAGGTCTGCCTCGTCCTCGAGGGGGAGCTGACCGTTCACACCGAGGGCGAGGCGCGACCGGAGGAAGCGCCTCGAAGCGAACGGCGGAGCCGTGAGCAGAGCGAGCGGCTGGAACGGTACGACTCGGTGTGGCTCGACCCGTGGGAGTCCCACCGCGTCGAGAACGAGAGCGAGGAAACCGCCGTCGGCCTCGACATCTTCGTCCCCGGTCGCTCGTTCGACTTCTGGACCGACCGCGAGGAGTGAGGGGGAAGACGGCGTTCAGCGGTAGAGCGAAGACTGCCGTGGACACATGGGCGGGGCGACTCGTCCGAGGACGGCTGGCACTGTCGACACGCGGTCATCTCGATTCGCGCGTCGCCGTCGTGTATTTAAACGAAATCTCGACAAACTGACTGTTCTCGCCGCCGACAAAGGCTGCGACCGGTTGCTGCTTCGCCAGCTATCCCGTTCTGGGAGCGTCAGGGGGTGATTTGTCGCCGCGAATTCGGCTGGTACGGCATCGCCCACAGCTTCTCTCGAAGTGATACGAGCTCCGCTCACCGCTCGAACGTAGCGTTCAGGGTTTTCGCGCAGAATCTGACGAGAGCATCCGTACCCGAATCCGGTTCACCCAGTTCCGCGAACTCGCTTTAAAATATACTGTCAGAACCGTCGAACTCAGCAGCACCCACTCACAACCGTGAATTCACGCGCCGCAGCGAGAGCGCCGATACTGGTTCCGGAGCAGTGAATATATTTTTACATAGTCACTCCTAACCTGTTTTTGAATGACGGAACGTAAGGGCTCGCTGACGAGACGAAAGGCACTACTCGCGGGCGGAGCGGTCATCGCTGGCGGGCTTGGGGGATGTGCTGACACCGGTGAGCAAGCGGAGACAAGTGAGTACGGAGAGTCGGACCCGATGGTGACACACGAGCGATTCGGCAAAGGTGCCACCAGTCTCACGTATCAGACGAGCACGTTCTACACACCGATCGAGTCGGAAAGCGACCAGCCGGCGGCGGCACCGGCGCTGAAGACGCAACACGAGGAGTGGGCCGAGAACCACCCTGACTACCGGATCGAGGTCGAGTACCCGGCGTTCGGAGAGTGGAAAAACAACCTCCTGACGAGCGCAGCGGCGGGCAACGCCTCTGACGGGTCGACGCTCGACTCGAAGTGGGTGGCCGACTTCTACGAATACCTTCAGCCGATGAACGACTACGTCACGGACATCGACGACTTCTTTCCGTTCGTCCGGGAGACGGCCATGCGTGACGGCGACCTGCTGGCCGCCTGGAAGTACACGGGCTGTCGGTGTCTGTACTACCGACAGGACATCCTCGACACGTACAACGACGGCGACCCGCCGACCACGTGGGAAGAACTGCTCACGGTCGGCCAGGACATCGTCGAGAACGAGGACATGGACGCGTACATGTTCCAGTCGTCGACCGCCCTCGCCAACCTGCCGTACTTCTGGAGTTCGGGTGGGACGCTCATCGACGACGAAGGTGCGCCGGTTCTCGACCGGAGCGAGAACCGGCAGGCGCTAGTGGCTGCGCTCGGGTTCATCCAGGACCTCGTCGACACGGGCGTCACCCCACAGCGGGTGGCGAGCATCGAGGAGGTCGAGGCGTTACCCCGGGAGGGACGCGCCGGCAACCTCGCGATGTTCGTCGGCAACAACGACCAGATCGAGCGCAACCTCAAGAACCCGATCGAGCAGGCCGACGACATCCCCGACGACCGCTGGCAGCGCTGGAAGGTTGCGAAAATCCCGCGGCCCACCGACGGCGAGCACACCACTGGTGTCGGTGGCTGGACCGAAGGAACCTTCATCGAGGGCGACAGCGGCGAGGCCGCCGCGATGAAGGAGTTCATCGCGAAGTTCGTCGAACCCGAGGCGATGGGCCGGTACTGCGAGGCCGCGGCCTTGCTTCCGACCCGCGAGTCGGTATTCAACGACAGCGACCTCTACGACCCCGACACGCCCTACCAGGACCGGTTCCGGGAGTTTCTCCAGGACGGTGTCGCCCGACCGGCCCGCCCCATCTACAGTACCATCGAGTCCGAATACGTGGTCGCGATCGAGAACGTGGTCACTGGTCAGTCCGATCCCGAGTCGGCGGCCGACGCGATGATCGCCAACGTGAACGAAGAGTACGAGGCGTCCTGATGGCCGACCTGACACTGGAGACGCCCGCGCCGGGGTGATATCTATGTCGACCGCCGACACGGCAGCCGAGCGACTGCTCGAACGAGCGAGCGACGTCATTCGCCGACTCCTCGACCACCCACTCCTCTGGCTCGCGCCCGCCCTGCTTGCGCTCGCGGTGTTCCAGCTGTATCCGATGGCCGAGGCTATCCTGATGAGTCTTACGAACGAAAGTCTCATCAGGCCGAGTTTCGAGTTCGTCGGCCTCGAACAGTACGTCAGACTTGCGAGCGACCCACAGTTCTGGGAGATGATCCGGATAACCGCTATATACGCCTTCTTCAGCGTCGTTCTCCACGTTCTGCTGGGGCTCGTTCTGGCGCTAGCGATCGACTACGGCGTCCGACGGGGTCTGCGAGGCCATCTCACGACTCGAGTTTCGGTGCTGCTCGCGTGGATCGTCCCCGGGATCATCATCGGCCTGGTCTGGAAGGTGATGCTGGTCGAGAGCCAGTTCGGTGCCGTCAATCACTTCCTGGGCGTCCTCGGTATCGGGCCAGTCCCGTTCCGCTCGGACCCGACGCTGGCGCTGATCTCGACCATCATTGCCGGCACCTGGCGGGGTACCGCGTTCACCATGATAATGATCTACGGCGGACTCCAGCGGGTCCCACAGCGTCTCTACGAGGCCGCTCGCGTCGACGGGGCCGGTCGGTGGGACCGGTTTCGCCACGTGACGCTCCCGCAGCTCAAGCCCGTCTTGTTCATCACGACGGTACTGGTGACGATCTACGCGCTGAATACGTTCGACCTGATATTCGCGTTGACCGGTGGCGGCCCGGGCCGCGCGACCCAGGTGCTCGCCCTGTTCATGTATCAGGAGGCGTTCCAAGACTACGCCCTCGGTCGCGGAGCCGCCATTGCCGTCGTCATGCTCGTTGCGAACCTGCTGTTGACCGGCGTGTATCTCTACGCCTTCGACGTGGGTGACGAGATATGAGCGGCGACACCGACCGGAACGGTGAACCCGACGTGACCGCGACCGGCCGTCCCGACGGCGGCCTCACCGACGTCGGGAGGGTGACGAACCGGGAGTCGGCCACAGCGGGACCGACCGTCCTCGACCGGGTCCGAACGGAGTTGGCCGAACTGACTGTACTCGACCTCGCGGTGTACGCCCTCTACGTGACGGCGATCGCGTTTTTCGTCTTTCCGGTACTCTGGGTGGCGTCGGCCAGCCTCCGACCGGCGGGCGAACTGTTCAGTTACCCGTTTCGACTGGTTCCCGGAGAGGTGTCGCTGTCAGCTTACCGCCAGGTGTTCCGGGCAGGGATGGTCTCCTGGCTGTTCAATTCGACGTTGGTCACCATCTTCGGGGTGTCGAGCATCCTCGCGGTGTCTGTGCCCGCGGCGTACGCGTTCTCGCGGTTCGAGTTCACCGGCCGCCGCGGGCTGCTGGGGGTCGTTCTCCTCTTCCAGATGATCTCGCCGGTGATCATTATCGTCCCGCTGTACACGGTCATGTCCAGTCTGGGCCTGCTCCGCACGCGGGCAGGGCTGATACTCCTGTACGTGGGCATCCAGACGCCGTTCTCGATCTGGTTACTCAAGGGCTATTTCGACACCATCCCGAGAGAACTGGACTACGCGGCCCGCATCGACGGCTGCAATCGACTGC
The DNA here is from genome assembly GCA_003023165.1 of Halobacteriales archaeon QS_9_67_15. Taxonomy (GTDB): domain Archaea; phylum Halobacteriota; class Halobacteria; order Halobacteriales; family Haloarculaceae; genus Halosimplex. The sequence continues at coordinate 4,399 of PXSD01000190.1, read as the reverse complement.
AGACGCTGCGACACGTCCTCTTGCGACCGGTCGCGCCCGGTATCGCTGTCGTGGCGATCTTCAATACCGTACTGACGTGGTCGGAGTTCGTCCTCGCGTTTACGGTACTGGGGTCTGAAAGTCGCCTGCACACGATCTCCATCGGGATCTACAAGTTCCAGGGACAGTACGGCAACGACTGGCGAGCCATCGCGGCCGCGAGCGTCATCGGCATGCTGCCGCTCGTGGTCGTATTCCTCGGCCTCCAGCGATACTTCGTCAAGGGACTGGTCGAGGGGTCACTGAAAGGACAATGACCACAGACACGAGCGACTCACCGGACGACACCCACCTCGAACTGCGGACCCTGCGCAAGGAGTATCCCGGCGGAATCACGGCCGTCGAGGAGGTCTCTCTGACGCTGCCTCGCGGGGAACTGCTGGTGCTGGTCGGTCCGTCGGGGTGTGGCAAGTCCACGACGCTACGGTGTATCGCCGGCCTCGAAGAACCGACCGCCGGTGACGTCCTGATCGATGGCGAGTCGGTAACCGGCCGTCGCCCGGAAGAGCGTGATATCGCGATGGTCTTCCAGAACTACGCGCTCTACCCGCACAAGACCGCCCACCAGAACATCGGCTTCGGCCTGCGAATGACGACTGACCTACCGGACGACGAGGTCGCCCGACGCGTCGAAGACGTGGCCGAAACGCTCGGGATCAGCGACCTCCTCGACAAGAAACCGGGGTCGCTGTCGGGCGGGCAGCAACAGCGGGTCGCCCTGGGACGGGCGATCGTCCGGGACCCAGCGGTATTCCTGCTCGACGAACCGCTCTCGAATCTCGACGCGACGCTGCGGACGCGGATGCGCACCGAGATCCAGCAACTCCAGCGTGATCTGGACGTGACGACCGTCTACGTCACCCACGACCAGGTCGAGGCGATGACCATCGGCGACCGGATCGCCGTGCTCGACGACGGACGCGTCCAACAGGTCGGCACTCCCATGACCTGCTATCACGAACCCACCAACAGGTTCGTCGCGTCGTTCATCGGGGAACCGTCGATGAACCTGCTGGACTGCGAGTTCAACCGCGTCGCCGGCGCGTTCGATGGGCCCGTCACGTACCCCGCGAGCGACGAACTATCCGCCGCTGCGGCCGACGCCGACGGACCGGACGTGACGCTCGGGTTCAGACCCGAGGCACCGACGCTCGTCGACCCCGCGGCCGGACGCGAGACGCTGGAGAGGGAGGGTGACGGCGGAGGCGAGGCCGAAGTCGGTCCCGGACTGACGGGCGAGGGTGGGGTGCCTATGTTCCTGGGACGGGTCGACGTGGTCGAACCAGTCGGCGAGCAGTCGTTCGTCTACGTCACCCTTGAGAGCGGGCCACAGTTGACGATCACGGTGCCGGGCGGAACGACGGTCAGCGAGCGTACCACCGTCGGTGTTCGACTCCCGTCGAGCGGGGTTCATCTCTTCGACGGCATCACCGGTCGCGCACTTCATCACCCGGAGTGGGAGCAGGAGGGACCGCTCGCTGGTCTGACGACGGGTGGTTCCGACATCTGATACGGATTATTGTAGATTATTTCCGGATAGCGCCCGGGGGCCGGCGCGTCCCGGTACATCGCGACAATAATCCGTATCAGACCGCCTCGTTGACCATCGTATAGATCCGGTTCGTCCAGTCGGCTTCCTCGCGGGGTGTCGGTCCCGATCCGGTCCCCTCAATGGCGTTGACTTCGCGACGGATCACCGGGGTATGCGTGTCGTGAACGGTAACATCGCCATCCTGCAGGTCTGCCAGCGCCTGACGCGCACGGATCGAGGCGACCGACCGTGCCACACTGGCGGCGTTGCGGGCCGTCCAGTAGGCGGCGTTGAGCATCGGTCGCTCGACAGTGGCGTTGGGGCCGTACCCTTCGGGGTAGACCCGGACTGTCTGTGTCGGGATGTCTGCGACGACCCGTCCCTCGTCGGCGAAAAACTCCACCTGTCGTCTCCCCTGGACGTTCGAGTGGTGCTGGATAGTGCACGTTACGTCGCTATCGGTCCGGTAGGAGACCGCGATACCGTCGTACTCGACGCTCGGGTCGTCAGTCGTGTTGACTCGCTTGATATCGACCGCGTCCTCGCCGGCGGGATACCCCGCCGAACGGAGGCCCACGTATATCGGGTGGACGATTCCCTCGCCGAACTCCCCACCAGGAAGGTCGAGCACCCAGTCCCCGCGTCCGGGTTCCCGTGGGTCGTTGTTCTCCAGCCACCGCACCGAGACTCCGTGTAATCGGCCGAATCGCCGGCTCGCGATTAGTGCTCGGGCCCGCAGGAACGGGGCGTAGAACACCTGATTGTGGACGACGGTCGCCCGCAGGCCGACCTCGTCTGCGGTTTCAACGAGCGACGCGAACTCCGCACGGGTCGCGGTCACGGGCTTCTCGACGAGGACGTGAGCGCCGGCATGGAGACACTGTATCGCCACGTCGGCGTGGGTCGCGACGGGCGTGCAGACGTGGACCCAGTCGACCGATTCCTCGGCGAAGAGGTCTTCGAGGTCGGTGTGCGACGAGACACCCCACTCTGCTGCCCGCTCTCTGGCTACGGACTCGTCGACATCGACAACTGCGGTCAGTCGTGAACCGGGAGTTCGTTCCAGTCCACGCCGATGCCACGTTGCGACGTTTCCGAGACCGACGATCGCCGTCTGTAGCATATTTCGATGTCGGAACCTGTCGAAGTAGTCCTTTCGACGGTCGCAGGGGGAGACGGCGAGCGAGAACGGGTCCGCATCGTGCCGGTCACGTCGACGGTCCGTCTCACACTGTTGTGCGACCGCTTCGCCGGCGACCGCTTCGACGAGCAGGTTCGGACGCCAGTCGCGGGCCACCTGTAAACGGCCTGACCGCGACCGGCCGAACGGTTTTGTCGAAGCCAACTCTATTATGACTGAGCTCGTCGGTTCGGCCACCTCAGATGGCCAAACCGGACGGTCCGAGAGGAAAATGATAGAACGAGAAGCCGGAATGGGGCTGGTCGGGAGCGCCTACCTGCGAGCAGTCCAGGCGGTCGGTCGTCGACTCGGTTACGGGACGAGCGTTTACAAACGCGACTGGGACGTGCTCGTCGTGCTCGACGCATGCAGACCGGACGCGCTCCGGAGGGCTGCCGACGCGGTCGATATCCTCGAACCCAGCGATGTCACGACAGTACGGTCCGTCGGCAGCTGTTCGTCGGAGTGGCTGGAGCACACGTTCATGACCGGCCGGGACGAGGCCGCGGTCGGGCGGACGGCGATGGTGACGGGCAACACCTGGACTGACCGGTATCTCGACGCCGACCGGTTCGCGCTGCTCGACGAGGTCTGGAAGTACGCCTGGGACGCGGAGCTGGACACGGTGCCCGCAGACGCGGTCACCGACCGGGCGATACGCGTCGCCCGCGACCACGACCCCGAGCGACTGGTCGTCCACTACATGCAACCCCACCACCCGTTCGTTCCCGACCCGCTGGACGGAGACAGCGGGATGGCCCGAACCGGCGCTCACAGCAGCGAGGCGAGCCCGTGGGTGTTGCTCAGGCGAGGCGATGTCTCGAAAGAGCGGGTCCGGACGGCCTACGAAGCGAACCTTCGGTACGCACTCGCATCGGTCGAGACGCTGCTGGACAACATCGACGGCCGTGTCGTGGTGACCGCCGACCACGCCAACCTCTTCGGCGAGTGGGGGCTGTACGGTCATCCGAAGCAGACCCCAGTCTCGGCGCTTCTGACCGTCCCCTGGGTCGAGACGACCGCCGCGGACCGCGGGACCCGCGACCCGGACCTGACCCCGCCGGAGTCGCTGCCCGTCTCTCGCGTCTACAACGCCGACGGCGACGAGTCGCGGCTCGAAGCGCTCGGCTATCTGTGACGCCCCTGGTCGGCCAGCCGCGCTCGAAGAGAACGTTCGCGCCCGCCCGGTCCCGCTCTGCGAGGTGCCGGCCGGCGACGTGCACGCCGGGGTCGAGCCCGCGCGCTTCGAGCGCGTCGAGCTCCCCGAACAGCGTCGAGAGATTGACCGTGCAGCCGTTACCGAGGACGCCGACGACCCCGTGGCTATCCAGTTCGTCGAAGACCTGTAGTAGGGCGACTACGCTTTTGAGCCACGCCGCCGAACCGGCCACATGGAGAACTCAGTTCGGGCGCGGGCGAAGCGCGCCTTCTGGGAGCGCCACGCGAACCCCTGGAGCGGGTGGTCACGCACGCTCGCGCTCCCGGCATTCGTCTACGCTGTACACAGCCGCCGATGGCGATTGCTAGCCGCGACGGTCGTCTTCACTATCGTCAACCCGGTCCTCTTTTCGAAACCGGACGACGCGGATGCGTGGATGACGAAGGTGGTGCTGGCCGAGCGCCGCTGGCGCGAGACGGGCGACGAACTC
>PXSD01000189.1 GCA_003023165.1 Halobacteriales archaeon QS_9_67_15 | reverse complement strand
CCAACCGTATCGAGCCCGCGACAGCTGAATGGTGGCTTCAGACATTCGCCGTCCGTCACAATGCGCGCCAAAATTAACACGATGGAGTTCTTCTCGATGATGTTTAAGTAATAGGCTGCCTAACTGGAGAGTCGGAGTCGGTCGGGACGGAGCGGATTCCGACCCGTCCTGCGGAGGCGGCCTGTCCGCCCGGAAAACGAGGCAATATCCGGAAAAACAGTCGGTGAACGTCACATTTGACAGGAGTGTGGACGCGTGCCGACTGCTGAAAGTGAGCCCAACAGATACCTCCGACTCTGCTGCGGCCTGCTGGCGTTCCCGTGGCGAAAACGACACCGCGACGCCACACGTGATTGAAGAGAGGGGTACCGACCGCTTGGCACCGCCAGCAGTCCACCAGTCCGACACTGTAGGACTACCCGTGCCCGACGGGACTGGTAGTCCGGTAACTGGACTGCGAACCTGAAACTCCCACCGCGCGGGATCCCTCTGGGTGAGCGCGGAGGAGAATGTCAATCGATCACACACAGTCGAGTATGTCCGCGAAACGGGACAGCCGAACTCAACAGATGATAGACGACTGGAACGACGGATTCCGGGCGCTCACGGCGGAACCGCGGCGGCAGATCGTCGTCGCGCTCATGGAAGCGCCGTCCGGCAGACGGCTGTCGCTCCCGGAGGCAGCGAGCCCGCCGTATCTGCTTCAGGACCCCGAACAGCTGTATCTCGACCTCGTCAACACGCACTTGCCGGTGCTGGCCGAGCCGGGATTCGTCGAGTGGGAGCGCGACTCGCTCTGTGTCGAACGGGGACCCACCTTCGAGGAAGTTGAGGTCGTCTTCGAGGCGCTTCTAGCGAAAGCAGACGACATCCCGCCACGGCTCACCGACCAGTGTCAACGACTGGAAGAACGACAGGGGGACCAGTCGTGACCGAATTCGACGACGATGTCGCGTTCGCGGTCGTGAGAGCGATCGCGACTACCGAGGGCGTCGAACCCCACAGGCTCGATTACGCGCTCCACGAGTACGTCGCCACCGACGCGATCCGGTCGCTGGCCTGCTCCGACTGCGAGACGTGGCAACTCACGTTCGAGGTCCCCGGACACCTCGTCGCAGTCGACGGGACCGGGGAGATCCGCGTCGACGGGGAGCCGGTCGTCGAAACGGCCCTCGACAGGTCGGAAGTTCGATAGCCCGAGAGTCGGCGCCGTCTACTCGAAGACGAGCCCATCGCTGTCGTTGCCGTAGACGGGGTACTCCTCACAGAGCCCCTGGACGATCTCGGCGACCTCGGCCTTGACGTCCTCGTCGTCGGGGTTGTCGATGACCTCGGCGATGCAGTGACCAACCGTCTCGCAGTCCTCCTCGTCGAAGCCGCGCGTCGTCAGCGCCGGGGTGCCGGCGCGGATGCCGGAGGCCACGAACGGCGAGCGCGTCTCGCCGGGGACCGTGTTCGCGTTGAGGACGATACCGACGTCCTCGAGCGCTTCCTCGGCCTGCTTGCCCGTCACGTCGGGGTGGGAGTCGCGGAGGTCGGCGAGCACGAGGTGGTTGTCGGTGCCGCCGGAGACCAGCGAGAAGCCGTGTTCCTGCAGGTGGTCGGCGAGCGCCTGCGCGTTCTCGATCGTCTGCTCGGCGTATGCCTCGAAGTGGGGCTGGAGCGCCTCCTCGAAGCCGACGGCCTTGCCGGCGATGTTGTGCATCAGCGGGCCGCCCTGTGTGCCGGGGATGATCGCGCTATCGATGGCGTCGCCGTACTCCTCGTCGGCCATGATGATGCCGCCGCGACCGGCGCGGATGGTCTTGTGTGTCGAGCCGGTGACGAAGTCCGCGACGCCGACCGGCGAGTCGTGGACGCCGGCGGCGACGAGCCCCGTGATGTGGGCGATGTCGGACAGGTGGTACGCTCCGACGTCTTCGGCGATGGCTTGGAACTCCTCCCACCGCACCTCGCGGGGGTACGCGGAGAACCCGGAGACGATCATGTCCGGGTCGAACGTCTCGGCCTGGTCGCGGATGGCCTCGAAGTCGAGGCGTCCGGACTCGACGTCGACCTCGTACTGTTCGACCTCGTAGACCTGACCGGCGAAGTTCTGGGGGTGACCGTGGCTGAGGTGACCACCGTGGGTCAGGTCGAGCGAGAGGATCTCGTCGCCGGGTTCGAGCATCGCCGTGTAGACGGCCATGTTGGCCTGCGAGCCCGAGTGAGGCTGGACGTTCACGTACTCGGCACCCCACAGCTCCTTCGCACGGTCGATGGCCAGCTGTTCGACGGTGTCCGCGTGCTCACAGCCGCCGTAGTAGCGCGACCCCGGGTACCCCTCAGCGTACTTGTTCGTCAGCGCCGAACTCTGGGCTTCGAGCACTGCCTCGCTCACGTGGTTCTCGCTGGCGATCATCGCCAGCGTGTCGTTCTGGCGCTCGACTTCGGCTTCGAGCGCGTCCGCGACCGCCGGATCAGACTCCCGCACCGTGTCGTAGTTCATCTGTGGGTGATCATCAACGTCGGTGCGTCAATAATCTACCTTTTTTGATGCTGAGGGCACCGCTCGCGCGCTCGAACAGTCGGCTGCCACTCACACCGGATGGTCAGGACACCGCCGAGCGGGAGCGATAGCGTCAATTCAACGATGCTCGGCGGTAAAATTAAGTGTGATAATTTGGAATACCATAGCCATCAGATGAGCACGAACTTTCTCGAAGCCGACGTAGGCGGGGTACTCGCGGGCGTCTTTCGCGACAGCAGCGGCCTCGTGTACGCCGTGAACCCGACTCGGGAGACTCTCTCGGAGCTGATATTTCGGCTCCACGACGTCTCCGACCCACCCTCGGTCCGACTCATCGCGCCACAGGACCCGCTCAAGGACGTGTTGGCCGATTTCATCGTCGCGGGTCACGCGGCCGACCTCGTCGCCGCGGAGACGCTGACGGTGCGCGTCCTGTCCGAGGCGCCGGCCGCGTCGCTCCTTGTGACCGAATCGGCTGTCGTGTCGCTCGTCGCAGCGGACGACATGGTCGGCGGACTCACGACGACCGACGAGGAGTTCCTCGCTGCGATGCGCGACCGGTACGAGCGGGAGTGGGACGACGCCGAGGAGTACTCGCTCCGGACGCCGCCGCTCTCGCGGGTTCGCGAGACCCTCTCGACGGATATCGGGACAGACACGGCCGAGGACTTCGACGACCTGCTGGGGTCGCTGTCAGTCGCGAAAGGTGACGGCGAGGGCCTCGGCGAGGTGGCCATCGCCCTGCTCGCCGCGGCGCGCAACGGCCAGTTGCTCTACGACATGAGCAAGTGGGGCGAGGACGTCGGCCTCGCGAGCAAGGCGACGTTTTCGCGGATGAAGACGCGTCTCGAAGACAGCGAACTCGTCGAGACGGAGAAGGTCCCGATCGACGTGGGCCGGCCCCGCCTCCGCCTTCGACTCGCCGACGACGTGACCGGTCTGGACCTGCCCGAACTGGCCACCCTCGCCGAGCAGCGACTGGCAGAATGGTAGTGGTCGTCGTAGCGAGGGACCGGGACGTACCAACCCCGAGGGCCGCGCGACCCGGAAACAGTCCGCAAAAGTCACTATGAGTCCCCGGCCTTTTCCACCCGGCGCGCTCTCTCGGGAACTATGACTGTCGGACTCGTCGGATCAGGCCCGGCCGCGGCGGCCGTCGAGGCGGCGCTGGGCGACGTGGACGAACCCGTCGCACGAGTCGACTGTTCTGAAATCGGTCCGGGCACGCGACTCGGTGTCGTCGTCGACCGCGCCGGCGCGGCGACGTTCGAGCGAGCCAGCGACCGGGCGCGTGAGACGGGGACGCCGTGGATCGCGGTGGAACTCGGCGGCGTCGGCGGCGTGCCCGTCGTCGACGCGTCGGTCGCCGGATTCGACCCCGACGGAGCCTGTTACCGATGTCTCGGGGCTCGAATCGAGTCGAACGTGGCCGCCGAGACCGAACCGACGGCCGCGCCCGGCGACGCGACAGCGCGATTCGCCGGCGCCGTCGCCGGGCGGCGTGCCGCGCAGTTCCTCGACCCGGCCGAGTCGGACCCGCTCGGCGTCCTCGTCGAACTCCCCCACGCCGAACGCGAGTTCCTCCCGGTACCGGGTTGCGCGTGCGGCGACGGTCGCGACAGAGTGCTGGACAGGGGGTACCTCGACCGCGACGTAGAGCGGTCGCTCTCCCGGGCCGAGCGAGGGCTCGACGACCGCGTCGGCGTCGTCCAGCAGGTCGGCGAGGCCGAGTCCTATCCCGCACCGTACTACCTCGCCCGGACCGGCGATACCGGGGTATTCTCCGACGTGACGGCCTCGCGGCAGGCGGCCGGCGTCGACCCCGACTGGGACGCCGCCTTCATGAAGGCGCTCGGCGAGGCGTACGAGCGCTACTGCGCCGGGGTCTATCGGGCCGCGGAGTTCAAGCGGGCCTCCGCGGCCGACCTGGCCGACGCCGTCCCGCCGTCGGCGTTCGTCCGCCCGGACGACTGGGCGGGGAGCGGCGACGCGCGGGTCGACGAGGGCGGCGACCGCGCCGAGCGGCCGTGGGTCCGCGGGACGGACCTCGTGACCGAACGGCCGGTCTCGCTGCCGGCGGAACTCGTCCACCACCCGCCGCCGGAGCAGACGATCCGCCCATCCGTCACGACGGGCCTCGGGCTGGGCAACTCGTCGGTCGAAGCGATGCTCTCCGGCCTCTACGAGGTCGTCGAGCGGGACGCGACGACGGTCGCGTGGTATTCAACGTACGACCCGCTGGGACTCGAGGTGGCCGACGACGGCTACCAGCGTCTGGCCGCGCGAGCGGGGGCCGAGGGACTCGACGCGACCGCGCTCCTCCTCACGCAGGACGTGGACGTGCCCGTCGTCGCGGTGGCGGTCACGCGCGAGGAGTGGCCGAAACTCGCACTCGGGACGGCCGCCCACCTCGACGCCGGCCGCGCCGCGCGGAACGCGCTCGCAGAGGCGGTCCAGAACTGGGTCGAACTGGACGGGATGGGGAGCGCGGACGCGATGGAGGCGAGCGGTGCGATCGGGCGCTACGCGGACCGACCGGCGGTCGTCGACGAGTTCGTCACTCCCGACCAGCACGTCCCGGCCGACTCGGTCGGTCCGGGTTCCGTCCCCGAGGGCGGTGACCACCTCGACGCCGTCCTCGACCGCGTCGTCGACGCTGGACTCTCTGTATACGGAGCGCGGACGACAACCAGAGACGTCCAGCGACTCGGTTTCCAGGCCGTCCGGGTCGTCGTTCCGGGCGCGCAGCCGCTGTTCTTCGGGGACGCCTACTTCGGCGAGCGGGCGAGAACTGTCCCCGCCGACATGGGGTTCGAGGCCGCGCTGGCCCGTGACCACCACCCGTACCCCTGACCCGTCGGTGTCGCGCCGATGCGTCGACCGGGTGGCGTCGCACAGACGCGGCTCACCGGTGGTTTTCGAGACCGACGGACGGCACGTAATTTGCAAGTAAACAGACTAATACGAGGTTTTATTCGATAGGGTGTCGTTCGTTGACACGGAACCTGGCGTCGCTTCTGCGGGGCCGAAGCGGGACGTCAGAGGAGCGTATCATGGTATCCGAGTTCGACCTTCCGTGTACAGACTGTGACCGGCAACTGGAGCGGGTGGAGGCGCAGGCGCCGTCGAGCGGTGGTGCGGTGACCGTCGCGGAGTGTCCGTCCTGTGGGAGCCGGTACTATCCGGAGTCGGCGCTCGAACAGGTCTGAGCCGGCTTCTCGTCCGCCGGACGAAGCTCGGTCCACGGCCGTCGTTGACAGACTGCGCCCGCGAGCGCCGTCGAAACCGGTTCGTGGTCGCGGCCGCCGTCGTGACGCCGCCAGTGCTCGACAGGGCCGACTCGGTCAGATCGCGAACGTGACCCGGAGCATGTCTCGGGTCCCCGGACCGAGTCCGACGGCGGCGGCGGCGACGAGCAAGAGGACCGCGTAGCGCGGGCTCTCCTCGAATATCCGCTCGTCGAAGAGCCAGACGATGCCGAGCGCGACGGCCAGCTTGACGAACAGGAACGGCCACGACGTGCCGACCGCCGCGGACACCGCGGCCGGCTGGAGCGTCTCCGTGACCCCGATGATGGCTCGATTGGCGACGTGTTTCGCGCCGTATCCCGGCGAGGGGTGGCCCAGCTCCGGCAGCCAGTCGGCCGCGACCACGTTCGCGACGCCGTCGACCGCGTGCGCCCAGAGGATCCCGAGTCCGACGGCTCCGGTCCCGGCGTTGACCTCGGGCTCGTAGCGGTCGGCGGCGACGTACAGCCCGTAGGCCAGCACGCTCGCCAGGCCGAGGTCGACGACGAGTATCTGCGGGTAGAACTCCACGTACTCCCGCTGAACGGAGACGACGACCAGGTAGGCGGTCGTGAGCGCGAGCGCGGCGACGCCGAACCCGGCCATCGCCGTGTACCTGTCGTCGACCGCGTCCTGCGACTCGAGCCACGTGCTCGCCAGCAGCGCCGCGAGCGTCAACAGGAACACCGTGACGTAGATGATCGGACTGATGAAGAGGACGTTTTCCGGGTACGTGAGAACCGGTTCGACGCCGGCGGTGACGGCGGCGTCGGTCGCGTCCTCGACGACCCGGAGCGCCCCACCGAACAGCATGAACGGAACTAGCGAGAAGAAGAGTCGCCTGTCCGACCCGACGTCGAGGCGGTCGAGGAGGAGGGAGACGCCGGCGATCATGAAGACCAGAACCACCATGTAGCCGACCGTCGAGACGGTGCTGTAGCCGGTCTCGGCGACGACACCGGTCGCCGCACGGCAGTTAGCGGCGGTCTGGTAGAGCTCGACGCCGTCGGCCGTGCTGACCGCACAGCGGGCGTTGTTCGCGTCGGAGTAGATGGGACCCCAGAAGTACTGCCAGACGAACCGGTCGTACACGCGTTCGGTCGCGACGACCGAGCCGACAACGAGGGCGCCCGCCAGCGCGACGAACGCGGCGAGCCAGTTGCGTTCCGTCATGACCTGCTCGCTTTCCATGCCCGCAACCCGGCGCGTCTGTCTGTTTAGCCTTCCGGTCGCGCTCGCGCGTGCCGCGAGACCGCACAGCCGCCGCGCGCGACTCCAGAATCAGCCGGATTCTGCCGCTCTCGCCACTTCGCAGACCGCCTCGTGGGCCGCGCCGTTGCTGGCGACCACCGCGTCGCTCTCGAACGTCCACGGCTCGCCGTCCAGTCCCGTGACGGTTCCGCCCGCCTGTCGGACCAAGTGGATCCCGGCGAGCGAGTCCCACGGGTACGGGGAGTACGTCGAGAACGTCGCGTCGAGTTCACCGCTCGCGACGGCGGCGAGCGTCGCCTGCATGCTCCCGATACGGCGTACGTCGGCCAGTCGGTCGACGATAGCGGCCGAGACCGCGCCCAGGTCGTCGCCGGACCCACGGTCGAAGCGGCCGATCGGCGCTGTGACGAACGTCTCGGGGTCGGTCCGGTCGCTCACCGCGAGCGCGTTCCCGTTGCGCGCCCCCGTCTCGGTGCCCGCTGCGTACATGTCTTCGACCGCCGGGAGGTACACCGCTCCCGCGACGATCCGACGGTCGACGACCGCAGCGACGGCGGTCGCCCACGTCCGCATCCCGCGCGAGAAGTTCGTGGTCCCGTCGATAGGGTCGACGACCCAGACGTCGCCGGACTCGGGCACCTCGGACAGGATCTCGACGCTGTCGCCGGGCGTCCCCAGCGGCACTGCGTCTTCCTCGCCCACGATCGCGTCGTTCGGGAACTCGCCGTGGAGGGTCGAGACGACCTGCCGCTGGGCGTCCCGGTCTGACTCGGTCACGAGGTCGTTCTTGTCGGTCTTGGTTTCGACTGTGAGGTCGCCGCGGAACGCCTGGCGAGCGACGGCACCGCCCGCTCTCGCCGCCCGCTCGGCCACCGCCACTCGTCGGTGTGCGTCGGTCACGACCGTCCCTCCGGGAGGGGCGCAAAAAGCCGCTGTGTTTCGCCGCCGCGACGCCGGGCCGCTGTCGAGCGACGGATACAAACCACCGGCGTTTGAGGATCCGAACGAACAGATGCCGGCGACCGCACCACACGCCCTCCAGGCTGCCCTCCCCGGTCTGAGCAATCAGGCACTGACACTGCTGTTCCTGGGACTCGCGCTCGCGACGTTCGCCTGGGGCTTCGAGCGCTACCGGACGACGTTCTCCAGAGTCGAGTTCGCCATCGCGTTCGCCGTCGGAGCGGGACTCCTGACGGTCGCCTTCGCGCCCGGTCTCTACGGCACGCTCGCGGGCCTGCTGAACCTCGACAGCCGATTCATCCTCATCCAGATATTCGCGAACGTCACGTTCCTCGTCCTGATACTCTACCTCGTCGGGCGACTCAACGCCAGTCAGCGGACCGTCAGCGAACTCACACGGAGCCTGACCGTCCGACAGGCGACCGGTGACGCAGCACTCGACGAACGAACGTGCTACGTCGTCGTTCCCGCCTACAACGAGGCCGACACGATCGGCGACGTACTGGCCGCCCTCCCGGATCGCATCCACGACCACCTCGTCACGGCCGTCGTCGTCTCCGACGGCTCCGACGACGCGACCCAGCGGGCGGCCGACCGCCACGACGCTATCGTCGTCGAACACCCGATCAACCAGGGACAGGGCGGCGCGCTCAAGACCGGTTTCGACATCGCGCGCCAACACGGAGCCGACATCGTCGTCACCATGGACGCGGACGGTCAACACCCTATCGACCAACTGTCGGACCTCATCCGGCCGGTCGTGGACGACGAGGCGGACTACGTCCTCGGTTCGCGCTACCGCGGCGAAGACAACTCCGGCAACTCGATAACGCGGAGAGGCGGCATCCGCACCTTCAACTGGCTCATTAATCGCCTCGCCAAGACCGACATCACCGACTGCACGAACGGGTTCCGCGCCATCCGCGGCGCTCGCCTGGGAGAGTTGACGCTCACCGAAGAGCGGTTCTCGGCTCCCGAACTCATCATCGAATCGCGAAAGAAGGGACTCCGCATCGTCGAGGTCCCGGTCACGATCCACGAACGCGAGGCCGGCGAGACGAAGAAACCGAAACTCGGCTACGCGGCGGGACTCGCGCGGACGATCCTCGTCACGTGGATCCGATAGCGTGAACCGCGCCCTCCCGTCGAGTCAGCCTGCGTCCATGTAGCCCAGGTCCTGGAGCTGTTCTTCGAGGTCCCGGTCCACGTCGGCACGCTCGACGTCGGAACGACCGTCTCCGTCGTCGAAACTCACGTCGGCGTCACGGGCGACGAGTTTCGTCTCGTAGTCCCGCCAGGCCACCGTCGCAGTGTCGTGCCACGGTGCGATAGTGATCGCGTACTCCGAGTCCGACTCGAGCAGGTTGGTGCCGTGCCAGGGGTCCGGCGCGTCGACGCCGACGGACTCGACGAGCGTCGGCGGGATGTCGAGGAGGCTCATCGGTCCCTCGGCGTCGACGCCGTCGAAGACGACCGGAACCTTCGTCTGGAAGTCCGCGACCGACCGCTTGTGCCCCTGGTGGAAGTAGAACCCGTCCTCGCCGAACCCCTCGCCGTGGTCGGCTGTGACGGCGAGTTTCGGGTCGCTGTCGACCTCCGCGAGCAGGTGCGCGACGTTGTCGTCGGCTCTGCCGAGGGCGTCTCGGTACTTCCCCTCGATAGCGGCTTCCTCTTCGTCGGTGAGCCGGTCGGGCCTGAAGAACGCCTTCTGGTCGAGTTCCTTCGATATCGCGTCGTCGCCGACGCCGTACGGTCGGTGGGTCTCCATGAGGTGCACCCAGAGGAACCGCGGCGGTTCGGCGTCGTTGAACTCCGCTATCGCGCGTTCGATCACCTCGCGGTCACGTGGTCGGTTCTCGCTCTTGGCCTGGGGCGGGTAGACCTTGTAGTAGATCCAGCGGAGGGCGTCGATGGAACCGAGGTACTGCCGGAGTTTGCTCCCGCGGTTGCCGGGCTCGACGAAGGTGTCGAAGTCGTCGAAGCCGCGGTCGAAGCCGAAGCGGGCGTCCGTGTTCGGTGTCGGCGTGTACCCGAGGCAAGTGTAGCCGGCGTCGGAGAGCACCTCGGCGACCGTCGGAGAGACGACTTCGGTCGTGATCGCCCCACGGTAGCTGGCCGAGACGAGGCTGGCGAGGCTCGGCCGAGTGTAGTGACTCCCGGTGACGCCGGTGTGGACCGGTCGCTCGGACAGCGACTCCAGTGCGTCGGCGTAGTCTCGTCGGACGGAGTCGACCGTGACGAGGACGATGTCGTCCATCGATCGGAGCGTCCGCTGAAACGGTCAAGTATTTTCGGGTTCGGAGACAGGTATATCGGCGGACCCGGCTCCGACCCGGGACAGCCTGCGATCGAATCAGGCCTGGACGAGTCCTGTAACTTTCCCTCGAACCCGGCTTGAGAGGCCGAAGAGGGCGACCGCGTACACGAGTGCCCCGACAGCGACGTTGGCGAGCGTCCATCCGAGCGTGTCCGGAAGCGGTCCCCTGAGGGCGGCGACCACCACGAACATCACGAGTGACGCGGTGATCTGGTAGCCGAGTTGCTTGACCGGGATCTCGGGGCGACCGATTATCGTCGTCAGCGCGTAGCCTGCCACGACGATATTCACCAGTGACGAGATTGCAGTCGCGAACGCGGCCCCGTACCACCCGAACAGCGTAACGAGCACCAGGTTCAGTCCCACGTTCATCGCGACGTACAACAAATTG
>PXSD01000188.1 GCA_003023165.1 Halobacteriales archaeon QS_9_67_15 | reverse complement strand
GTCGGGACATGTTCGACGAGATGGACGAACTGGCCCAGGACTACGACGAAACCGTCCGGACGGCCCGCGAATCGGCCGGGTTGAGCCAGGAGGACCTGGCCCGGAAGCTCAACGAGAAGGCCAGCCTCATCCGGAAGATCGAACGCGGCGACACACTCCCGAGCGACGAGATCCGGGCCAAACTCGAGAGCGAACTCGGCGTCGACCTCTCGGCCGGCGGAACCGCAGACGAGTCCGAATGGTCGGGCGGCTCCTCGACCGGCGAGTACACGCTGGGCGACGTGGTCGAGCGAAAAGACTCCTGAACAGCCGTCGGCCCTGTCCTCGGGCGTTCGGCCGTCGACGACCGGTTCCCAAGTAGACGTTTACGAGTGTTCCGTCACGTAGTCGGAGCCGAGTTCGTCGGCGATCCCCTCGACGGTCTCTTCCATCTCCGAGATCTCCCGCTGGAGGCGCTGGAACGTGTCGCTCTCGGCGAGCTCGGAGTCCGTCTTCTCGACCTCGAGGACGTTTCGTTTGAGCTTCTTCGACGAGAGTTCGCGGAGCCGGTCGTTGTACTCCGAGAGCTTCACGAGGCGGTCGACGACCTCGGTGATCTCGTCGCGAGTCACCGGTTTGACAATGTAGTCGTCACAGCCCATGTCGATGATGTCGAAGTCGGGGTCGACGGCGGTCACCATGGCGACCCGACACCGGAGCCCCCGCTCTTCGGTCTCCGCGAGTACCTCGTTGCCCGAGACGATCGGCATCCGTCGGTCCAACAGTACGACGTCCAGGTCCGAAGCGAGCATCTCAATCGCCTCGACGCCGCCGTAGGCGGTCCGAACGTCGTACTCGTCGTCGAGGTACTCCGAGTACAGCTCCGCCAGATGCGTCTCGTCTTCGACCACCAGTACCGTCCCTCGCTCGGTCCCCTGTGTCACAACGTACGTACGTAGCGAGGTGAGCGTCTTAACTTTCCCCCTCCTGGCTCGAACCGTCGCCCCGGGCCGACAGTCGAGCGAAGCGACACGACCTGCCGGACTCGCAACCTATTTCTCGGTTGGGGCACCGATTCGAGTATGTTCGTCCTCGTCAACCTGAAGGCGTACCCGTGTGACCCAGTGGAGATCGCCGACGCGGCCCACGACGTGAGCGAAGCCGCCAGCGTCCGCATCGCCGTCGCACCGCAGGCCGCCCACCTCTCGACCGTCGCCGAGACCGGCGTCGAGACGTGGGCCCAGCACGTCAGCCCGGCCGAACACGGGAGTCACACCGGGAGCACGCTCGCAGAGGCCGTCGCCGACGCCGGCGCGGCGGGCACGCTCCTGAACCACTCCGAGGCCCGCCGGAAGCTCGCCGACATCGACGCGAGCCTCGACGCGGCCGAGCGCGCGGACCTCGAAACGGTCGTCTGTGCGAACAACCCCGGACAGGTCGGCGCCGCCGCGGCGCTCGGTCCGGACGCAGTCGCCGTCGAACCGCCGGCGCTCATCGGGACCGGGACGCCCGTCAGCAAGGCCGACCCCGACATCGTCACCGACGCCGTCGACGCGGCCGCCGCCGTCGACGAGTCCGTCGACGTGTTCTGCGGCGCAGGCATCTCGACCGGTGACGACCTCGACGCCGCGCGCGACCTAGGCGCGACCGGCGTCCTGCTCGCGTCGGGCGTCGCGAAGGCCGACGACCCGCGAGCCGCGCTCGAAGACCTCGTCGAGCCGCTCGTGTAGGGGCCCGGGAGACTCGTTTGCTGAACCCCCTGTCGAGACCGGTCCCAGACGCGTCAGTTGTCGATGTCCGGCAACGGCACCCGCTCGCGGACCGCCTCGGCGTCGATGTCGAGCGTCACGAGGACCAGATCACGGATATCGGGGTCGAGATCGACCGAATCGAGACGGTGAAACGCGAACTCAGTCCGGGCACCGACGACAGCGCGGGTCGTCGGCTGTCACTCCCCGTGAGACAGGAGCGGTATCAGTTCGCGTCGCCGGTCGAAGCGAGGTCGCCAAGTACGCTCTCGACCTGCTCGACGAACGGCGTCACGTCGTCGCGGTCGGTCCGGTCGCGCAGGTGTTCGGGGACGCGGTAGTCGTAGCGGCCGCGGCCGACGTGTTCGACCACGCCGCGGACGCGGAGGCGCCGGTTCCGGGCGTACGCTTCCGTGCGGTCCTCGGACCCGCCCGCGGCGAACAGGGCGTCGATCGGCGTCCCGGGGCCGTGGTCGCGGTAGTAACGGAGCATCTGGCGCGTCTCGGCGTCGAGGTCCGCGAGGTCGTCGGCCAGTTCGCGAGCGAACGCCGCGGCGTCTTCGACCGCTGCGGTGTCGACGGCCGTCGGGCGGCCGTCCTCGAAGGCGTCTGTCGCGCGGTCGCTCAGCGGGTTCTCCCCCATGGAGTCGAACCCGCGTGTCACGACCGACGCGTCGGTGCCGTCCGCCGTCGTGCCGCCGTCGGTCGCGGTGCCACCGCCGGTCACCGTCGTCGCACTGCCGTCTGCAGCCGGCGAACCGCCGTCGGCGCCACCGTCACCGAACGCGCCTGCCATCCCGAACACCCCGCCGTCGTCGGCACCGTCCGCGGCGGCCTCGGACGGACCGTCGGCCGCGCTCGCCGCCTCGCCACCGGCAGTTGCGCGCGAGTCGTCGCCCGGCCAGGTCATCGCGGTCTCGCCGTAGCTGTCGTCCTCGCGAGCGGTCTCGTCCGGGAGCGGCGGCTGGTTCGTGCTCGCGGCCTGCCGGCGCTCGCGCATCCGCTCTTGTTCCGTGCGCCCCGGGTTCGCGCCCTCGACGTGGTTGACGAGTGCCTGTGTGAACTGGTCGGCCATCCGCTGCATGTCGCGGGCGTCCTGCAGTTCCGCCTCCAGTTCGGCGATCCGGGAGTTCTTCTCGTTGAGCTGGTCGCGCAGCTCCGCGATCCGGTCTTCGGTCTGCTCTTTCTCCTCGCTGATCTCGGCCAGTTCGGAGACGAGGTCCTCGCTGACTGACTTCAGGTCCGGTCGCTCGAAGTCGTCGAGGCCGGGCGTCGCGCCGGCGTCAAACGTCTGCTTGCGGTGGAACTGGACGCGCTGGACCCGCTCGGCCCAGTCGTTCATCATGAACGCCTCGCCGTCGTCGAGGTCTTCGACCGCCTTGGCGTACTCGCTGTCGAGGACGCGACTGACGACCTTGGTGTCGTTGTTCCAGGTGAGCCGGTGCCAGACGAGCCAGTCGCACTGGGTGATAAAGTCCTTCTTCACGTCGGCCGGGCGCTGGCTGATGCCGACGATGCCCAGCCCGTGCTTGCGGCCGCGCTTACTGATCTTGATCAGCATCTTGCCGCACTCGCCGACGCTCCCCTTCTGGGGGATCCACTCGTGGCACTCCTCGACGAGCATGAGGAAGGGCTGTTTGAGCTTCTTGGCCTTTGCGAACAGCCGCTTGGACACTTCCGTCAGGAGCTCTGCGGCCTCCTCCTCGTCGAGGAACGACGACACGTCGAGGATGATCGGGACGTTCTGTTCGAGCGCCAGGGGGGCTATCTTCTCGGCGTGTTCGACGGTGACCTGGATGTCGCACTCGTCGTCGGCGCCGGCGTGGAGGATCTCGTACTCCTCCTTGAGCCCGTAGTACTCGCCGTCGATGTCGACGATGAGCATGCCGAACCCGTTGTCGAGCAGTTTCTCGACGACGATGCTGGCGGTGTTCGACTTGCCCGACCCGGACTTCCCGGTAATGAACCCGCGGCCGGTGAGCAACTCGACGACGGGCAGGTCGACCGGCCGGCCCGGTTCGCCGTTCCCACAGGGTCCGTCGCTCACGTCCGCGACGGTGATCGACTCTGTCTCTGCCATTACGGAACCACACCTCCGGTACAGCCATAAGCCCCCGTCAGACGGAGGTCTGACGCGTTCGCCCCCCGATCGGATCCCCGCTCGACCGTCCGCGGTCAGTCCTCGTCCGCCGACTCGTCGGTGCCGAGACGCTTTACCAACAGATAGCCAGCGCCGCCGAGAGTAGCGACGCCGCCCTCGACGCTCACCGCCGTCCCGTCGATATCGCTCAGTTCGTTCCCTTCGACGAGTCTGTTCGTGAAGCCGGAGACCACGATCCCGGTCCCCGCGGCACTGGTCCGGTTCGACTGGATCGGGCCGACTGCCT
>PXSD01000187.1 GCA_003023165.1 Halobacteriales archaeon QS_9_67_15 | reverse complement strand
CGTCGTGCCTCGGTACGCCTTTGGGAGACGAGCGTGAAGGCGCGTGTATGAACCACGACCGGTCTCGCGACCTCTACGACCGCGCGCTGTCGGTCATGCCGGGCGGCGTCAACTCTTCGGTGCGAGCCGCCGTCGAGCCCTACCCCTTCTTCGTCGAGCGGGGCGACGGCGGGCACGTCATCGACGCCGACGGTAACCGCTACATCGACTGGGTCCAGGGCCTCGGGCCGCTCCTCTACGGTCACGACCTGCCCCAGCCCGTTGAGTCGGCGGTCCAGTCCCGCGTCAGCGACGGCCCGATGTTCGGCACGCCGACCGAGATCGAGGTCGAACACGCCGAGTTCGTCGCGCGCCACGTCCCCGGCGTCGAGATGATCCGCTTCGTCAACTCCGGGACGGAGGCGACCGTCTCGGCCTGTCGCCTCGCCCGCGCGGCGACCGGCCGGGACAAGATCGTCGTCATGCAGGGCGGCTACCACGGCGCACAGGAGACTACGCTCGTCTCCGGCGAGTACGACGATGTCGAGCCGTCCAGCCCCGGCATTCCCGAGGAGTTCGCCGAGCACACCCTCACCGTGCCGTTCAACGACGAGGCGGCCGCCCACCGGGTCTTCGAGGACCACGGCGACGACATCGCGGCCGTCCTCGTCGAACCGATCCTCGCGAACATGGGCATCGTCTCGCCCGTCGACGGCTACCACGAGACCCTGCGCGACCTCACCGAGGACAGCGGCGCACTCCTGGTCTTCGACGAGGTCATCACCGGCTTCCGCGTCGGTGGCCTCCAGTGCGCCCAGGGGAAGTTCGGCATCGAACCGGACCTGACGACGTTCGGGAAGCTCATCGGCGGCGGCTTCCCCGTCGGTGCCATCGGCGGCCCACCTGAACTGATCGAGCAGTTCACGCCCTCCGGCGAGGTGTTCCAGGCCGGTACCTTCTCGGGTCACCCCGTCACGATGGCCGCGGGCCTGGAGTCGTTGCGATACGCCGCCGAACACGACGTGCACGACCACATCGACGACCTCGGCGAGCAGCTTCGGACCGGCCTCCAGGCCATCGTCGAGGACCAGACACCGGAGTACACCGTCGCCGGGACCGAGGGGATCTTCAAGGTGCTCTTCTCGCGGACCGCGCCGGAGACGTTCGATGACCACTGCGAGGACGGCTGTCGTCAGCGACCGTCCTGTCCGCGGTACGACCACTGTCCGAAGACCGGGGCGGCGGTCGCGGCGGGCCAGACCGACCGGTGGCGGCGCGTCTTCTGGGGCGAGATGAAAGACCAGGGCGTCTTCCTCTCGCAGAACCAGTTCGAGTCGCAGTTCGTCACCTACGCCCACACCGAAGACGACGTCGAGGAGACGCTCGAGGCCTACAAGTCGGCGCTCTGAGAGCGGCGGTCGACTGACCGGGCGGACACCAGCCCACTGACGCGCCGCGCGTCGACGCCAGCCCGTGGCGACAGACCGGACACCGAACCGGTGAGGCGGCAGGTTTTCACGCCCGGGCGACCCAGCGGGCGTATGAGCGCTATCGAGGAGAAACGGATGTACGGTGACCACCGCGAGGAGACGGTCGCCTACCTCGCCACGGGACAGGGCATGGCCACCGTGTGGATCTCCGGCGACCAGGTCGGTCGGTTCGGACTCGAACACCGCTGTCGCGCCCGCGACGTGGCAACGACCGACGGCGCCGTCGTCGTCGCGACGGATGGGGACGTCCTCGTCGGCCCGGAGCCGTTCGAGTCGCTGGACTTCGGGCCGGCCGTCGCGGTCTCGGCGAGCGACGACGGGCCGACGTTCGCGGCCGACGAGACCGGGACAGTCTCGCGCTACGACGACGGCGACTGGACCGCGGTGGGGTCGGTCGGGGAAGTCCGCGCGCTCTCGGACGGGTTCGTCGCCGCCGCGGACGCCGTCTTCAGGGTTGACGGGAACGACCTGACCGCGGTCGGGCTCGACGCCGCCAGGGACGTGACGACGGGCGACGGGACGCCGCTGGTGGCGACCGACGACGGCCTGTATCGGCTCGGCAACGGCTGGCTCCGGGAACGCGAGGGGTCGTTCGCGGCCGTCGCCGCCGGGCAAGGACAGGCCCACGCCGCGACGGCGGACGCGCTGTACGCTCGCGAGGACGAGTGGACGGGCGTCGACCTGCCGGTGGCCGAGCCGGTGGTCGATGTCGACTACGGGGAGTGCGTCTACGCCGCGACGGAACCGGGGACGGTCCTCGTCGAGGCCGACCCGGACCGGACCGCGGACGGCGCCGGCGGCTGGCGCTCGCGGTCGATCGGCCTCCCGGACGTGTCTGCGCTCGCCGTCGCGTAGCGCCACGACCCGCTGCTTGACGACGGTCACTCCCGTCCGCGAACGGACGCGCCGGCGACGACCCCGAGGAGCGCTGCGAGCGCCCCGAATCCGGTCCCGGCGCCGCTCGTCGGCTTCGTGCGAGCGGTCGTCGACGCGGTGGGCCTCGCAGTATCGGTCGGCGTCGCGGTCCCTGCGGGCGTTCCGGTCGCGGTGTCGGTGTCGCTCCGAGCGGGCTGGGCGGTTGCCGTCGGTGCGGAAAGCTCGACCGTCGCGGCGACGCCGGCGTGGTCCGACGGCCAGACCGCGACGGACTCGCCGTCGACGGTCGCGTCGACGCGGTCGTCAGGGTCGGCTCCGAGACGTTCGACCGCTCCCAGCCCCGAGGTGTCACGCGTGAGGACGGCGTCGACGCGGCTGGCGAGTCGCGAGCTATCGTTGCGCAGTGACGACGGCTGACAGCAGGTGTACCCCTCCGAGTCGGGTCGAAGCTCGGCGTGAACGTCCGTGAGCGACGCCGTCACGGTGTCGTGGGCGGTGGTCGTCGTCCCCGGGCCGCTGTTGAGGTCGGCGCCGACCACGACCGGTCCGTCACCGGGCAGTACGTCGAGTAGTTCCTCGGCCTGCTGGCGTCGGGTGGGTGCAGACGCCGACTCCAGGTGCGTCGAGACGGCGGTGAACGCCGCACCGTCGAACCGGAGGGCGGCCCGGCAGTACCCCCGTTCCAGCGCGACCGTCCGGTCGGTCCCGGGGACGGGGAGCCGCAGCCGCTCGTCGTAGGTACCCCCCTCCGTCGACTGGACTTCGGCGTCTGCGGCGGTGAGCAGTGCGACCCGGTCGGTCAGGTGCAGGTCGACGAGGCCGGACTCGGCGTCGGCCGGGAGCGACACGTCCGTCGTGACGCTCGAAGCCGCCACCTCGTAGGACCGTCCGCGTTCGTCGAGCGCGGAGACGACCGCCTCGAGCAGGTCGACGACGGTTTCGGTCCTCTCGCCGGAGCCGGTCGTCGGGCTGGTGCGGACGAGCGCCGCCTCTTGGAGCGCGACGACGTCGGCGTCGGCGGCGACGAGCGCGTCGGCGATGGCCCCGGCGCGCGCCTCGTAGGGGTGACTCCGGGCGGTGTCGAGCAGGTCCCCGGCGATCGTGCGGACGTCTTCGAGCGACCGCGCCTCGAACAGGCGGTCGAGTTCGACGCCGATGTAGGCGTTCCAGGTTGCGACGGTGGGCCGGACCGACGCCGGAGCGGCCCGGGCGAGGCCCACCGGGAGGGCGCCGGCGGCGACGCCCGCGAGGACGCCGCGACGGGAACACGACGGGGCGGAGTGGTCGGACATGGGCGGTCGTCACGTGATTGCCGGGCCACCGTTTTTACGTTATCGTCGCGCGGCGGTAACGGCCGGCAGCGTCGACGTCGTGTCACTCGGAGTGGCGTCGGCCCCTGCAACCGAAACGGTGTTTACCGGTGAACGCGACCCCCCGCATATGATCGTCAGCGGGTCCACGTCACAGGCGTTCTCGGCCGCACTGGCCGACACGACGGGTCGGGACCTGGCGGCGGTCGAGTACGACCGCTTCCCCGACGGGGAGCTCCAGGCGACGGTACCCGAGTTCTCGGGCGAGCACTGCGTCGTCGTCGGCTCGACCGCCTCCAGCGACGCCCACCTCGAACTGCTCCAGCTCCAGGACGCCGTCCGCGAGGCCGGCGCTCGCGAAGTGACCACCGTCCTCCCCTACATGGGCTACGCCCGCCAGGACCGCGCGTTCTCCGCGGGCGAACCGGTCTCCGCCCGCGCGGTCGCCCGCGCCATCTCGACGGGGACCGACCGCGTCCTCACCGTCAACCCCCACGAGACCGGCGTCTGCGACTTCTTCACAGTCCCCGCCGACCCGGTCGACGCCGCCGGCCGCCTCGCCGAACCGCTCCCCGACGACCTCGCGGACCCGCTCTTTCTCTCGCCCGACGAAGGCGCTATCGACCTCGCGACGACGGCCCGCAACGCATACGGCCGCGGCGCGACCGACTACTTCGAGAAGGAGCGCGACTACGACACCGGCGCGGTCGAGGTCGAACCCAGCGACGCCGCCGTCGCCGACCGCGACGTGGTGCTGGTCGACGACATCGTCGCCACCGGGTCGACGATGAGCGAATCCGTCGACGTGCTCACTGACCGCGACGCCACACGCGTGTTCGTCACTTGCGTCCACCCGATGCTGGCCGCCGCCGCCCGGACGAAACTCGAACGCGCTGGTACCACCGCCGTCTTCGGCACCGACACCATCGAGCGCTCCGTCAGCGCCGTCAGCGCCGCCCCCGCCGTCGCCGACCGACTCTGATCCGCCCCCACCGCTTCCGTCGCGAAGTCGCGTCAATACCGGAATTTATAAAATGAGATCAGGAGAGGTACTACGTACTACGGATCTATGACGGGGAAGACACAGGAAGCAGTATGGGATTCGGATGGGTTGCCGATGGACACGCTCGACCCGGACTCGATCGAGCGGATCGACGTGCACCTCCAGCGAGCGCTCGGAGCGGCGGACTCGGACGAGAAGAACTTCCACGTCCGTCACGCGAGACAGTTGCTCGAAGCCTGCCGGGAGTGACGAGGACTGGCGGCCCTCAGTCGCGACGGACTCATAGTGATTATTGTAGGTCTGTTCCGGATCGACCGCACGATGTCGTGCGGTCGTACCGGTAAATCGCTACAATAATCACTATCAGTCTCGGGGAGACGTTATCTCGACGAGACCGTCGCTCGAGAGCGTCACCGTCGTCCCCGCGCACGGGAACGAGACCCGGGTCACCGAGCCGTCGCCCGACCGCACCACGTCGTCGAGCGCGTCAGCGTCGACTGCCTCCTGGAGCGGCGGGAGCGCCAGGACGCTCTCGTTCGTGACTGCCGCTCACTCCCACTTCGCGCCGGGATTCGTCACCGCACCGTTGGCCGCCGACCCGAAGTCGCGATGGTACTTCGCGAGCACGCCGCTCTCGTAGGTCGGTTCGGGGTCGTGGTCCTCGAGTCGCTGTTCGATCTCCTCGTCGGAGAGGTCGACCGAGAGTTCGAGGTTCTCGACGTCGATGGTGATCGTGTCGCCGTCTGCCAGCGCCGCGATGGGGCCGCCGACGTAGGCCTCGGGGGCGACGTGGCCGATGGAGAAGCCGCGCGTCGCACCGGAGAAGCGACCGTCGGTGAACAGTGCCACGTCGTCGGCGTGGCCCTGGCCGGCGACCGCGCTCGTGACGCCGAGCATCTCGCGCATCCCGGGCCCGCCGCGTGGCCCCTCGTTGCGGATGCCGACCACGTCGCCGGACTCGACGTGGCCCTCCTGGACGTACTGCATCGCCTCGGACTCCTCGTCGAAGATGCGAACCGGGCCCTCGTGGCGGAGGTACTCCTCGCCCGAGATCTTGATGACGGCGCCGTCGGGCGCGAGGTTCCCCGTCAGGATGCGAATGGCGCCCTGCTCGTTCTTCGGGTCGTCGACGGTGTAAAGGTAGTCGACGTCCAGATCCTCGATGGTCGGCGGGTCGTAGGCTTCGAGTTCCGCGCCGATACTGTTCCCGGTGACCGTCAGCGCGTCGCCGTGGAGGAGGTCGGCCTCGTAGAGCGCGTTCAGGACGACCGGGACGCCGCCGACCTCGTGGAGGTCGTTCATGACGCGCTCGCCGCCGGGCTGGAGGTCGGCGATCTTCGGCGTGCGCCGGCTGATCTCGTTGAAGTCCTCGATGTCGAGGTCCACGCCGGCCTCGGCGGCCATCGCGAGCAGGTGGAGGACGGCGTTGGTCGAACCGCCGACCGCAGCCTGCAGCGCGATGGCGTTCTCGAAGGATTTCCGCGAGAGGAACTCAGAGGGCGAGCGCCGCGCCTCGACGACCTCGGTGGCGAGTTCGCCGGCCTCGCGAGCGACCTCGTACCGAGTCTCGTCCTCGGCGGGCGGCGAGGCCGACCCGAGCGGCGCGAACCCGAGCGCCTCGGAGAGAGCGGCCATCGTATTGGCGGTGAACATGCCGCCACAGGAACCGGCACCGGGGCAGGCCTGCCGTTCCATCTCGTAGAGTTCGTCCTCGGACAGCTCGCCCTCGGCGACGGCACCGACGCCCTCGAAGACGTTCTGGATGGTGATCTCGCGGCCGTCGTGTTCGCCGGGCATGATCGAGCCGCCGTAGCAGAAGACAGAGGGCAGATCAGTCCGGATCGCGGCCATCATCATGCCGGGCATGTTCTTGTCGCAGCCGCCGATGGTGACGAGGCCGTCCATGCGCTCGCCGAAGGAGACGAGCTCGACGGAGTCGGCGATGACCTCCCGAGAGATGAGCGAGGCCTTCATCCCCTCCGTCCCCATGGAGATGGCGTCGGAGATGGTGATCGTGCCGAACTCGATGGGCATGCCCTCGCTCTCGTCGATGCCCTCGTACGCGGCGTCGGCCACGTCGTCGAGGTGGACGTTACAGGGCGTGATGTCCGCCGCCGGGTTGGCGACGCCGATCATCGGCGAGGAGAGGTCCTCGTCGTCGTAGCCCATCGCGCGGAACATCGCGCGGTGGGGTGCCTTGTCCGTCCCCTCCGTGACCTCGCTGCTCGGCAGGTCGTCCGGTTTCTCCACCGGCGCGCCCTCTGACTGTCCGTCCGACGACGGCTCGCGGGATTCGGGTTCCTGTTGGCTCATGCCTGTGAATCCGCGTGTATGCCCTAAACCGTTTTCTAACCCACGGTGAAGTGTGTCACGCGTGCCGAACCGGTTCGGATTGGCGAGGAGGGTCCTGGTCGCTGGGGAGCGATTCGCGCGGTCACGGGTCCGTCGTGCGCGCGTCTGACGGGTAGTTTTGTAGATCGGCTGTCAACGTGGTTCCGTGCCCAGTCTCTCGGAGGCCTACGACGGCGAGGAGTGGACCGGCCGGGACCCGCGGCGGGTGTCGGCCGGCGGGGGCCTGTTCGTCGTCGGCGCGCTGGCCGTCATCACCGCCGTCCTCGCGCTGACGACCGGACTGGCGGGCGTCTTCGGCGCGGCCACGACGGTCGAGACGCGCCGCGTCGTCGGGGTTCTCGCGGGCCTCGGGATCCCGGCGATGTTCCTCGGCGTCGTCGCTGTCCTGCCCGCGAGTCGCCGGGAACGCCTCGGCGTGCTCGTCGGTGCGGCCCTGACCGTCGCCGGCGTCGGCCTCTTCGACGTCGCCTACCCGGGCCGATGGGTCGAGGCCAGCGATTCGCTCGCCTTCCCCACCGCGATGGTGTACTTCGTCGGCGGCTCGGTCGCGCTCTGGTTCGTCTTCTCGGCCGTCGCCTCGTTCAAACTCCGCAACAACCCCCAGGGGACCGTCCGACTGGAGGTCACCCGACAGGGCGAGACCGAGGAGGTCCACGTCTCCCGGAGCGAGTACCGCCGCTACAGGCGCGCCGTGCAGGGCAACGCCGACAACAGCGACGCCGTCGCCGAGGAACTGCGCGCACTCCACGAGGACAGGTAGGCGGCGTCTGCGTGTTTTCGAATTCGTGTTTCTTGGGAGAGAGTGATGACCAGTGTGGCAGCTCTATCCCGGAGGAAACAGCATGAAAGCCCCCGGCCCCTTTCAGTCCCGCCCGTGACGGCTTTCCGATCGGTTTGCATGGGTGAACTGAGGCGGCGACAGGCTTTCATACAGTCTTTCCCACCGTTCCATCGTCAGTGAATCAGCCGACTCCGTCTCCGATTGACCGTCGGCTTTATTCGACGGTAGTGACAAGGGAGCGCCGATGACTATCCAGCCGATCCACGCGCGCTACCCCTTCCGGCAGGTGTCGCGGCAGGCGGTCGGCGAGGCCGGCGTCGACCTCGCCGCCGTGGTCGCTGAGGAGGCGGCGGTCGTCGAGCGCGGCATGGAGCGCGTGGTCTGGGCGCTGGAGGACGGGTCGGTCGGCGACGCCGACGACGTCGACCGGGTCGAACTGCTCTCCTACCCGGTCGCGCGCGTCCTCGTCTCGCTCGTCGACGAACACATCCTCACGCGCATGTACGCCGAAGCCGAGGCCGCGACCGCCTACGAGCGGTTCACCGCGGACTTCACCGACACCGACGAACTGGCCTACGCCAACACCGAACGGCTCACGCTCCCCGACCTCTTCACCGAGTTCGACCTCTCGGACGACGTGCGGGCCGCGAACGGCACCGTCGGCGACGGCTCGGCGGCCGTCAGCGACGGACAGTCGCGCGAGTTCCGGGTCGAAGTGGGCACGTACCTTGCATTGGCCTCGGACATGCGCGGCGACGAGTGGCGGCTGGTCAACCGCGCGCTCGTCGACGGCGAGGTGACCGTCGACGGCGAGGAACTGCTGGCCCTGCTCCGGCAGGCCGTCCGCCACCGCGTCGACGACGACCTCCCACTCGCAGTCCCCGCGGCCATCGAGTCGGAGCTCACCGAGGAGACCGAACAGCTGCGCGAGCGCCTCTCGGAACTCGACCTCACCAGAGACATCGACACGGTGGTCCCCGAGCTGTTCCCGCCCTGTATGAGACACCTCCTCGACCAGGTCCAGAAGGGCGAGCACCTCGAACACCACTCGCGGTTCGCCATCGCCTCCTTTCTCACCTCGATCGGGATGACGACAGACGAGATCGTCGACATCTTCCAGGTGAACCCGGGTTTCGGCGAGGAGGCGACGCGCTACCAGGTCGACCACATCCGCGGGGCGACGAGTCCGACTGACTACTCGCCGCCGTCGTGTGCGACGATGCAGTCCTACGGCGACTGCATCGACAAGGACGACATCTGTACCGACGTGATCGACGAATCGCACCCGCTGAACTACTACGAGCACAGGCTCGACGAGGAAGACGAGGACGACCTGACGGACTGGCGAGAAGAGCGCGACGCGGAGGAATTGGAATCCGAGTCCGAAACAGAGGCCTGAACAGAATCGAACGCGCCGGAGCGCCTACTCCTCGTCGAAGTCGGCGCGGTACATGATCAGGCCGGCGACGGCCATCACGACGACGAACAGACCGATGACGCCGACCATTGCGAGACCGCCGCCGGGCTGGAGCACCGGCGACGCCGACCCGTTGGTCGCCCCGTCGCCCGGGACGGCGTAGTTCGAACTCACGACGGAGGCCGCACCGATGAACACCACGACCGCGACCACCGACACCCCGAGTTCGGCGGCCAGCTTCCGGTCGATTTCCATGGGCAGTCGTTTCCTCGGCCCCGGCAAAAGCGCTTCGAAGCCACGCCCGCGGCCGCGATCACCCGGTCGCTCGACCGAGCGGCCCGCGCGCGGCCGACGGTGTGCGACGGCGACGGACTTAGGGTCGTTCGGCACCTACGTTTCGTATGGACGCGATAGCGAGAACCAACAGCGTCCGAACGCCTATGACCGAGTCACGTACCCCTACCCCGTCGCGGAAAACTGCACTCGCACCGGACGTTTGCCAGCTGGACGAACGGGCCGCACGCGCCTGGACGGAGCGCATGGCCGTCCGTCCGCTGGGCGACGGCCGCTACGCCGTCGACAGCCAGAGCGGCGCGACCTACGTCGTCGACGTGCCGGACCACAGCTGCACCTGTCCGGACAACCAGATCCGCGGCGAACGCTGCAAACACCTGCGTCGCGTCGGGATCGAAATCACGACCCGCCGCGTGCCGGCCCCGGGCAAGCGCGCCGCCACGTGCGCCGCCTGTGGGGTCGACGCGTTCGTCCCCGAGGACGACGAGCCACCGCTCTGTGACGCGTGTCGGCTCGAGCCCGGCGATGTCGTCCGTGACCGGGAGGCCGGCGACCGGCTCGTCGTCGCCAGCGTCACGCCCGACCGCGCCGACGAGGTGGTCGTCGAGGCCGTCGGCGAGATGGTCGCCGACTACGCGACCAACGACGGCTACCCCCGTGACGACCTCGTCGTCGAGGCCGTCTACCTCGGCGACCTCGCCCGCTCGGAGTCGCCGCGACGCTACTCGTTCCCGCGCTCGCGGCTGGAGCGAGTCGACGACGCCGAGGTCGTCGGCCGGACCCTGCGCGAGCGGGTCCCAGCCTGAGCGAGCAGCGCTCCGAACGGGCGACCGGTGTCCGCCGACCGCTGCCACCGAACACTTATCCGGAGTCCGCGGAACCGGTACCCATGCACGACGGTCGACTCGCGCTGACGTTCGACGACGGCTACGCGACGGACTACGAGGCGATCTACCCGGTGCTCGACGACCGAGACGTCCCGGCGTCGCTGGCGATCGTCCCTGAGTGGCTGGACGGAGACGGGTCCCTGACCGTCGAACAGCTCCGGGAGCTCGCCGACGAGGGCTGGGAAGTGATGGCCCACGGCCGCCGCCACCGGTACCTGCAGGCCCACGCCCTCGCCGCCGACGCCAGTGCTGGCGACGAGCGGCTCCACCTCGACGGCGACCACGTCTTCCCCGACGCGAACCACGGTCTCTCCCCCGAGGACACCTTCGAGGTGACCGACGGCGAGCGGACCGAGACCGTCACCCTCGCGGAGAAGGGGACGGCGAACGCCGACACCGCGGCCGGCGACGGTACGGAGACCGCCCCGTACGTCGAGTTCGAGGCACCGCTCGGGCGCGACCCACTTCGACGCGCTGGCCAACGCGGCAGTCCGGTCACTCCCGAACCCGCCGGGTGCGCCGGCGCTGGGCCTCCAGCGGTACTATCTCGAAATCGACGCGATGCGGATGGTGGAGGTCGAGACGTACCTCGACGGCGTCGCCGAGCGCGGCGGCCTCGGGATCCTCGCCGGCCACAGCGAGTGGGAAACCGTCCCGCCGGAACGCGTCGGTGCGGTCGTCGACGCCGCACACGAGCGCGGGATCGAAGTCACGACCGTCCGCGGCGCGGTCCAGCCGGAGCGGACCTGACTGGTCGCGACGAGACCGAGAGCCGCTCGGGGATGCTCTGGACCACGCCGCGGACGGCCACGAGTTCGTCCCCGTCCTCGTCGTACTGCGGACGACCGGGTGTCCGTACTCAGCGGACGCGGTCCTCCGCGGTCACGATCCGGAGTTCCAGGTCGCAGGGCTCCCCCTCCGAGACGAGGCGGTCGAACGCCGCCTCGATCCTGTCGCTGTCGTCGGGATGATAGAACTGGAGCGCCTCTGCGGCGGTCAGGTCGGTACCGAGCGGTCGCTCTACTCCAGCATCTCGCCTGCTTCTTCCTTCGTGAGGTCGCCGCGTTCGAGGGCGGAGAGCACATCGAGGGTGGCCTGGTCGGGGCCGTCGTCGCCGATGTCTTCCAGCGTGACCTTTTCGGAGTGGCCGACGAGTTCGTCGAAGTCGGTGCCGTGGGCGAGCGCGGTGTCTTTCTTGACGCGGTAGTTGCCACCGTCGGTGACGTGGACGGCGTCGTCCCCGGGGTGGAAGAAGTACCAGTCCTCGCGGTCGAAGCGGACGCCGATACGGGGTTTCGCGCCGAAGTTCCGCGAGAAGAAGAGGAGCGCCTCGATCTCCTCGCCGTCGAGGTAGATCGGGTCGCCGGAGGAGGACTTCGCCTCGACGGCGTAGAAGTCCTCGCCGTCGCCGGCCAGCACGTCCGGGAGTTCCCGTTCGGTCGCGCTCCCGCTGGCGGGGGCGCGCATCACCGCGAAGCCGGCCCCGTCGAGTTCGTTGACGAGTTCCCGCTCGCGCCGGTCGCCTTTCGCGTTCGAGTTCGACATCTGCCCGATAGTTGCCGGTCGACGGCTAAAGACTATCGGGAGTCGCGTCCGCCGTCTCCGGGTCCGGGGGTGACCGTCGCCCGCGGACAGGGGGTAGTCCCGACCGCCAGCCGAAATCCGGACGATTAAATACTGACTGGACGTTCGACCACTCGTGACTGCCGATGGCTCCACATGCGAGGCGATCAACGCCGCGCTACGGGAGCTATAGTAGAATTTGAAAGACATCGCTCGGACGACCGCATGACCACGTGCGATCGACTGTGCAAACACTTTCAAATTCTACTATAGAGGCAACGTACGTCGAGACGGGCGAGATGCTCGAACCGGACGTCGGCGACGACGGCGGACAGGGACCGGACACGGAGTTCGAGGGCGAGGGTCCCGGAGCGCCCGGATGGGACGGGTCGCAGGCGCCGTTCTGAGGGAGGAGAGACGTCGGGCTGCCGGCACCGATACACCGATAGTCCTCTCGGCCTTCGTCTCGGCTGAATGACGGAGTCGCGCGACCGCGCGTCGCTTGCGGCGATGGTCTTCGCGGTCCTGCTTGCGCAGGTGCTCCTCTATCCCGGCGTCGACCGGTTGGTCGGTGCGCTCGGTGCGACGACGGACCTCGACGCGAGCATGTGGTTCCTCGCGGCGGAGTTCGCGGCGTTCGTCGCGTTTGCGGGTCTGTGGGGCGCCGCGAGCGACCGCGCCGGACGACGGACGCCGTTCATCGCCGCGGGCGCGGTCGGCGGCGCGTTCGGGTATCTCGCCTTGGCGGTCCTGCCCGGACTCGCGTCGCTGCCGTTCGGTGCCGTCCTCGGCCTGCGCGCGCTCCAGGGCGCGGCGACCATCGGCGCGTTCTCGCTCGCGATGACGATGCTGATGGACCTGGAGGGCGGTCACGGTCGGAACATGGCCGCCGCCGGCGCGGCCATCGGCGGCGGGACCGCGCTCGGAGCCCCGATCGGTGGCCAGCTCTACGAGGTCAGTCCCTTCGTCCCACTGTACCTCGCGAGTGTCCTCCTCGCGGGCGTAGCCGCGCTCGCGGTGGTCGTCGACGACCGTGCACCGTCGGGCGACCGCGACTCGCTCGCTCGCGCGCTCGCCGGTCTGCGCCGGACGCCGACGCTCGGCGTCCCCTACGTGTTCGGCTTCCTCGACCGACTCACCGCGGGCTTTTTCGCGCTCGTCGGCACCCTCTACTTCCGGTCGGCCTTCGGACTCGGACCGGGCGCGACCGGAGTCATGCTGGCGCTCTTTTTCGCGCCGTTCGCGCTCCTGCAGTACCCGATGGGCATCCTCTCGGACCGGGTCGGACGGACGGTGCCGATCGTCGCCGGGTCGGCGTGTTACGGCCTCGTCGTGGTCGGCGTCGGGCGCGCGCCGACGGTCGAACTCGCCGGCGCGGGGATGCTGGCGGTCGGGGTCCTCGGCGCGCTCATGTCGCCGGCGACGATGGCGCTCGTGTCGGACCTGGCTGCGGACACCGAGCGCGGCGTGGCGATGGCCGGGTTCAACGTCTTCGGGAGCCTCGGCTTCCTCGCCGGCGTCGTAGTCGGCGGGAGCGTCGCCGGAGCGTTCGGCTACCCGGCCACGTTCCTCGTCGCCGGTGGGTTCGAGGTCGCTATCGCGCTCGTGACGGTGCCGCTCTTTTTGCGGCTCGACGTGGGTCGGACGGCGATGTTTGCGGAGTGAATGGGGACCCGCGTTACGCCGTTTGTTCGGCGTCGGTCGGGTCGGCAGTCTCGGCCGCGAAATCGAGCGTTTCGAGGGTGTCGACCGGGTCGCAGGCCTCTTCGGCCTTCTCGCTCGCACGCCGCTGGAGGTTGTCGACGTTCGACGGCGTGCTGTCCATCGCCTCCGCAGTGGTCTGTCTAGTTCGGCGACTCCCGGAGAAGGTACGCCAGCGCCTGGCACTCCGTCAGGAGTCCGTCTGCGAGTCCGTCCGCAGCGGTCTCGGCGGCTTCGACGACTACCTCGAGGTCGGCCGCCTGTGTCGTCCAGTCACCACAGTCATAACAGATACTTTGGGCCTCCGCCTCCAACAGCGGCACCTCGTGGACCATCGCGAACCCGTAGAACGTACACGTAAACGGTCGCTCGACGGTCTGGTCGAGCGGCGTAGACTCTGAATAGTTTCAATCGGACCGCTCGTCAGCGCTGTATATCATTTTGATGAGGCGCTGAATAGCAAGACCGTGCTCGATCGTGTTGACCTCGTGGTCCCGCTCACCGTCGACCACGTCGAGGAAGTAGCGCCACTCGGCACGGAAAACGTCTGTTTCTCGAGCGTGAAGTTCTGTGTCGGTGAGTTCGCCGCGATCATCGCCATACATCGTCGCATCTTCGCTGTGCACATCTAGTGTGACGCCTTGCTGATCGCCCAGCAGTTGCATCCATGTCTCGGTTTCTCGGTTGCTCGCCCATGCACAGTCGAGATGAATCGAGGTCCCTGATTTCGTATGAATCAACGCGCGAGCAGCATCTTCGACGGTGTACGTCGGATCCGGAAGCGGGTCTCCGCCCCACATATCGAGATAGGTGTACTCGTCTTTCGTCCCGAACACGGAACGGGTCCTGGCACTTACGTGGTCGATTTCCGGCCAGTCGAGAAGATACAGCGCGACGGCAAGGAGGTGGACCCCACAGTCAATGAGCGCTCCCCCGCCTGAACGGGCACGGTCGGTAAACCAGCTACCGAGTTGCGGGATACCTCGGCGTCGGACGTACCTCAAGTCGATGTCGTAGATGTCGCCGAACTCACCGTCGGCGATCCGGTCGTCGGTCGACTGCACGGTGGGCTTGAACACCATCGTAAACCCGACCATCGCAGTTGCATCGGCCCCCCGAGCGACCTCGGCAATTTGCTCCGCATCCGCTAGCGTGTGCGCGAGCGGTTTCTCGATCAGTGCGTCGACTCCAGCCTCCAGGACGTCGACCGCGCAGTCGGCGTGGCAGTCGTTTGGAACGCCGATTAGCGCCACGTCTAGGGACTCTTCAGCCAGCATCCGTTTGTGATCGGTATAGCTTCTGACGTCCCGCTTCCCTTCGAAATGAGCGCGCGCATCCGGGTCTACGTCGGCAACTGCCACCAGTTCTGCGCCTAGCGGTGCGAGCGCCTCTGCATGAGTCCGAGCGATGTTACCCCCACCGACGAAACCAACCTGCGTCATTGTTCGACCGCTGTTTGAGTTTCTATCTCCGGGACGGTTACCCGCTCGCCTGACTCGTCGGCTTCATAGGCCGCCTCCGTCAATGCCGTTACCGTCGCGCCGAACTCCGGTGGTACCGGCGAGCGGCCGTCAGTTCGAATTGCGTCGACGAATGCGGTGAGCTTCGCTCTGGTGTTCGTCTCGAAATCTGCCTGCTCAACGTCGGCTGTGTACTCTACTCCATCTCGTTCGGCGACGCGAAGCGTCCCATCGAGATACGAGATAGAGCCGGCAGTACCCCAGATCACGAGCCCCTCGGTCGGTTCCGGCTCAGTGCCGTCACCGGACACCGCTATCGTCGAGAGGACGCGCTGGCCATCGCAGTCGAGGGTTACAGTGAGTGCGCTGTTTACGTCCACGTCGGCCCCCTGATTGTCAATGCTCGCGGTTACGTCAACGGGGTCAGCGTCGAGCGTCCATAGCAGTGTATCAATCAGGTGTGATCCCGAGTCGTATAGCTGTCCACCGCCCGACAGTGCAGGGTTCGTCCGCCAGCTACCGTCGTGATCCGTGATCCACTCCTGACCGAGATAGCACGTCGCCATGTGTACGTTCCCGATCCGCTCGCTATCGAGTACACGTTTGATCTCCTGAAAGACGGGGTCGAAGTGTCGCTGATAGCCGACCTGGAGAACGAGGTTTCGCCGTTCTGACTCGTCGACGAGCGCAATAGCATCGTCGAGGTCGGTCGTTAGCGGTTTCTCCAAGAAGACGTGGAGGTCCTGCTCGAGGCAGGCGCTGGCGTGCTCGTAGTGAAGTGTGTGAGGGGTTACGACGCTGACCGCGTCGAGTTCCGCTGCGTGCTGGCCCAGTAGCGTTTCGTAATCCCCGTAGGTCGGGACGCCGAATTCATCCTCGAAGGCGTCCCGTGCATCCGGTGAGACGTCCGCTCCAGCAACGAGTTCGACGTCCTCGATAGACTCGTAGATCTCGCATTCGATCCGTCCAAGTACTCCAACTCCGATGGCAGCGAGGGTTACTGTCACGTCATGAGCTACAGGACCGTCCATTATAAACATAGAGCGCAGTAGTTAACAGCAGTCAGGGTTACCAGTCCGAAGTGGGTTTATCATGACCGCTGACGGATACTCCAATGATAAAACTGCTCCTATCGTCGCACATCCCGACGATGCCGGGATATTCTGTGGCGGAACCCTCGCGAAACATGCCGACCGCGGAGATGACGTCGCTGTCGTCCACATGACGCGTGATGAGTACGGTAATCGCTCGCACTGACTCTCTGACTGTTCATGACGGGCCACAGACGGTCCGTGAGGGCTGGCGTCCCACCGAGGCCACGGTGCGTTTCTCGGCATGGACGGGCCGCCGTCACCCGGCCCCGAAGTCGGGTCCGTCGAAGCGAGCGTGATACGGTCGGTTGTAACGATTTCCCGGTATTTCGCCGACCGGTTCGACGAAATCCGGAACTGATCTACAACCGACCGTATGACGCCACGT
>PXSD01000186.1 GCA_003023165.1 Halobacteriales archaeon QS_9_67_15 | reverse complement strand
CGACCGCGACGTTCAGGACCGTACACGGGAGGCAGCGATTCTCGCCCGTGTACTCCGGCTGGCGGAGGCGAGCGCGAAGCGAACCGGGTCCGGACATGTCCGTCGCTTCGCGGAGCGCGGAATTGAAACTGTCGCCGTGGCGGTCGAGTCACGGAGCGGCCTCCCTGTCGCCACGCCTTTCAAGTATCGGGGGGCTCGAACGGGCAGACATGTCCGGCTCCGAACTCGCGGCGCGCGTCCGGGGGGTGCTGTCCGTCGACGCCGAGGACTTCCGGCGGCGCGCGGCCGAGGAGGCCGAACGACTCAAAGACGAGGTGCGCGACGGCACCTTCGACAACACGGAGGCCATCGTCGGCCTCGAACTCGAACTCTACGCCGTCGACGCGCGCTCGGGGTCGCTCCGGGGGGTCCCCCGAGACCTGCTCGACCTCATCGGTTTCGAGAAGGAGCTGGGCCTGCACAACGCCGAGATGCAGACCAGCCCCCAACCCCTCAACGAACACGGGCTCGTCTCGCAGGAACGGGAGCTCAAGGCGAACCTCGCGCCCGCGCTGGAGCGGACGAAACGCGACGACATCCGACTGGTCAGCGACGGACTCTGGACCGTGCCGCCGACGGGCGAGACGACCACCAGCTACCTCTGTGACTCGGTCGAACAGGACGGGATCCGCATCGCGACCAACATGTCCGACGCCGCGCGCTACCACGCGATGGCCAACACCGACTACCCGACGGGGATGCGCATCGAGGCCCCGCACGTCTCGCTATCGGCCGACACCGTCATGCCAGAGAGCCTCATCACCTCCATCCAGCCCCACTACCAGATCCCACACGCCCCCGACCTCCCCGAGTACTTCCGGTACGCGCTCCGCGTCGCCGGCCCACTCCTCGCACTGGGCGTCAACGCCCCCTTCTTCCCGCCCGACCTCTACGACGACGCCGACGACCAGGAGGTCGTCGACGACGCCTGGATGGAACACCGCATCGGCGTCTTCGAGGACGTCCTCAACGCGCCCGGCGACGAGGCACCCGACAAGGTGCGGTTCCCGCCCGACTTCGAGACGGTCGAGGACGCCATCGACGACATCCGCGACGACGAACTGATCGTCCCGACGGACGTCGAGACGGGCCAGCGCTTCGACGACGCATTCGCCCACCTGCGGCACAAGCACGGCAGTTACTGGCGGTGGGTCCGCCCCGTCTTCGACGGCCCGAGCCGGTCGTCGGCCAACGCCCGGATCGAGTTCCGCCCCCTACCGGCCCAGCCGACGGTCAGAGACGCCGTGAGCTTCCAGGCGGTGTTCGCGGGACTGATGGCGGCGCTCCCGCGCGCCGAACACCCGGTCCGGTCGCTCGACTGGGAGACCGCCCGCGAGAACTTCTACGCGGCCAGCCGCGAGGGGATGGACGCCGACCTGACGTGGATCACGACCGACGGCGCGGAGACGACGAACACCGACCGGATCTACGGCGAGCTCTTCGAGGCCGCTCGCGAGGGGCTGGAAGGCAAGGGCCTCTCGACGGAGGCGGCGCGGCGCTACATCTACCCCCTCCGCGAACGGGCCGACCGGCGGCTGACGCCCGCTCGCTGGAAACACGACCACGTCGCCGCGGCCGTCGACGAGAACGTCCCGCTGGCCGAAGCCATCTGGGGGATGCAGTCGACCTACGTCGACCGCCAGGCGGAGACGCTGCTGGACGGGTCGTTCGTCGACTGGATCTAAGCGAAGACGGAGGCGGCCGCCGCCCGGTCCGTCACTCCTCGATCTGGGCCTCGACGCGGTCCCTGAGCGCGTCGGCGTGTTCCTTCGCGGTCGCGGCGTGGGTCGAGTCCTCGTTTTCGACCAGTCGGTCGACCGCCTCGCGGAGCGCGACGAAGTCGTCGGGGTCGCTCTCGAAGAACTGACCGAGTTGCGCGACGAGGTCCTCGGCTGCGGTGGCATTGGTCTCGTTGTACCCGACCTCCAGCCCTGCCAGACGGGCGTCTAAATCTTCGAGCGTCTCCAACACCTGCTCGTACGGCCCGCGCGCCATGTACGGACCTTTCCCGCTCATGGGATAAAAACCACTGTGTTACCCGCACCGTTCCGACCGGCCGCTGTCGTCGCCTGAAGCGGGGGACCGGTCGCGCTCGGCGGCCGCCTCGCGCAGTCGACCCACCGGACGGTCCGGTACCAGCCCCTCCGGCGTCGCCTCGTGCAGATGGACGACGCCGCCGGGTTCCAGCGCCCCGAGCGCGCTGTCGAGGTACTCGTGTGCCTCGTAGTACCCCATCACGACCCGTTCCGCAGTCACGTCGGCCCTCGACCCCCTCTGTTCGCGGTCGGCTTCGCCGACCTCGTCGGTCCGTGGCTGCTCCGCCGCCACGCGCAGTACGTTCCGACAGTCCGCACGATACGGCCGGACGCGGTCGGCGACCGCGTTGCGCTGGACGTTCTCCAGCAGGTACTCGAACGAGGCGGGGTTGCGCTCGACAGCCGTCACCTCGGCCCCCGCGCGGGCCATCGGGAGGGTGAAGTACCCGATCCCTGCGAACATGTCGGCGACGCGCTCGCCCTCGCTCACCACCTCGCCCATCCGTGCGCGCTCGGCCTTGTTTCCGGGCGAGAACATCACCTCGGCGAGGTCCATCGCGTACTCCGTCCCGTGCTCGCGGTGGACCGTCTCGGTGTCGCCCTCGCCGGCCAGTACCTGAACGTCGGGTTCGCGGTGAGCACCGGAGATGCCGCCCCGCGCCAGCACCGTGTCGGCCGACCCGTGGAGTGCGAGCAACGCCTCGCCCACCTCCTCAAGCCGGGGCACGTCGCTCACGTCGACGAGCACGACCGTCCCGAGGACGGCCCACGAGGACGGTGCCCGTTCTATCTCGTCGTCGGTCCACCCCCGTTCGCGGAGGTGGTCGGCCAGGTCGCGGAGCCGGGGTTCGCCCACCTGCCGGACCACCTCGTCGTACGCGACGGTCTCCGGGACCGCCGTCACGGGGACCGAGACGCTCCCCGCGTCGTACTCGCGGACCGACCGGTCGCCGTCGTAGACGCCCTCGGCCGCCAGTTCGTCGATCACCGCCTCCGTGCGGGGCTTGTCGACGACGACGGCCAGTCGGTCGTCGCCGCTCGGGAGCGGGCCGTCCTCAGTCATCCCGCTCGTCGCCTCCGTCGTCCGGCAGCACGTGCAGGCCCGCGCGGCTCTTGATCACGGGGACCTCCTCGGCGTCGGGGTCGAAGTAGTCCGGCCGCGGGACCGTCTTGGCCTCGTACGTCTCGGGGTCGAGCACCTGCACGGCGTTCTCGTCTTCGACGGCGACGACGGTGGTCGACTGGGCGTCCTCGCGGGTCCCGAGCCGCCGCGCCTCCGGTGCGTCGCCGTCCTCGAAGCTCGCCTCGTAGTGTTCGCCGGTCGGTAACCGGATGCCCTTGAGGTTCCCGCGGACGCTCCTGACGAGGACCGGCCCGCCCTCGTCCTTGGGGTCGACCACCTCGCCGGGGCGGTACCGCGGGAGTCGGACCGCGAACGTCACGCGGTAGACCTCGTTGCCGTCGCTGTCCTCGGTGACGAGCGTCTCGTAGTCCTCGTAGGTTCCACCTAACTGCTCGACGATCCGCTTTGCGATCCCCTGGCCCATCTGGTTGGTGGAGATCTTCATGTTCAGCCCCTCGTCGACCTCGGTGACCTCCGTGATGAAGGCGTTGCGGTCGCCCGTCGCCTCGCGGTCGGCGATGTAGGCCTCCGCGGTCTCCCGGGCGCGCTGCTGTTCGGCTTGCGTCGGCGTTCGCTCCTCGGCGCGGACCTGTACGACCGCGGCGTAGGAGCCACCGGCGATCCGGCCACAGCGGTCGCAGGTCTGGCGGGCGATCTTCACCGGGACGACGACCGCCTCGGAGACGAGCGTCCCGCGGACGACGCCCGAGAACTGGCAGTGCATCCGGATGTTGTTCTCGTCGAGCTGTTCCGGCGCGACCTCCCAGCTCACGTCCGTCGCGTCGAGGTGGACGCCGAGCGCGTCGGAGACCTCCTCGACGGCGATGTCGGTGTAGTCCTCCGCGCCGACGTCGACCCAGCGGTTCCCGCGGTGGACCGCGCCACACCGCGAACAGACGCGCACGTCGATGCGCTCGGGCGCGTCGACGAGGTCGAACTCCTCGAAGTAACAGCCGTCACAGAGCACGCTGTCGGGGTCGCGG
>PXSD01000185.1:2891-5143 GCA_003023165.1 Halobacteriales archaeon QS_9_67_15 | reverse complement strand
GGAGACGCTGCGCGGGCTCGGCAGTGTCGGCGACGACGCGCCCCGGCGGCTCCTCTCGATGGAGGACAGTCTCGCACAGGCGAACGACATCGGGAAAGTCGGAAAGAGCACTGAGACCATCGCCGGTCAGGTCCGTGCCGGGATCGCGAATTTCGACGCTCGGTTCGTGTCGAGTTCGGAACTCAGCTCGACAGAGGAGTCGATAACAAAATTTATCGATTTCTGACACGCACAGGGCAACAATGAGCGACACGAACAAGGTATTTTTCTGCCTCGACGAAGCGTGGACCGAAGGGAGTCTCGAGGAGTTAGTGGCGTTTCTCGGGCGAGAGTACGCTGTCACGCTTCCGCCGGGATTTGAATTCGTCGAGACGGTCCGTTCTGCGTCGGAGACCACACAGCCGAGTCATTACGTCGACGAACTGATCGACGGGTTCGGGAGCCTCTCGGTCGAGGTCGGCGGCGGAATCGACTGTGCATTCCAGCACGACGTGCCGTCGGGGGAGGACACGGCGGCACTGGACTATCCGAACATCCTTCTCTCAGTTCCTCGGTCGCACCTCCGAGCGGGTCTCGACGAGGACGAGTCGGCGGCGTCCGACCGGATCGACGGCCTCTATGACTTTTTCGCCGGTCTCTACGCGTTCCTGCGAGACGCCGGGCGGAAGCCGCGGTACGTGTACGGACTGACCGGCGAGGACGAGCGACGGATCGCCACCCCGGAATGCGCGGTGACGCTCAACCGTGACCGGATCGAAAACGACGAGCTGCCGGGCGTCTACTGGTTCCAGATCGTCCCGCCCGCGATCGTCGTATCCGTCGGCGAAGAGACCCTGCTGTCGGCTCCCGCGTACAGGGTCGAACGGCTCTCCGATGGGAGCGTCCTGCTGGTGCTCCGCGAGTATCCGGGTGGAGAAGCCAGCGAACGGGAGGTCGCGTCGCACCTCGGCGTTCCCTCTGCGACCGAGAAGTGAGGGCCGCGCCGGGACGTTCGGGTAAGTTACCGCGGACAATTCCGGTCGAAGAACCCACATGCCTTCGACAACAATTCCGGTCAAAGAACCCACATGCCTCCGACGAGGCAGACTGGACGTTCGGGACCACCACCCGCCGATCTGAACACGACGTGGAGCCCGATACCGATAACATAGTCGAAACGAGCCCCCAGCCGACGATGGGTCTCCCCGTCCGTGGCGGGCTTCGCATCGTCGCGGACGAACAGCTTTCGGCCACCACGAACTTCAGACGACCAACTCCCGAGGTACGACCCAATGGACGAATTCATCTACGTCTGCTTCACCTTCGACGCGGACGTTTCGGCGGATGTCGCCGACGCCGTCTCGGCGGTCGCAGCCAGCTACGCCGACGACGGACCCGTCTCGCTGACCGACGGCAGCCCCGACCCGGAAGCGCCCGACCACGCGGCCCGTCCGGTGTCGTTCCGCGTCGGTGACATCGAATACGAACTGGGGATCGGCGCTCCCGAGATGGTGGACCTCGACGACGAACGGACGGCCTGGGTCCGGGTGTTCGGAACCGATTTCCACGCGCCGACTGCCGGCACCGAGGCCGCGAGCGAGCACACCGACACGCTCGTTTCGCTCGTGGCCGCAACCTACGAGACGCTCGTTGACGACGGCTGTCCCGTCTCGTACGTGTACGGGTTCGGACCGACGGAAGTACAGATGCTCCGCGACGGGGCGATCGACATCCCCGACGAGCAACTCGCCGGGCCGGGGGTGGAGGCGCTATTCTGGCTGCAGATACTCCCACCGGCCCGGGTATCAGCGGTCGGTCGCGACCGGCTCCTGTCGTCGCCCGCCTGGCGCGTCGAGGCGTTGTCCGACGGCGGTGTACTGTTGGTCGTCTACGACGCGCCCGACCCGTGGATCGACGGTGACTCGTCGCTCCTGACCGACATGATGGCTCATCTCGACATGGAAGACCCCCACGAAGGGTAGTCCGACGGCGATTCGGCTTCACCGGATTCCGTGGCGTCAGCCCGTCGCAGTCGCGCGGCTCGCACGACCGGCCGGTCGGAGGCGCGGAAGACCACGCAGAGGGCCGCGTGGCCGGGGCGACCGCTCCTGGCGCTGCGAGGGAAGCGTCTTTTAGGTACTCGCCCGAACACACAGACATGGGACTGCTGGACGGCCTGAAGTCCGCGCTGGGGATGAAAGCGGAGGCCGACGCGACGCGCGAGGCCGACCCCGAGGACCTGTTCGGGATGAGCACCGCCTACATGACGATGG
>PXSD01000185.1:881-2864 GCA_003023165.1 Halobacteriales archaeon QS_9_67_15 | reverse complement strand
CTTCGACGACGCCGTCGAGAACGTCGAGGCCATCCTCGAAGCAGGGGAGGTAGAGACGGGGACGAAAGCGGCGTTCACGACCGACGACCACGGCTACGAGTGGGTCGTCCTCGAGGACAACGACCCCGAGGACCTGGTGACGAGCATCCACTTCGCCGCCGACGAGTTCATCGAACGCGGCTACGGCTCCCGGTTGCTCGCAGCGCTGTTCGCCTTCGAAAAGGACGGACAGCGCGCGTACTGGGTGTACTCGTTTCGGCGCGGGCGCTACTACCCCTTCGCGCCCGAGGGCGACCACGACCGGCACGACCAGACGGAGATCAAACTCCAGAGCGTCCTCGACGGCGAACTCACCGTCGAACCGGACAAGGAGTACTGGTACCCCCTCTGGCCGGACCGTCCCGGCGGCCACCCCTGGCAGTAAGTTTATTTTCCGAGCGAGCGACCCCTCGCCCGTGTCTCCGACCGCTTCTGGTCCCGCAGTATCCGACCCTCGCGTCTCCGACCACCTCCGGCCAGCGAGCGACGACGCCGACCTCGACCCCGGCGTCTACCGCGTCGTCGGCGCGAGCGAGGACGCCCTCACGCTCCTCCGAGTCGGCGACGCCGGCGCTCGGCGTGTCAACACCGGCGAACTGGCCACAGTCGACCGCGCCGACCTCGACGGGTTCGAGCGCGCCGACAACCCCGACGGCAACCGACCGGCGAGCGAGACGGTCGCTGGCGTCCTCGACAGCCTCGTGTGGCAGCTTCGCGCCTTTGCGAGCGGCCTCAGAGCCAATCCACTCGCCGCTGTCGTCGCCATCGCGCTGGTCGTGGTCGGCCACCAGGGCCACCGCGTGCTCTCTGTCCCCGACACCTGGCTCACCGCCGTCTACTTCCTCGGCGTCTTCGGCGTCGTCTACCTCGGCGCTCGCGGCG
The DNA here is from genome assembly GCA_003023165.1 of Halobacteriales archaeon QS_9_67_15. Classification (GTDB taxonomy): domain Archaea; phylum Halobacteriota; class Halobacteria; order Halobacteriales; family Haloarculaceae; genus Halosimplex. The sequence continues at coordinate 1,943 of PXSD01000185.1, read as the reverse complement.
GCTGACGACCGCTCCACTTTCACCGCCGCCCGCCGACCAACGGTCGCCTGCGGCGGCCGAGGACCGCCTCCCCGACGGATGGCGTTTCAATATTCGGAACAGTCGTGTCTGAGGGCGCTCGCTCGTGGCGATTTCACTTTCACTTTGGTGTTAACGAGGGTTTATATAACCGGCGGCGTAAGCGATGGCTATGGCGACAGAAGACCTCGAAGAACTGCCGGGCGTCGGTCCGGCGACGGCGGAGAAGCTCCGAGAGAACGGATTCGACGGCTACCAGGGCATCGCGGTCGCGAGCCCCGGCGAACTCTCGAACACTGCAGACATCGGCGAGTCCAGCGCCGCCGACATCATCAACGCCGCGCGTGACGCCGCAGACATCGGCGGCTTCGAGACCGGCGCGGCGGTGCTGGAGCGTCGCGAACAGATCGGCAAGCTCACCTGGAACGTCGACGAGGTCGACGACCTCCTCGGCGGCGGCGTCGAGACCCAGTCGATCACGGAAGTGTACGGCGAGTTCGGTGCCGGCAAGTCCCAGGTCACCCACCAGATCGCCGTGACCGTCCAGCTCCCCCGCGAACACGGCGGCTTGGAGGGCAGTGCGATGTTCATCGACAGCGAGGACACGTTCCGCCCCGAGCGGATCGACCAGATGGTCAAGGGCCTCTCCGACGAGGTCCTCGAGGACTCGATGGTCCTCCACGGCGTCGTCGAGGAGGAGGACGGCGCCGACGCCACCGACGAACAGCTGCTCGACGACCTCGTCGAGGCGATGCTCGACAACATCCACGTCGCGAAGGCGTTCAACTCCAACCACCAGATCCTGCTGGCCGAGCAGGCCCAGGACCTCGCCAGCGAGACCCAGGACGAGGAGTTCCCCATCCGCCTGCTCTGTGTCGACTCCCTGACCGCCCACTTCCGCGCCGAGTACGTCGGTCGTGGCGAACTCGCCGAACGCCAGCAGAAGCTCAACAAACACCTCCACGACCTGATGCGCGTCGGCGACCTCCACAACACCGCCGTCGTCGTCACCAACCAGGTCGCGGCCAACCCCGATTCGTTCTT
>PXSD01000185.1:0-843 GCA_003023165.1 Halobacteriales archaeon QS_9_67_15 | reverse complement strand
CCTCCGCAAGTCCAAAGGCGACAAACGGATCGTCAAGCTGGTCGACGCGCCGAACCTCCCCGACGGCGAGGCCGTCATGCGCGTCGAGGAAGACGGCCTGATGAACGAATAACGGCGAGAGGTCCGTTTTTCCCGCGGAGGCCACAACGCACTTGGTTGTCGCTTCCGAAACGACGGTATGGCGTTCACCCTGTATCAACTCGACGGCTGTCCGTACTGCGAGAAGGTCGCCGACCGGATGGACGAACTCGGCCTGGACTACGACAGCGTCTGGGTCGAGGCGCTGCACTCCGACCGCAACGAGGTCAAGCGCGTCTCCGGCCAGCGCGGCGTTCCGGTGATCGTCGACGACGAGCGCGGCGTCACGATGGCCGAGTCCGACCGGATCGTCGAATACCTCGAAAAGTCCTACGCGTAGCCGCGGTCGCTTACCGAATCCGACAGAACTAAGTCGACGAGGCGACCGCTCACGCCGAATGCCTCACTGTAACAACTGCGACGCGTTCGTGACCGAGGCGTACGTCCGCGTGTTCGCACCGACGGGGATGGATTCGGTACGCGTCTGCCCCAACTGCGAGGACAAACTCCGGGATGGGGCCGAGGTGCGGGAGGCCCGCTCCTCCCGGGGGAACTGATCCGGCACGCGCGCTCGGCCGCGTCCGGACCGTCCCCGTCCGGCCGTGTGCGCACCGCGCCCGTTAAGGGGAGCGGCGCCGTCGTGGACCCATGCGGCCGGTGTTGCAGATATCGCTCCCCGTCCTTTCCCAGCAGGCGGCGCTGGCGGCGGCGGTTCTGCTCTCGCTGTACGTGGCCGCCCGGCTCTCCGGCGGCGGGTTCACAACG
>PXSD01000184.1 GCA_003023165.1 Halobacteriales archaeon QS_9_67_15 | reverse complement strand
TCGCGGGAGGTGTCGATCGAGACCTGTTCGACGAGGTCGAGCTTGATGATGTCGGTGGGGGCGCGGCCGCCGCGGAACTTCGGGATGGCGAGGCGATTCTCCACCTCGTCGCTCGTGACCGTGGTCTCGAGCTCGAAGACCACGTCGGCGAAGTGTTCGGTCGTGTCGCGCAGCGGCGGCACGGCCCGGCCGTCGAGGCAGTGGACGATCGCGAGACTGCCCGTGTTGACGATGTGGTTGTGGAGGTCGTTCATGAACGAGCGATACCGCGAGGGCGGCTCCTGGGACTCCAGCACGTCGAGCGGGTCGACGATGAGGTTGGAGGTCTCCGGGAGCGCGCTCACGAGTTTGCTGGCGTTGTCCAGCGGGGCTTCGCCCGAGATGTGTCGAACCGTCGGGTCACCCGTCGTCGCCGGCGACTGCTCGATACTGGCGGTGACCGACTGCGCGGTGCGGTCGAGTGAGAGGTACAGGGTCCCGCGCGTGGCGGTGAGTTCGTAGAGGAACAGCTCCGCCTGGCTGGCCGGCTCGGCGCTGAGAGCGACGATGCTCCCCTCCGGGATCCCGCCCCCGAGCTTCCGGTCGAGGACGTCGATACCCGTGTTTAGCCGGTTGACCATGCTGCTCGAACCTTTCAGGCGCACCGAATTAAATATTCCGCCCCGACAAAGCCGTGGCGAGCCGGTCGTACGACGCCCGCCCGATTTCCGACCCGAGGACCGACCCGTCGACCTTCGGGACCGCCGCGAGAACCGGATCGAGGACAGACCCGCCGTCGCACGCGACGGACGGCGACCGCGACTCGGCACGGGTCACGACGCTTCCGAGCACGCTCGCGTCGAGCGCGTCGGCCATTCGAGCGGTCTTGACCGCGTCCGAGCGGCTCGCGCGGTCCGGCGTCGTGACGACGACCACCCCGTCGGCGCGCCGCAGCGGTGCGGCTGCCGTGTCGGTCGCGCCTGCCGGGCAGTCGAGGACGACCGGCTGTCGACACCGGTCGAGTCGCCGAAGTGCGGTCCGACTGATCGGCCCAGAGGCGTCTCCCGCGGGGAGGACGTCTACGCCGGGCACGATGGGACTTCGATGCGTGGCGACGGCGATCGACCCGCCGCTGTCGACGGTTTCGAGGCCCGGGCGCCGGTCCGTCTCCGCCATCGTGTGCAGGTTTGGCATGTCGCAGTCGGCGTCGACGACGAGCGGTCGGCGCCCGTCCCGAGCGAGCGCGCCAGCGAGGCCGAGCGCGGTCGTCGTCTTTCCGCAGCCGCCTTTCCCACCGGCTATCGCGATCATAGATGGTGCTGGTCGCGCTCCGGGCCTTGAATGTACGGACTGTCTGGCTGGCGGTGTTCAGATACGGAGTGAACCTGACCGGCTGCGCTCGGCGCTACAGCCGACAACCCTGGTGGATCGAACGGGCGAGGCGTCTCGGCGAACGCCGGCGGAGTGAGCACGAGAGCGAGCAGTGCGAGGCGTGAGTGAAACGAACGCCTCGATGCAAACGGGGAGCGTAGCGACCCGTGAGCAAGATGGCCACGCCGGCGGCGAGGCTGAAGGCGACGCCGGCAACGCCGCCCACGGCCCCGAGCAGGACGGCCTCGGAGAGCATGATCTTCAGTACGTCGAGCTTCTGGAACCCGACGGCACGCAGGACGCCGGTCTCCTGGCGGCGCTCGACGGTGCTCATGAGCGTGACGCTGAGGATGCTCACACCGGCGACCAGCAGCGAGCGTCGACGTCCGAGATGGTCACGTCGGCGGTTGTCGCGGCCGAGACGGCCGGAAGCGATGCCACTGTGAGGACTGCCGGGAACGCGAGCGTCGTTCTGTCGTTCATCGTGTCGCTCATCGGTTAGAGGGGTGGATCGTGAGGGGTGGATCGGCTCAGTTACGTGTGCGAACGACCGGGCGGCTGGCGGGGCTGCCCGTCGCTACATGACCTCGAGGGCGACCAACAGCGTCCGGGTCGTCAACGCCAGTCCGACGAGGACCGGGAGCGCGACCGTCAGGGCGGCCTGGCGGACGGACAGCGACCGAGCGTGTCGCAGCCCGAACGTCCAGAGGAACGCGCTCCAGAGCGTGAAGACGATGCCGAGCGCCGCCGACAGCGCAACCAGTGGCCCCGTCTGGAGCGACTGGCTGAACTGCTGGTAGGCTTCGACGCTCATCTCCGAGGGGACGTCGACACCGCGGACGTTGAATCGGTAGAAGTTGATCGCCACACTGGCGACCGACCCCATCACGCTCGGGACGAACCCCCAGCCGACGAACGCGAGCGTCGTCGAGAAGTCGCCGTCGCCGTCGAACAGGACCGAGATTCCCTGGAAGACGCCGGCGTACAGCAACCAGACGACGAACGGACCCGCGATGACGAACACGAAGCTGAACGCCTGGATCGCCGTTGCGAACCCGCTCCCCATCCCGCTGTTCTCGAACAGCCGGGCCATGAAGCGAAACTGGAGCACCGACGCCACCGCGTTGACCGCGGCGATCAGCGTGACGACGACGAGCGGCCCCTTCAGCGACGGGTCGGTCCCCCGGCGCCCGAAGAACGCCTCCGGGTCGGTCAGGAGTGACAGTGCGGAGGGCATGTCGCCGGGGTATCCGTAGAGTCGTCACTTAATTACTTCGCTCTGGCCGACACGTTCGTCGAACTGACGGCCCCACTCACTAGTGGTCGCTGGACGCTCGCCGGCGTCGCTCGCTCCAGTTCACCGCGGGAGGTCGTCGACGAGCCGGTCGAACTGCTGGCGGTACTGGAACTCCGCGCGGGCACGTCCGAGGTCGTCTTCCGCGTAGGCGTCCTCGAAGCCGGTCATCCGCCAGAGCAGCGTCGACAGCTGGTAGATCGACTTGCACTGTTCGTACTGCTCGTCCGGCTCGAACTCGTGGTGCTGGCGGTACCCCTCGTAGAGCTTCTCTCGCAGTCGCTCGCGGACGTTCGGGTCGTCGAACGTCGAGTCGATGTAGAGGAACTCCGCCTGTGCGATCTGGTACTCGTTGTGCGCCGCGAGGGTGTCCTGCCAGTCCAGCACGGCGGTGACCGGGTCCGATTCGTCGAGGATACAGAGCAGGTTCGTCGGCTGCATGTCGTCGTGGACCAGCCGCGGCATCCCGTCCTCCGGCACCAGCGAGACGGTCTCTTCGATCGCGTCGCTGGCCGTCGACTGGACGCCGTCGAAGGGCGTCCCCTCCAGTCGGTCGATGTGTGAGCGCGTCAGGTCTGCGAAGTACTCCTGCCAGTTGCCCCGCCAGTTGCTGATCGTGATGCGGTCATCGTGGAGCATCAACCGTCCGAACGCCTCGAAGGCGACCTTCGAGTGGAGGTCGCCCATGATCGACCCCACCTGTTCGATGACCCGCTCCCAGTGGTCGTCGGTCATCGCCCCGTACTGGTCGGCGAGGCTGTCCCCACGCACCCGCTCGGTGACGAAGTACGGCGGGACGTTCCGCTCCGGTTCCTGCTTGAACACGAGGATCCGCGGGATCGGTATCTCCGTCCGGTCGGCCACGTAGTCATGGAGCTTCGGCTCGACCGCGAATCTGGTGTCGTCCGGAGGCTGGAACTTCACGACGATTTCGTACTCGGTCCCCTGGTAGACGAGCGTGACCATGTACACGTCAGCGCGCGTCCCGCCGGTCGCCGGTTCGTAGCTGAACTCCTCGTAGTCCGGACCGGACTCCTCGAGGACGGCTTCGATATCGGCGGCCGATGTCGTCTGCACGCCCGCCAATTAGATGGGGGGTGAGAAAAATGTATCACTCGTGTCAACGCGATCCTGTCAGTTAATCACTGTGTAACGTCGGCACTAGCGGCTCGGGGCGCTGTCGAACGCGACTGGGAAAACGGTGACCGAAGTCGTCAGTGGCTGGCGTCTTCGTAGACCCAGCCCTCGTCGGACCGGTTGTACTCGATGAGTTCGTCCTCGTCGAAGAACAGCTCGATCTCTCGTTCGTTGGCGCCCTCGTCCTCGTGGTCCGAGCCGTGGATGACGTTCTGGCTCAGGTCGAGGCCGTAGTCGCCGCGGATTGTACCCGGGGCCGCCTCTGCGGGGTCGGTCGCGCCCATCATCTGTCGCACCTGTCGAGTCGCGTCCGCGCCCTCCCAGACCATCGTCATCACCGGGCCGCTGGTGATGAACTCGACGAGGTCGTCAAAGAAGGGCTTGTCCTCGTGCTCGGCGTAGTGCTGGTGGGCCAGCTCCTCGTCGATCTGCACGAACTTCGCACCAACGAGCTTCAGGCCGCGCTCTTCGAGACGAGTGATGACCTCGCCGGTCAGGGTGCGCTGGACCCCGTCGGGCTTGACCATCACGAACGTCCGCTCGTCGTGGTGGCTCATGCCTCGGCCTCCTCTTCGTCGGCGTCTTCCTCGGCGGCGTCGGCCTCGGAATCCTCGGTCTCGTCGACCTCGGTGTCTCTGTCGGTGGCGTCGGACTCCTCAGCGTCGGACTCCTCAGCGTCGGCCTCATCTTCAGCGTCAGACTCGTCCGCGTCAGCGTCCTCGTCCGCTTCGGCTTCGTCGACGTCCTCTGTCTCCGCGTCAGCTTCGGCATCCTCGTCCGCTTCTGCTTCCTCGGTGTCCGCGTCTGCCTCGGCCTCGACATCCTCCTCCGCTTCGGCTTCGTCGGTGTCCTCGTCTGCCTCGGCCTCGTCCCCGACCTCGATGTCGGACACAGGCTCGGGTTCGGTGTCCGCTTCGGGCACGGCTTCGGCCGGCGCTTGGGCCTCCTCGCCGGTCCACTCGAGGTCGCGCGCTTCGCGCCCGAGGTTGGCGTTCTTCTCGCACTTCGAGGAGCAGTAGTGGATAGTCGAGCCGTTGACGCGGACGAACATGGTCCCCGTGCCGGGCTCGATGTCGGTGCCACAGTAGTCACATTCGCGCGTTCGTGGCATTATTGGCCTCCGATCTGGTCGGCCTCGCGGGCGGTCTCGCGGAGCTGGAGCACGTCACCCTCGCGGACCGGCCCGAGGACGTTTCGCGTGATGATGCGTCCCTGGTTCTCACCCTCTCGGATGCGGCACTTGACCTGCATGGCCTCGCCGTGCATCCCTGTGGTGCCCACGACCTCGATGACTTCGGCGGGCGTGGAACCGCCGTCTCCGTCGGATTCTTCAGCAGACATGCCGAGTCACCTACCGGAGTTCCTCGACCTTGGCGGCGATGTCGTCAACGTCGTCCTGGGCGTCCCCGGCGTCGACGATAGCTGCGGCCGCGCTCCCGACTTCGAGGCCGGCCGCGTGACCGACGTCGTCCTGCGTCGCGATGAAGACGAAGGGGATCTCCTTCTCGTCGGCCAGCTCCGGGAGGTGCATGACGATCTCCTCGGGCTGGACGTCCTCTGCGACGAAGATGAGTTCGGCACTGCCGCGCTCGACGGATTTGGTCGTCTCGTTGGTTCCTTTCTTCACTGTCCCTGTGTCTCGTGCGACCTCGAGGGCCTCGAGCGCGTCGTCCTCGAGGTCCGCGGGTACGTCGAAATCTACGTATACTGGCATTTGTGGATCACCTCCTGTGCGTGGGCTCGCGCTCCCCCGCCGTCCGGGCAGACGCCCGGGCACCGCGACCGGACCGCGGCGAGATATCCTGAGAGGCTAGGAGCATCATCAACCCCGCACAGGCTGTACACCGTACTGGCAGAGGAGTACTAAAAGCCCTTTCGAAGACGAAACAGCGTGTGAGCCGCCTGCACACGCCACGACCGGCCGCTTCAGCGGCCGAGAATCCACCGCCGAAACGGCGGCTTCCCCTCGACCGACCGACGCCGTCAGGCACTGTCACTGCGGAGCCGATCGAGCGAGCCGATCGTCGCCGCCGCGTCGTCGACCAGCCGTTCCACGACTGCCCCCGCAGGTTCGACCGAATCGACGCCGCCGACGCTCTGGCCGGCGTAGTGTGGCAACTCCTCGATACGTCCCTCGACGTCCGAGAGCGGCGGGAGGTCGACGTAGCGTTCGAGCGACTCGCCGGCCGTCGTCTCGGCCACGACCGCGTCGGCGTCGTCGCGCTCGTCGAGCGGCGGTCGTCCCGCGGCGGTCCACCGCTCCGTCGCGGGCGATTCGAGCGTCCGGTGGGGCTGGTCGCGCCACCCCTTCGGGAACGGCGTCCCGCGGACCGTCCCGTCGGCCGCGGCGTCGACGACTGCCGACCGGTATCGCTCGTGTGCGTCCGCCTCCTCCGTGGCGACGAACCGGGTGCCTAGCCACGCACCGTCCGCACCGAGCGCAAGCACTGCTGCGAGCCCCCGTCCGTCCGCGACACCCCCCGCGGCGACGACCGGGACCTGCTCGGGCGTCACGTCCGCGACGCGAGGCACGAGTGCCGTCGTCGCCACGTCGCTCTGGACGTGTCCGCCGGCCTCCCAGCCCTGTGCCACGACCACGTCGATGCCCGCCTCGACTGCAGCTCGCGCCTCGTCGGCGTTCCCGACCGTGGCGAGCACGTCGGCGCCGGCCTCGCGGACGCGCTCGACGTACGGCGACGGGTCGCCGAACGAGAACGACACCAGGGGCGCACCGGCGTCGAGACACACGTCGAGGTGGTCGTCGGTCGGGTGCGCTCTGGCCTCCTCGGCGAGGACGAGATTGACCGCGAACGGTTCGTCGGTGCGGTCTCGGACAGTCCCGATCACGTCGCGGGTCGCCTCGAAGTCGCGCCACGTGACCGCAACGGTGCCGAGGCCGCCCGCGTTCGAGACGGCGGCCGCCAGTTCCGGAGTAGAGACGCTCCCGATCGGTGCTTGGACGACCGGGTGGTCGATATCGAGTCGGTCACAGAGCGGCGTCTGGAGGGGCACGGCGCCGACTCGGTGCCGGCAGCACTTGAATCCGATCGGCGCTTCTTTGCCCGTCGGCGGCGGAGCCACAGCCATGACCGTCGGCGGCGTCGCGAGCGCGCTTCGCGCGGAGGCACGCGCGACCAACGAGCGTCGGCTCCTCGTCTGCGCCGGCAACCCGTTGGCCACCCGCGAGGCCGCCGCCGACGCGCTCGACGGGGCGGACATCGACCCCGCCGACGTGACGTATCTCGGCGAATCCGTGGAGACGCCCTGGGAACAGATCCCGCCCACACGCGCCGGCGCCCTCCTCGGGACGACACACGCCGCGCTCGTCCTCGACTGTCACGAGGAGACACGGCCGAACGCCATCGGTCGAGCCGTCGGCGCCGTCAACGGCGGTGGCCTGCTCGTCCTCTGTGTCCCACCGCTCGAGGAGTGGCTCCAGCGCCGCGACGCGTTCGACGAGAGTCTCGCCGTCCCACCGTTCGACGTCGCGGACGTGGCCGGGAACTTCCGGACGCGACTGGTCGACCTGATCCGGACACACCCCGGCGTCGCCGTCGTAACCGTCGAGGCCGATGGAGCCCGGACGGTCGAGCGAGACGGACTCACCGACCCAGCCCCACGCGTCCCCCCGAACCCACCGGCGGTACCGGCGGGACCGACTTTCCCGACCGGCGTCTACGAGCGCTGTGTAACCGAGGACCAGGTCGCGGCTCTCGAAGCGCTCGAGGCGCTCCGTGACGCCGGAGCGGCCGTCGTCGTCGAGGCCGACAGGGGCCGCGGGAAGTCGAGCGCCGCCGGGCTGGCCGCGGGCGCGCTCGCGCTGGACGGTCGCGACGTGCTCGTCACCGCGCCGCAGTACCGCAGCGCCGCCGAAGTGTTCGCCCGGGCGCGCGAGGTGCTGACCGACGCCGACGCGCTCGCGACTCGCCCCGACGACGGGAGCCGCGAGTCGAACCCGACGCTGCTCGAACCCGACGACTGCGGTCGGGTCCGCTTCGAGAAGCCCGCCGCGGCGGCCGAACTGCCGGAGGATCCCGACACCGTCCTCGTCGACGAGGCCGCCGCACTGCCGGTCCGGTTGCTCGCGCGGTTCCTCGACGCGCCCGCGGTCGCCTTCGCGACCACCGTCCACGGGTACGAGGGCGCTGGCCGCGGCTTCACGGTCAGGTTCCGGGAGCACCTGACCGAGAGCGAGTTCGATGTGACGGACGTGTCGATGACCAACCCGATCCGGTACGCCGCGGGCGACCCCGTCGAAGTGTGGGCGTTCCGCGCGCTCCTGCTCGACGCCGGTCCGGCCGTCGACCCGCTCGTCGCCGACGCCGACCCGGCCGCCGCGACGTATCGCGCCGTCGAGACCGCCGACCTGCTGGCCGACGAACACCTGCTCCGGGAGGCGTTCGGCCTGCTCGTCGCCGCCCACTACCGGACGGAGCCGGACGACCTCGCACGGCTCCTCGACGCACCCAACGTCGCCGTCCGAGCGCTCGTCCACGACGGACACGCCGTCTCCGTGGCCTTGCTGGCCCGCGAGGGGAGCCTCCCCGCGGACCTGCGGACGCACATGTACGAGGGCGGGCGAGTTCGCGGGAACATGATCCCCGACGTGTTGACGAGCCAGTTGCGCGACGAGGACGCGGGACAGACGGAGGGGCTTCGCGTCCTCCGCATCGCGACCCACCACGCGGTTCGCTCGCGCGGGCTCGGGTCGCGGTTGCTCGCCGCGGTCCGCGAGGAGTTCGCGGCCGACGTGGACTGGCTCGGGGCCGGCTACGGCGCGACGCCCGAACTCCTGCGGTTCTGGCGGGCGAACGGGTACTCGACCGTCCACCTCTCGACGACGCGCAACGAGTCGAGCGGCGAGTACTCCGCGGTGATGCTCGCCCCGACGAGCGACGCCGGCCGCGACCTCGCGGCGCGCCACGGCCGGTGGTTCGTCGACCGCGTCGGCGCGATGCTCTCGGACCCGCTCGACGACGTGGCCCCCGACGTGGTTCGAGCCGCGCTCCGGAGCGCCGACGCGACGCCCGACCGTGATCTCTCCGCTTGGGAGTGGCGACTGCTGGTCGGGATGGTCGGTGGTGCCGGTATCTTCGACACCTCGCCGCGCCCGCTTCGGCGACTGACCGTCCGGTATCTGAGCGCGGAGGACGCCGCGTCGAGTGACCACGAAGGGTCGTCGCTCGACCCCCGGCAGGAACGCCTGCTGATCCGAAAGGCGCTCCAGGGCCACTCGTGGGAGCGCGTGGCGGACGAACTCGACTTTCACTCGGTGGGACAGTGCAAGCGGGCCCTCGGGGAAGCGGTTCGACCGCTGCTTTCACGGTTCGGCGACGCGAACGTCGAGACGGAACTGGAGCGATTCGAATGATGCAACTGCCCGCGATCGACGCCCTCCCCGCAGACGTGCTCGTGATCGTCGCGTTCGTCCTATTACTGGCCGGTGTCGTCGGCAGCGTCGCCCCGGTCGTCCCCAGTGGGGTCCTCTCACTGGCGGGTGTGCTCGTCTACTGGTGGGCGAGCGGCTTCAGCGAGCCGAATCTGTTCATCCTCTCGGGCGTCCTGTTCGTGGCGCTGCTGGCAGTCGCCGTCGACTGGCTGAGCGGTGCGGTCTCCGCGAAGGCCGGCGGCGCCTCGACGAGAACTGTGGTAATCGCTACACTGGTCGGACTCGTCGGCCTCACGTTCGGACCGGTCGGCTTTCTGGTGGGGACCGCGGGAACGGTCTTCCTGCTGGAACTCGCCGACGGCGGCGAGTTCGAGGAGAGCGCGCGCGCCGCCGGCGTGACGCTCGTCGGGATGGTCACCTCCAGCGTGATGCAGGTGCTGTTGACGGCCGGCGTCCTCGTCGCGATGGTCGGCGTCTACGTCCTGTAAGCGGGCCACCGTGAGCGAGCGGCGTGCGGTACTCCGGCGGTCGCGACGAACTGCGGGAAAGACTCAGGTTCTGGCACCCGTAACGGGCGTATGGGCGAGTGCGCCGAGGACGGGTGCGAGGCCGAGGCTGTCGTCGAACTGCACATCCCCTGGGCGGAGAACCGGGAGGTCTGTGCGGGTCACGCCCGTGTGATAGCCAGACAGGACGGCGTCGTCGCCGATCCGATCGGTGACGCCGATGACGCGTGGCCGTGAGACGCGACCGAGGACTGGCGAGAGAACCGGGAGCGACCGGGCGTGTCAGGAAGCTTCCGTGGAGCAGTGGACCCAGTTGTCGGAGCGATACGATTCGGCCGCGTCGAGACAGCGTTCGACGAGCGGGTTCGACTCGTATTCGACGACGCCGACCTCGTCGTCGCAGGCGATACCCCGGTAGCCGCGAGTCTCGGGAGGTCGCTGTGGTAGAGTAAGACCGCGACCTCCTCGGCCGTGTCTTCGGAGAGAGACGCGACCGCGTCCGCCAGTGCGGGGACTTCGAGCGCGCCTCCAAGAGACTTCGAAGCACTTCGATAACAGCATGTCGCCAGCGATTCGCCAGCACCTCGAACCCCTGTCGAGTTCGCCTTCCTCGCCACGGGTCATCCACTGCGACTTCGACAGAGCGTCGAATAAAGGAGGGCGGTGGTGACGTGACCCGAGGTCGCCGCTGTGAGTGTCGTGTCGACCCGTCCGGGCCCGACCGGGTGGAAGGGTCAAACCGTCGTCGCCAGCATGACCTCGTCGAGGTACTCGCCGTTGTACTTGTAGTGGTCCTCCCTGACGGCCTCGACCTCCCAGCCGTGGGCTTTCAGGAACTCGATGGCCGCCTCGTTGGAGTCGGGGACGCTATTGTAGATCTTCTCGTAGCCGTTGATTTCGGCCCACTCGAGTCCGCGTTCGAGCAACTCGCTCCCGATCCCGTGACCGCGGTACTCGTCGAGGACACCGACGGTGAGTTCGGCCGTGTGGTCGAGTTTCTCCGTCTCGTGGGTGTTGATGTTGACCCAGCCGACGACGTCACCGTCGACGGTGGCGACGAAAAACACCCGCGACTGGAGTTCGTTGTGTCGGAACAGCACCTCCTCGTGGTCGACGATGTCCGCCACCGTCTCCGCGTCGACGTACGTGCCGTCTCCGATCGCCTGGCGGATCACGCCGACCAGCCCCGTCAGGTCCTCCTCGCGTGCCCGTCGGATCGTCACCTGTACGCCGTCGGACCGGAACTCCTCTTCGACCTCGTCCTCGTACGCGATGCGCAGTTCTCCCTCCGACTCCAGCAACACGCCGTCACGTTTCAGGATGGCGACGTGGTGGCCGAACGCCCGGGGTTCCATCTCCAGTGCCCGCCTGGCCCG
>PXSD01000183.1:13246-16362 GCA_003023165.1 Halobacteriales archaeon QS_9_67_15 | reverse complement strand
TCGGTGAAGCCGTAGTAGCTGAGGACGTTGAACACGCCTTCGACGCCGGTCTGGATGGACTGCTCGTCCCAGCCGACACAGCCGCCGAGTTCGGGGTCGATAGTGGGGATCCCCTCGTCGGGGGCGGCGCGGGCGAGCTGGCCGTCGGGACCTTTCTGGTCGAGGATGTAGCCGCAGTTGAAGACCTTCGCGAGTTCGAGGCAGGCGTCGTGGAGGCGGTGGCGCGGGCCACAGCGGACGCGACACTCCTCGATCATCCGGGAGGTCGACCCCTGGTGGAGGTCGAGGACGAGGTCTGCGCGGCGGGCGGCCGCGAAGGTGGTGGCGGCGATCCGCTCGGTGGAGGTCCCGGTTTCGTCGCCGGGGTAGGCGCGGTTGGTCTTGGTGTCGTCGATGGGGTTGCGGTGTTTGGCGACCTGGAAGGCGTGGTAGTTGACGACCCCGACGACGAGGATCGTCCCGGCGACCGCCTTGGGGTCGAGCTTGGGGACGACCCGCTGGACCACGCCGACGCCGTTGAGTTCGTCGCCGTCGCTGGCGGCCTGGATGTAGAGCGTGTCGCCGTCGGCAGCACCGTTGATGACCGCGACGGGGAGTCCCACCTCTGTGCCGTCCCGCGTCTCGCCGACCGCCAGGCGGCCGGTATCCATCTCGCCGGGAGCGGCACGCGCCGTACCGAGCGTCGTCATTACCACTACTGCAGGACCCGTCTCTCTTTAGAGATTCGATGTTTTCCCCTCGGACGGTGATACTGCCGGCTGTAACTTCGTGAAGTTATTCGCCGCCCCGGGACGGCGAAATTCTCAACAGACTTACAGCCGGCAGTATGAGCCACGGGCGAACACGGCGAGGACCGGACCCGCGATCGACGCGTCTTTGCCGGTCGTGGCCCAAGCGCGAGCATGGCAGACGAGCGACCCGACGGCGGCGAGACGCCGCTCGGGGTCGAGCGGGGCGACGACCGACCCGAGAGCGGTCGCGCGGCCTTCGTCTCGGCCCTGCGCGTCCGCCGGAACACCAAGTGGGGCGTCGCCGTCGGCCTCGCCGTCACCGTCGCCGTCTTCGTCCTCTTCGTCGTCCCCGGTGCGCAACGCTCGCCGGCGTGGTACGTCGCGCTCGGGTTCGTCCTCGCGATGTCCACCGCCGGCCTCGTCGCGTTCCTCCTCACGCTCGTCCGCGCGGTCCGACTCTCCCGAGCGCTCTGACCGCCAGCGCGACGGTCTCGACCCCACCGGCTCGGTCCGCTCTCCGCCCGACCGCCGAATCCGACCGGATGTTTCGGCAGGTCGCCTCCACTCCGGGCGGACGGAGCGACAGCTTTCGACCAAGACGCGATCCGATGACATCGACACCTCGTTCCCGAGAAACGAACGTATACGAACCGGACGGGTCGAAAACGACGAACGTTGAAAAGCGCATCGACGATGAAACCGTCCGAACGGTCGGGCGTCGGGTTCAGGGGCGTCGGATTCTGGGCCGGGAGTCGGAGTGGTTCGATAGACGAACGTCCAGGATAGTGTTCGGTGATTTCGCACGCGTTTACCTGTGAACGGTAACCCTTTTGGCCGGGCCAGAACAACGGTGAAGGTATGACTGAGGAGCTTCAGAAAGGCCTCGAGGGTGTGCTCGTCGCCGAGTCGGAACTCAGCGAGATCGACGGCGACGAAGGGCGACTCATCTACCGCGGGTACGGCATCGAGGACCTCGCGAAGCACGCGAGTTACGAGGAGGTCATCTACCTCCTCTGGTACGGAGAGCTCCCCGACGCCGAGGAACTCGACTCCTTTACAGATTCGATGGTCGCCGAGCGCTCCGTGGCGGAAGACATCCTCGACACGGTGGGGCAACTCGCCGCCGCGGACGAGAACCCCATGGCCGCGCTCCGCACCGCCGTCTCGATGCTCTCGGCGTTCGACCCCGACGCCGACGAGCCGGCGACGGACGAGGACGCCACGCTCCGCAAGGGTCGGCGTATCACCGCCAAGATCCCGACCATCCTCGCCGCCTTCGCGCGGATGCGCGACGGCGACGACCCCGTCGCACCACGGGAGGACCTGAGCCACGCCGCCAACTTCCTCTACATGCTCAACGACGAGGAGCCCGACGATGTTCTCGCCGAGACCTTCGACACGGCGCTGGTCCTCCACGCCGACCACGGCCTCAACGCCTCGACGTTCTCCGCGATGGTCACCGCCTCGACCCTCTCGGACCTCCACAGCGCCGTCACCTCCGCCATCGGCACCCTCAAGGGACCGCTCCACGGCGGCGCGAACCAGGACGTCATGCAGATGCTCAAGGAGGCCGACGACAGCGACCGCGACCCCATCGGCTGGGTCGAGAACGCCTTAGAGGAGGGCCGTCGCGTCTCCGGGTTCGGCCACCGCGTTTACACTGTCAAGGATCCCCGCGCAGAGATCCTCGGCGAGCGCTCCCAGGAGCTCGGCGAGGCCGCCGGCACGTCCAAGTGGTACGAGTACTCCACCAAGATCGAGGAGTACATGCTGGAGGAGAAGGGCCTCGCGCCGAACGTCGACTTCTACTCGGCGTCGACGTACTACCAGATGGGCATCCCCATCGACATCTACACCCCTATCTTCGCCATGAGCCGCTCTGCCGGCTGGATCGCCCACGCCGCCGAGTACGTCGAGGACAACCGCCTCATCCGGCCGCGCGCCCGCTACACCGGCCCCGAGGACCAGCAGTTCGTCGATGTCGACGAGCGATAAGGGGTCGAACCATTTCGAGAGCCGCCGTGTTCTGTTCTGACGCGATTTTATCGGGGAGTAGTCGCTGTGACGCGCGCCGTCGAGGGTGGCGAGGCGCGACCAGCGGGAGCGCCTCGATGCGAGCGGGGAGCGCAGCGACCCGCGAGCGTCTCGTCGTGAGAGGGCGTCGTGCGAGGGATGAACGAGGGAGCATGGCGACCGAGTGAATCGGCTGGGGAGGCGTGAGGCTGTTTGCGGTGACCGTGCGGTGGGTGGGATTGAACGGGGCCGTCCGCTCGGCGACGGCGGCCGACGCAAGCACTGGAGCGGGGCGAGGCGCGACTGGAGGGAGCGCCTCGATGCGAACAGCGTGGGAGCTGAGCTCCCACGGACCGTGCGAGCGGGCCTTCG
>PXSD01000183.1:0-13181 GCA_003023165.1 Halobacteriales archaeon QS_9_67_15 | reverse complement strand
CTCACTCCGTTCGGCTGCGGTCCTTGCGTCCCCGTGCTTCGCTGAACGACTCGCCCCTTTCAGTCCCACCCACGACACCGCAGACAGCCACACACCTCCCCAACCGACTGCGATGCTCCCTCGCTTCGCTCGGTGCGCTTCTCATCTCTCGCACGGCTCCCGTCGCGAGACGAGACTCGCCAATGTCAGAGCAAGCTCTGACGGCCCTCGGAATCGCACGCGATTCCGAGACGACAGCGCGCGCCACCGCAGATACTCGCTGTCGATCTACTCTCACCCATCACGACACCTCGACCAACACCTACAGGAACGAAGACACCCACACCACATCCATGCTCACCTGCGGCGACTGCGGCAGGACCTACGATGACGGTGCCGACGCACCGTGGCGCTGTGACTGCGGCCACGCGCTCGACTACGCCGACCAGCCGCTTCCGGCCGATGACAACCCGCCCGAGACGCTCGACCGCGACCGCGGCCTCTGGGCGTTCGACGCCTTTCTCGACACCGAACGGGCGGTGACGCTCGGCGAGGGGTGGACGCCGCTCGTCGACGCCCCCGAGTGGGACGTGCGATTTAAACTCGAATCGGTGTCCCCGACGGGGAGTTTCAAGGACCGCGGCGCGGCGCTGACCGTCTCGCGGGCGGCCGAACTCGGCGTCGACCGGGTCGTCGAGGACTCCTCGGGCAACGCCGGACTGGCTATCGCCACCTACGCGGCGCGCGCCGGTATCGACGCCGAGATCTACGTCCCAGTCGACGTCAGGCCCGGAAAGCTCCGCGCTCTCGAACGGACCGGCGCGGCGGTGGAGCGGGTCGAGGGCACCCGCGGCGACGTGACCGACGCCTGTATCGAGGTCGTGGAAACAGGTGAGGGGTGGTACGCCAGCCACGCGTGGAACCCGACCTTTTTCCGCGGGACGGCGACGGTCGCGCTCGAACTCGCCGCCCAGCGCGACTGGACGGTGCCCGACGCCGTCGTCACGCCGCTGGGCCACGGGACGCTCCTGCTCGGTGCGTACCGCGGTTTCCGGGCGCTCCGCGAGGCCGGCTGGGTCGACGACCTCCCGACGCTCCTCGGTGCGCAGGCGACGGGCGCGGCACCGATCGCGGCGGCGCTCGCCGACGGGCCGGACGAGGGCGACGGCGACACACCTCCGAACGCGGCCGCGGACGGCATCCAGATCAGCGACCCGGCCCGCGGCGACCAGCTACTCGCGGCCATCCGCGCGACGGGCGGCGACGCGGTGGCCGTCGGTCCGGACGCGACCGAGCGCGAACACGACCGCCTCGCACGGGCCGGGTTCCACGTCGAACCGACCTGCGCGACCGCGACGGCCGCGCTCGCCGAGTTCCGAGAGCGGGGCGTCGTCGCGCCCGACGACGACGTGGTCGTCGCGCTCACGGGGACGGGGTTGAAAGGATGACCAAGCGGCGAGCGAGCTACTGCCCCTACTGCGGCGCCGAACTGGTGTCGCGGGCGTTCGAGGGGCGCGACCGTCGGTTCTGTCCCGACTGCGAGCGGTTCGTCTTCCAGAACCCGATGCCGGGTGCACATGTCGTCGTGACAGACAGCGGGGGACGGAGTCCCCCGAGCAGTGCGACGAAGCCGCACGACGGCGACTCGGTGCTGTTGATCGAGCGCGCCATCGAACCGGATATCGGGGCGTGGGCGGTCCCCGGCGGGATCCTCGAGGTCGACGAGTCGCCGCGCGTCGGCGCCGCTCGGGAACTCGAAGAGGAGGCAGGACTGTCGGTCGATCCGGCGGACCTCGAACTCGTCCGGACGGCGCTCGACGTCGACGACCCCGACGACGGGTCGTACCTCTCGGTCTGCTTTGCGGTCGAACGGGGAGACACTCGCGACACCCCCCGGCCCGGTGCCGAGACGAGCGGCGCGCGCTTCTGGTCGTTCGCGGAGCTCGCGGCCGAAACGGCAAAGGTGCGACCGCAGGACCGGCGGCGAGTCGAGGCGGCCGTCGAGCGACTGCGCGGCGAGACGCTCGCGCTCGGAGACAGGTGAGAAACGAGCAGTCGTGCGGTTCGGTGCTACCGCCAGAGCTCCCGGTCGAGGACGACGTCGCTGTCGACGGACAGCCGGGTCTCCGCGACGCCGGCGCGGTCGGACGCGTCCGAGTAGACGATGTAGCGTCGGCTGTCGTCGCTGCGGGTCCTGACGACCGCGGGAAGCACGTCGTCGGGCGCCGCCGTCGGTGGCGGCGGCGGCCCGATGGTGATGCGCCCCTCGCGGGTCTTCGGGAGTTCTCCGTCCATGCCCGTCAGCACGGAATACATGATATTTGTTACCAGTCGACTACCAACGACCGGCGCTGTCTGTCCGCCATGTAGTCACCGACTTCGTCGCGTAGTGACTGTCTTCGGTTCGTCTCGGCGGCGACGCTGGCCGCCGACCGATACCGTTTACTCGCCGGCTGTCGCGCGCTCGGACATGCCCGGAAGCGTCCACCACGTCGGGACGACCGTTGCAGACCTGGAGCGCGCCGTCGACTTCTACACCGAGACGTTCGACCTCGAGGTGCTCGCGGAGTTCGAGTCCACGGGCGAGGCGTTCTCGACCGGTGTCGGCGTCGAGAACGCTACCGGTCGGTTCGCCCACCTCGACGGCGACGACACTCGCGTCGAACTCGTCGAGTACGAGCCCGCGGGCGGCGAGGCGGCCGCCGAGTCGCTCAACGACAGCGGGGCCAAACACCTCGGGTTCGGCGTCGACGACGTCGAGGCCTTCTACGAGGGCCTCCCGGACGACGTCGAGACGCTGAGCGAGCCCCAGACCACCTCGACGGGGACGACCATCTGCTTCGTCGAGGACCCCGAGGGCAACCTGATAGAAGTACTCGACGCGTAGGACCCGACTACTCCGGGTCGCCGGCGTGCTGTCGGCGATGGGCCGCGACGGCGACGCCTCGCCGACTGCACCCGCTACCGCTCGGGATGCGTCGGGGCGTCGAAGTCGCCCCGAACGAGCGGTTTCGCGACGTGTCGCCGCGCACACGGCGGCACCTCGTACCACCCCGGCTCGAGGTCCCGCTCGACGGGCACCGCGACCTTCCCGTCGGCGCTGGTTCCGCAGTCGCGACACCGGTAGCCCTGCCCGGCGCCGGCCGAACCCATCGACCGGCCGCAGTCGGGACAGTCGGGCGTCGCCAGCTCGGCCGTCGCCAGCTCTCGAACGGCGAACTTCTCCAGTTTCAGCGTCCCGCCGCTCACCTCGCCGCAGACGGTCAGTCGGTCGCCGACGCGCAATGCCCGCACCCGGTCGCGAAACCGCTTCGTCGGCTCGAAGGCGGCCGCCATCATCTGCTCGCCGTCGTCGCTCCGGAGCTCACAGAACACGTGGCCGCCCTCCCGCGTCTCGGCCGGCGCGACGACCTCGCCGTCGACTCGAAACGCTCGCCCCGCCGAGACGGCCCCGAACCCGTCGACGGGCCGCAGGTGCGCGTCCGTCCCCTGATTCGTGACGAACAGGGCGCACCTCACCACCGACTCGCTTTCGATCGATCCGGCGACCGACCGCACGGTTCCGGGATCGTCGCCGCGGATGCCGTACAGGACTGGACAGGGCGTTCGCGGGACGCAGACGGGGTCTCCCTCGCCGCGGTCGACGGTGTCCCAGGCTGTCGGATACGCCCGGTCGGCCGCCGCGAACACTGATTCGCGGTCAACGTCGCGTTCGGTCCCCCAGCGGTCGCGCTCCCGGTAGGAGAGACACTCGTAGGTCCAGTCGTCAAAGGCGCGCCACGCGCCGACGGCCGCGAGCGCGCCGATCCGACCGCGGCCGTTCCCGGCGTGTGCGGTCTCGTACCCGCTCTCGGCCGCCAGACCGACCGCGTCGTCGATGTCGTGGTAGTCGCGGACGGCCGCGCGGGCGAACCCGGCGACGGCTGCTGGCACGTCCTCCGGGCCGCCGGGCGCGACGACCACGCCGGGATTCGTCCGCGGGTCCGCGGTCTCGGCGAGGTCGAGGTGGTCGCGGGCGAGCTCGAGTGCGCGCGTCGGGTCGAGGTCCGTGTGCACCGCGAGCGCGGCGTTGCCGCGGGTCTTGTGTTCGACGCCGGGGTTGAGCCGGACGAGGACGCGGCGCTCGACGGTGCCGCCCGCGTCGCGAAGCCGCTCGGCGAGCGTGGCGGCGACGTAGGTAGTGCACATCCCCCGCTCGCGGGAATCGGTGTCGTCGAGGCCGATGACGGTCACACGGGACCGTAACGCGGTCGCGGTCAAACGGGTTTCGACCGCGAAACTATACATCAATCTATCGGTCGGAGAAATAAATCCCGGCGCACGGCCAGTCTACGGCGGCACAATGCATATATGCGGTGACGTACTTATCTACGACTATGTCACGGTCGGCACTGGTCGGCAACGTCACCGCGATGTTGGAGGACGCGGGCTTCGTGGTGAGCGAACGCTGTGCCATCCGGCCCAAGAGCTTCGACGTCGCGGCCCGCCGCGGCGAGGAAATCCTTCTCGTGAAGATCCTCGGCAACATCGACGCCTTCGACGGCCACACCGGCGCGGAGATGCGCCGGCTCGGCACGTACCTCGGCGCCACGCCGATGGTCATCGGCCTCAGAACCCGGGACGAGGAGCTCAGACCCGGCGTCACCTACTTCCGCCACGGCGTGCCGGTCCTCTCGCCAGACACGGCGATGGATCTCTTCGTCGAGGAGGTGCCGCCGCTCATCTACGCCGCGCCCGGCGGCCTCTACGTCAACATCGACAGCGACGTCCTCTCGGATGTTCGCGAGGAACGCGACTGGTCGCTGGGCCGACTGGCCAGCGAACTCGGCGTCTCCCGGCGCACCGTCTCGAAGTACGAGGACGGGATGGACGCCTCCGTCGAGGTCGCCAGCCAGCTCGAGGAGCTGTTCGACGCGCCGCTGACCTCGCCCGTCGAGGTCCTCGACGGCGCGGAGGAGCTCCGCGAGGACGAGCCGACGCCCGACGACCCCGAGGTGGACCCCGAAGACGAACCCATCGTCGCCGTCCTCACTCGGGTCGGCTTCGACGTCCACCTGACGGACCGCGCACCGTTCAAGACCGTCAGCGAGAACGAGACGCGCGAGGAGGAGATGCTGACGGGCCACTCCGAACTGACGAAGACCGCCGAGAAGCGCGCTCGGATCATGTCCTCGGTCGGCAAGGTCACGCGCACCCGGTCGGTGTACGTCGTCGACCGCGCCACAAAGGAGTCCGTCGAGGGCACCGCCATCGTCGAGGAGCGCGAGATGGAGAACATCGAGGAGGCCGACGAACTCCGCGACATCATCCGCGAACGCGCCGACCCCGAGAGCAGTTCAGCGTAAGCCCGCAAACCGGCTGTCTGACCGCTCGGTTCGACACTGGCCGCCCGGAGACCGTCTTTGAGGCTGAGACGAACCTCTTTCCGCCGATATCGGGTGAGTGTCCCCACGAGATGATCACGCACGTTCTCGAATCGCCGGTGTGCGCGGGCGACTGCGAACGGGACCGGACCTCTACGGCCAGAATGTCGGCGACCGCATCGTCGACTTCCTCGCCGACCGCCGCGACGAGGGCGTCTTCGAGTGGTCACACGAACGCAACGGGTTCGACGACCTCGGCGGGCAGCACGTCAACTACTTGTAGCGGAGTGAACGGCGAAAACGGCCGAATAAGGCGGTTTAACTGCCGTACTCTGCTTCGAGGTACTCCACGATGTCGTCGCTTTCGGGCATCCCTTCGACGCCGTTGTCGTGGTCGACGAGGACGGGGACGCCGGTTTGACCGCTCACTTTCTCCACTTCGGTCCGTTCGTCGTGCGAGCGCGGGACCATGTGAGACTCGTAGTCGAGCCCGAGTTCGTCGAGTTTCTCGATCACTTTCGCGCAGTAGGGGCAGCCTTCGAGTTCGTACAGTTCGAGGTTTGCCATCACTTGCAGTATGGGAGCGACGCCCAAGAGACCAACGGTCGTGTGCAGCGGCCGCGCAGGAGCGCACAGCCACTGACCCGATCGGCGAACTCGGACGTTACTCGTCGAGGAAGTCCGGATCGAGGCGCTTCTCCGCCCGCTCGGTGCGGAGGTGGTCGCGGAAGTCGTCGGAGTCGACGTCGCGGGCCTCGCGCTCGGCGCGGTCGCGCACCGAGACGGTGCCCGACTCCGCCTCGTCCGGGCCGACGATGAGCATGTAGGGAACGTTCTCGTCGTGGGCGGCGCGGATCTTGCGCTGGAGCGTGTCGTCGCCGTCGGCGACGGAGACGCGGAAGCCGTCGTCGCCGAAGTCGTTCTTGAGGCGGTGGGCGTAACCCAGCACGTCCTCGTTGAGCGGGAGGACGCGCACCTGCTCGGGTGCGAGCCAGAGCGGGAACCGCCCGGCGAAGTGTTCGATCATGACGCCCATGAACCGCTCGAAGGTGCCGAGGAGAGCGCGGTGGATCATCACCGGCGTGTACTCCTCGTTGTCCTCGCCGACGTAGTTCAGGTCGAACCGCTCGGGCTGGACGAAGTCCAGTTGAACGGTGCCGACGGTCCACTCGCGGCCGATGGCGTCTTCGGCGTCCGCGGCGATCTTCGGCCCGTAGAAGGCCCCCTCGCCCGCTTCGACTTCGTACCCTTCGCCGAGGGATTCGAGCGAACTCCGGAGGTCGTCCTCGGCGCGCTCCCAGAGGGCGTCGTCGCCGAAGGAGTCGTCGGGCTGGGTCTCGAGCTTGAAGGTCACGTCGAGCCCGAAGTCCTCGAGCAGGCCGTCGATGACTTTCAGCGTGCGGGTGACCTCGCCCTGGATCTGGTCGCGGGTGACGAACGCGTGGCCGTCGTCCTGGGTGAAGCCGCGGACGCGGAGCATCCCGGAGAGCTCGCCGGAGCGCTCGTTCCGATAGCAGGTCCCGAACTCGCAGTAGCGCTTGGGGAGCTCCCGATAGGACCGGCGCTGGCGCTGGTAGAGGTGGACGTGGTTGGCGCAGTTCATCGGCTTCAGGCCGTACTCGTCGCCCTCGCCCTCCGCTTTGTCGGTGCGAGCGCTGGCCTGCTCCCAGTGGAACATCTCGTCCTCCTCGCAGAAGTGCTCGTAGTGGCCCGAGGTCTTCCACAGGTCCGTCTTGTTGAGCTCCGGCGTCCAGACCTCCTCGTAGCCGAGTTCGTCGTTCTTCTCGCGGACGTAGTCCTCGAGCTCGCGGCGGATGGCCATCCCGTCGGGGTGGAAGTGGACGCAGCCCGGGGAGTGGTCGGGAATGGAGAAGAGGTCCATCTCGCGACCGATGCGACGGTGGTCGCGTCGTTCGGCCTCCGCCATGCGCTCGATGTAGTCTTCGAGGTCGGACTCGGACTCGAAGGCGGTGCCGTAGACGCGCGTGAGTCGGTCGTTGTCCTCGTCGCCGCGCCAGTTGGTCGCGGCGATCTCGCGCAGGTCGAGCGCACCGACCTGTCCCGTCGAGGCGACGTGCGGGCCGGCACAGAGGTCCTCGAACTCGCCCTGGGTGTAGAAGGACACCTCCTCGATGTCGTCGTCGGCACCGCGCTCGCCGGCGGCGAGGTCCTCGAGGATCGCCTCCTTGTAGGGGTCGCCGGCGACGCGCTCCCGCGCTTCCTCGAGCGGGACCTCCTCGCGTTCGATCTCCAGGTCGTCCGCGACGATGGACTCCATCTCGTCGAGCAGGACCTCGAAGTCGCCCTCGTCGACGTCGATGTCGCCGAAGTCGTAGTAGAAGCCGTCCTCGGTCGGCGGGCCGGTGGCGAGCTTCGCGTCGGGCCAGTGGCGGAGGACCGCCTGTGCGAGCACGTGCGCGGCGGAGTGACGCATGACCTGCAGGTACTCGTCGGCTGAGGGGGTGACGATCTCGACCCGCGCGCCGTCGTAGACGCGCTCGTTCCCGGCGACGAGTTCGCCGTCGAGCGTCCCCGCGACGGTGTCGTCACCGAGGCCAGGGCCGATCTCGTAGGCCACGCCCTCGACTGTGGTGCCCGACGGGACGTCGAGCGTGCTTCCATCGGGCAGTTCCACCGTGACTGAGGTTTCCTGTTGTGACATGGGCATCGACCTCTGGAGCCCCACGCGTCGCTTGCCAACCGGTTGCGAGCGCGAGAACGTGGCAGTGACTGGTTAGAGGGCGGACGACCCGCCTGTAAAACAGACACCTGCCATCTTGCACTCGGATAGCGCGTAATCGGGTAAAAGGGTTGTGACGTGTGTCGGGCGACGATATCCGTGAGAGACATTCACACGCACAGAGCGGCCGGATCTGTCCGTTCCGGCAACCGTGAATTTCGCCGCGACCGAAACCGCCGGCGAGCAGTTGGACCGTCGCTGTCGGTCGCTACTGTCCATTCGCGTGCTCGGCGACGACCGCGTAGAACGGGTCCGAACCAGGCCGCTCTCGGACCACGTCGGTGACCGCGAGTCCGGCGGCTCGGCAGTAGCTCTCGACGAGGTCGACTCGTCCGTTCATCGTGGCGTTTCGCCAGGCCTGGACCGCCTTCGTCGGGAACATCCGGTTCGTGAAACTGACGACGAGGACGCCGCCGGGCGCGAGCACCCGGGCGAACTCCCGGAAGACCGCCGCCGGGTACTGCAGGTACTGGACCGACAGCGCACAGCAGACGGCGTCGAAGCCGTCGTCGGCCAGCGGGAGCGACTGGTCGCGGTTCAGGTCCTGCACGAACCACTCGTCGGCCCATTCGTTCCGTTCGAGTTCGGCGGCGTTGAGCCCGTGGACGACGACTCGCTCGTAAGGCCACTCGGGGAGATGCGACACCCAGCTCCCCATCGCGTCGAACACTCGACCGTCGGGGTCGGTGACCGCCGCGTACAGGTCGGTCAACCGCGCGAGGAAGGCGTCGTCGGCGTGCGTGACGAGCCGCGGGTCGTCGTAGAACGCGCCGTCGTCGCCGTCGTCGAGTTTCCGTCGGTCGCGCTCCGAGAGGACCGATTCCATATCGACTGCAGGGTCCAGTCCGCAAAGAACCGCTCGACACTGGAGGGACCCGTTTCGTCGGGTGACTGCGAAAGGCCGCGCCGACCGCGTCACCACGACTCGTGCCCCCGGCGCGCGAGTTCGTGCGCCCGGCGATCGCGCGCCCGGTCGATCGAGCGGCAGGTGACGACGGGGACGTCATCGAGCAGGTCGTGAACCTCGCGGACGCGGCGGCGACCGGACCACCGTCCCCGTCCCGGACGTACTGGCGGCCGAACGGACGGGTGACGTGGCGGCGCTGGTCACCGCCTACGTCGACGGCGCGTCCGTCGCGTCGGCACCGTCCGCTCGGCTGTTCCCGTGGGACTTCCGTCCGGGGAACGCGCTCGTCGCCGACGGCGCGGTCGCCGCGGTCCTCGACTGGGAGTCGCCGCTCGCGGCCGCTCCGGCGCTGTCGGTCGCCAAGGCGGAGTACCTCGTCGCCGACTGGTACGTCGCCGACCCCGACCCGCTCCGGACCGCGTTCGCAACGGGGTACGAGGCGGTGCGGCCGCTCCCCCCGGTCGAACCCGTCCACCGAGCGGCCGCAGTCTGCCGGACTGCGGTCGACTCGACCGGCACCGTGACGAACCCCGGCTATCCGGAGTTCGACCGGGAGGCGGCCGTCGCGTTCCACCGGCGGGCGCTGAAGCGGGCGCTCGTGGACGCAGCGAGCGGTGACTGATACTGCGACCGCGGCCTACGCAACGTCCACGTCGTCGGGCGCGTCGGCGAGCAGGTCGGAGGCGGTCAGCAGCGACTCCAGTTCGAGGTCGTGGTCAGCGAGGTTCTCGGCGGCCCCTTCCTCGCGGTCGACGACGACGATCACGCGGTCGACGACCGCACCGACCTCGCGGAGCGCCTCGGCGGCGTCGACCGCGCTCTGGCCGGTCGTTGCGATGTCTTCGAGGACGACGACCTCTTCGCCCGCCTCGAGTTCGCCCTCGATGAGGTTCCCGGTACCGTACTCTTTTTTCTGTTTACGGACGATGACGTACGGCTCGCCGGACTCGACGCTCGTGACGGCGACGAGCGGGACCGCACCGAGGGCGACGCCGGCGAGCTTCGTCTCGCCGTCGCCGCCGAGGGCGTCGACGCGCTCGGCAAACGCTTCGGCGATCAGTTCGAGCGAGGCGGGGTCGGTCTCGAAGACGTACTTGTCGACGTAGTAGTTCGAGGTGCCGCCGTGGGAGAGCTCGAACTCGCCGAATTTCACGGCGTCGGCGTCGCGGAGCGCGTCGATGAGTCCCTGCGTGTCCATACGCGGGCTGTGGTCGTCCCGGCGTTTATCGAGTTCGGTGTCCGTTCGCGGTCGGTCGGTCGCGTTCGCAGTTACGGCGGTGCGTGTTCGGTGTCCCACTCGGAGCACGACAGTCCGGAACCACTATCCGACCGGACCGCCGAGTAGTTGCCAATGAGGGTCTTCGGGTCCAGCGGCGTTCGCGGCGTGGTCAACAACGACCTCACACCGGGAGACGCGACAGACGTGGCACAGGCAGCGGGTTCCGTGCTGTGCGCCGACGGCGCACAGCGTGCGGCCATCGCCCGCGACACGCGAGCGACGGGCGAGATGCTCGTCGACGCCGTCGCGAGCGGGCTCGCCAGCGTCGGACTCGACGTCGACCGCCTCGGCGTCGTCTCGACGCCCGGACTCCAGGCGTACGCCGAGCGCGAGGGCGTCCCCGGCGCCATAGTCACCGCCTCGCACAACCCACCGGAGTACAACGGCATCAAACTCGTCGGCGCGAACGGCATCGAACTCCCCCGCGAACGCCTCGAAGCCATCGAGGTCTGTCTCCTCGACGAGGCCGTCGAGCGCGTCCCGTGGAACGAGACCGGCGACAGTCGCCACGTCGACGGCGCTCGCCGCGCGTACGTGGACGAACTCGTCGACGCCGTCGACCGCGAGGCCATCGCCGACGCGGACCTGACCGTCGCCCTGGATCCGGGCCACGGCGCGGGCTCGCTCACCAGTCCCGATTTCTTCCGCCGCATCGGCTGTCGCGTTGCGACCATCCACGCCCAGCCCGACGGTCACTTCCCCGGTCGAGACCCCGAGCCAGTCGACGACAACCTCAGCGACCTCAAGCGGTTCGTCCGCGCCACCGACGCGGACCTCGGCGTCGCCCACGACGGGGACGCGCGGACCTGACGCTGACGCCCATCGGCAGCACCTACATCGTCTCGCGCATCCGCGACCTGCAGGCGACCGGCGAGACGGTCCCCGTCGCCGGCGAGGGCAACGGCGGTATCCTGTTTCCGGACTTCCGCATCGCACGTGACGGCGCCTACACCGCCGCGCGGTTCTGCGAGCTGCTCGCCCACCGCGGCGAGTCGACGAGCGACGTGGTCGCTCGCTACGACGACTACGTCAACGTTCGCCGCGACATAGGATACGAGGACGAGAGCCAGCGCGAGGTCATGCTCGACGCCATCGAGCGGGCCGCTCGCGAGTCCGTCGCCGACCTCGACACCACGGACGGCTACCGCCTCGACTACGGCGACGGTTGGGTACTCGCCCGCCCATCCGGCACCGAACCGGTCGTCCGGATCTACGCCGAGGCCCGCTCGGCCGACCGCGCCGACGACCTCGCGAACCAGCTGTACGACGCCGTCTCCGGTAACCGCGTCGAATAGCTCCCCCGCTCGAACCCCCCTGTTTCGGGTCGAACGGGACCGGTCGACACGTTCGAACCACCGATGCACTTCTGTTCTGGCGCGCGCCGTCGAGGGTGGCGAGGCGCGACTAGAGGGAGCGCCTCGATGCGAGCGGGGAGCGCAGCGACCCGCGAGCGTCT
The DNA here is from genome assembly GCA_003023165.1 of Halobacteriales archaeon QS_9_67_15. GTDB lineage: Archaea > Halobacteriota > Halobacteria > Halobacteriales > Haloarculaceae > Halosimplex. Next base: position 1,457 of record PXSD01000183.1, on the reverse strand, counting down.
CGTCGCGAGACGGCGTCGCGCGAGGGATGAGCAACGGAGCGAGTGGAACGAGCGAGTAGGAGCCGACCGCCCGCTCGCGTTCATGTAGTCGTCTGAGCGACCGCTACCCGAGTGTAACGAGGGTATGTCGCTCAGCGACCGCGAGCGCGTCGAGGGCTTTCAGCGTCCAGCAGTCTTCGTGGTCGCCGTTCCTACTAGCGAGCGCGTCGAGGGCTTGCATCGCTTGCTACGGTCCGTGCCGGAAACAGTACCGACCGCTCTAACTCCCCAGTCGTCCCAAGAGCTATCCACGAGGGGACCCAGAACTCGGGTATGACATTCGAGCCGAACGAGAGCCTCCCGCAGGAGGACGTCGACGAGCGCGTCGACGACGCCATCGAGAACAACGAGGTCGTCCTGTTCATGAAGGGGACGGAGCTGATGCCCCAGTGTGGCTACTCCGACCGGGCGCTCACGCTCCTGACGCAGTACCGCGACGATGTCGAAGTGGTCGATACGCTGGAGTCGCTGGACGAGTTCCGCGTCGCGCTCGAGCGCCACAGCGGTCGCGAGACGATCCCGCAGACGTTCGTCGACCGCGAGTTCGTCGGCGGCAGCGACATCCTGAAACAGCTCGACGAGCGCGACGAGCTCGAACCGAAACTGACGGCCTGAGACCACAGGCCCCAGTTCTCTACCCGCGAGACGCGGGGCTTCATTCGCCGGCCGGCCGCTTTTTTCTGTCGTCTCCCTACCCTACCCATGGCCGACGGTTCGAGGCATTGGGTCGGCATCCCGCTCGATATCGCACCGCTCGTCCGCGCTGGCGTCGTGCTCGGCGTCGGCGTGGGCGGCTTCTTCGACGGCATCGTCTTCCACCAGATCCTCCAGTGGCATCACATACTGTCGGCCCACCCCGACCCGGCCGTCGCCGGTGACCTGCGATTGAACGTCTTCGCCGACGGGCTCTTTCACGCGGTGACCTACGCCGCCACGATCGCCGGGGTCGCGCTGCTCTGGCGCGCCCGTCGGGACCCGGTCGTCTCGCCGTCAAACCGAGCGTTCGTCGGGTCGGTCGTTCTCGGCTGGGGAGTCTTCAATCTCGTCGAGGGCGTCGTCAACCACCACCTGCTCGCGGTCCACCACGTCTGGCCGGCCGGTCCCGGTCCGGTCGGCCGCTGGGACCTGATGTACCTGGCCTGGGGCGCGCTCTTCATCGTCGGTGGGTACGCCGTGATCCGGCGCGCGCACGCACAGTCGGGCGAGCGCGCCGAGCGCTAACCGGTCGCGCTCGACCGGTGAGCTGAAAGACACTTTCCGGCCCCCGTCGGACCGGGCCCCATGGTCCCTACCGTTCTTTATGCTCTCTCGCCACCCGCACAGTCGGTCGTCGGCGACGCCGCCGACACACTCCTCGGTATCGCGTTCCTCGTGCTCGCGCTGGTCCTTGCGAGGCTCGTCGTCGCGGGGCTGTGGAT
>PXSD01000182.1:605-12237 GCA_003023165.1 Halobacteriales archaeon QS_9_67_15 | reverse complement strand
GATCGGGTTCCATCGCGAGCGTGCCCGCGATCGCCCCCCAAATGGGGGCTGAGCGGGCAAAAGATCCTATCTATAGCTGTCGCTGAGTTTTTATTCAATCTTTATTTTTTGTTCTTTTATATGCTTGTCTTACAATATACAATGCAAATAAGATCATCGGTGTGCCGGTTATTTCCCAACTAGGGTTAGGGTCTGTTACAGCAAACTCTTCCATATTGTTATCCCCACATTGACGTTTATGAATCTTCTGTCGAATTTATAAGGTGTCTGGAATTTCATCAATAATAGGTCAACATGCTATCTCTTTGTTTAGTATTCGAACGCAGTCGGCTGCCGAGACACCGTATTCAGATCAGCAGACTCGACATCGGCTCTGGAAACTGCGGTGAGTTCGGCGGATGACGTCGGCCGATCGGATTTCGCGTCGCCGGTTCGACCCCCACGATAGCGACCGGACAACTGCTGGGAGTGTGCTCGGTCGCTTCGGGAGTCCCGGTCGCGGAGTCGTCGCAGCCCGGACACTTGCCGCGAGCGGTCCGAATTGAGTGACTGCTCCCCCCAGCCACACGCTCGCGAACGAATCGAAGTACTCCTCACCGGTGTCGACGAGCACGTGCTCCCCATCCACCCCAGTTACCCGCCGTTTCACGTCGTCGATGTGGGCGTCCAGTCGCGAGCGATACGAATCGGCGAGAGACTGACTGAAGTACGAACGCCGAGTGGTCTCGGTCTCGGGGTCGGCGAACAGGGCGTCGCCTACGACGTCTGGGTCGCGTTCGTCCGGTGCGACGACTCGGACCACCAGTACGTCCACGTCGTTCCGGGCGAGCTCCGAGACACCCGATTCGATCTCGTCGGCCGCTGCCAGGCAGTCGGTCACCAACACCACCAGTGACCGCGACCGGATCCGGTCTGCGTACGCCGACAGGACGCTCTCGAAGTCGACCTCCCCCTCGGGCTCGAGCCCGTTGATCCGGTCGATGAGCCCTAACACCTCGCCGCGGTTCGACCGACCGGTGTCCAGTCGGTCGACCTGCTCGCCGACAGTCGAGAAGCGGAAGTCGTTGTGTTCCTCGGCGGTGAGATAGCAGAAGCCGAGTCCGATCTTGGCGCCGTAGTCGAACTTGTGGGACTCCTCACCGCCGAAGTCCATCGACGCGCTGGAATCGAGGAGGACGCGGACGGTCAGGTTCCGCTCCTCCTCGAACTGCTTGATGTAGTACTCCTCGGTGCGAGCGAACAGCTTCCAGTCGATCAGGCGCGTGTCGTCACCCGGGGAGTAGCGACGGTAGTCGCTGAACGTCAGCCCCTCGCCGACGCGGGGGGACTCCTGTTCGCCCTGTCGGACGGCGGCGGTCTCGCGGTCGAGCGCCGCGTCGAAGCGGTCGAGCTCGTCGAGGAAGTCGGGGTCGATGGGCACGGGTCACTCCAGCAGCGACTCGACGACGTCGTCGGGCGTCTGTCCGTCCCGCTCGGCGCGGAAGTCGAGGATGATACGGTGGCGCAAGACGGGCGGGGCGAGCGTCTCGACGTCCTCGCTGGAGACGTGGTTCCGACCCCGGAGGAACGCGCGGGCCTTCGCGGCGACGACGAGCGCCATGCTCGCGCGGGGACTCGCGCCGAACTCGATGGCGTCCGTCTCGCGGGTCGCGCGGACGAGGTCGACGGCCCTGTCCCGGAGGTCGTCAGCGATAGGGACCTCGCGGACGAGCTCCTGTGCCTCGCGTATCTCGTCGCGAGTGAGCACCTGTTCGACGGGCACCTGCCGACGCCCGCTGGTGTAGAGGTCGACGATGTCGCGCTCCTCGAGTTCCTTGGGATAGTCGACGACCAGTTTGAGCATGAAGCGGTCGGTCTGGGCCTCCGGAAGGGCGTACGTCCCGCCCTGGTCGATGGGGTTCTGCGTCGCGAGGACGAAGAAGGGCTCCGGGAGGGAGTAGGTCTCGCCGCCGGCGGTCACCTGTCGCTCCTGCATCGCTTCCAGGAGCGCGGCCTGCGTCTTCGGCGTCGCCCGGTTGATCTCGTCGGCGAGGACGACGTTGGCGAAGACCGGTCCCTTCTCGAAGGCGAACTCCCGACCGTCCTCGTGCTCGCGGATGAGCTCGGTGCCCGTGATGTCCGAAGGCATCAGGTCCGGCGTGTTCTGAACGCGGGAGAACGAGAGGTCGGTCACCTCCGCGACCGTGCGTACCATCGTCGTTTTACCGAGTCCGGGGTTCGACTCCAGCAGCGCGTTGCCGTCGGCGAGGACGCACACGAACAGCTGTTCGAGCACGTCCCGCTGGCCGACGATCCGCTCGCCGACCTCCTCGCGGGCGGTCGCGATCTTCTGCTGGAGGGTCTCCACGTCGCTGTCTGTCTCTGGTTCGTCTTGCATGGGTATCGTTGTCCTCAGCCGGTGTCGTCGCCGGACTCGTCGTCCGTCGTCTGCGCGTCCTGGTCGCGGATGCGCCGGTTGTACTCCCGGACGAGGTCGGCGTCTTCGACCTGGTCGGGTGCGGCGAACTCCGCCTGCTGGCTGTCGACGCCGCTCGAACCGCTCCCGCCCCCGCCGCGGCGCTCCTGGTCCGGGAAGTTCCTGTCTTCGTCCACGTCACGACCGCCCCCGCTCGATTCGAGCTCGGCGGTCTGGTTGTCGTCGCCGACCGACACCTCCTCGCGGTCGCCGAGCACGCGCTCGCCGTCGAGCAGCCCCGTGTAGTTCTCGGCCTCGTCAGTCGAGTCGTCGACCGTCGGCTCCGGTCGGTCCAGCAGTGCGAGGTCGACGACGGCCACCTGCACCGTCGCCAGACTCAGCGCGGCGACGACGACCGCCATCGCGCCCAGCCGTCCCACGTTCACGAGCCCGAACGACGAGCTCTCGCGCAGGTCGGCCAGCACCTCCGCGTAGAGTCGCCGGGCCATCCGCGAGCCGCTGTCGGCGGCCACGGCGTCGCGGGCCGTCCGGAGCTTCTCCGCGAGGTGCGGGTTCACCGCCTCGAACTGCTCGACCAGCGGCTTCCGGACGCGGAGCCACACGACGACGGCGAACACGAGCGCACCGACGGCCGCGGCCACCGTCGCCGAACCCGGCACCCCGGCGGCTCCCAGGTCCCGACCGACCGCGGACCCGACGTGTTCGGTCACACTCCGCGGGACTCGGATCCGGTCCGGGAGCCACGCCGGGTCGAGGGCCGCCAACGCGAGGTTCGCGGCCAGGAAGACCGCGACGGCGTCGACGACGCCGGTCGTGACGGCCGCCTTCCACGCTTCCCGACGGATCTCGGTCAGGGCGCCGGCCATCTCCGTCTCGGTGTCGTCGTCGCGGCCGTTCCGGCCCGGGGCCGAGGGATTCGCATCGACGTCGGTCGCGTCGTCGGTCATCCGTACCCCTCACAGACCGACTTGTTCCGGTTCTCCTCCTGGCTGCAGAGCGTGTCCAGGTCGGACTCGAGGTCCTCGATCTCCGCGTCCCGTTCGGACAGCGTCGTCTCGAGGTCGGAGACCTCGGCTTCGAGGTCCTCGACCTCCGTCTCCTTCCGGTCGAGTTCGGACTGGAGACTGGAGACGTTCGATTCGAGCTCGTCGATCCGGCTGTCGCGCTGCTGGAGCGTCGACTCGAGCTCCTCGACGCGGTCCGCGGCCGCAGACAGGTCGCTCTCCAGCGAGTCCACCTCCGACCGGAGGTTCGAGACCGTCGACTCGAGTTCGGCCTCTCGGTCCTCGAGACTCGAAACCTGCGTCCGGAGGTCGTCACGCTTCCGTTCGAGCTCCGCGACCCGGTTTGCGAGCTGGCTGCTGTTCCGACGAGCGGTTTCGAGCAGGTCCCGGGTACGACTCAGTTCGGCCTGCGTCCGGTTCAACTGTCGCTCGGTCCGGTTGAGTTCGTTCGCGACCTGGTCGACGTCCTGCGTCCGCGTGTTCAGCCGACTGCGGGTCTCGTTGAGTCGCTCGCGGGTCGCTTCGAGCTGCGTCCGCGTCTCGTTGAGTTGCTCTGAGAGCTCGGCGTTCTCGCTGCGGAGGGCGTCGTTCTGGTCGCGCAGTTGCTCGGCGGAGTCCTGGTAGAACACCGTCGTGCCCGCCGCGCCGGCGACGGTCAGGACGACGAGCGCGACCAGTCCGAGACTAATCCGTTGGCCGACTGCGCTCATGGGAGACCACTCATCAGAGACGTGCGACCGCGGTACACTTGAACGCGCCGGAGGATCACTTCGGTCGAGAAGAGGACGAACGCGCCGAGCAACGCGACCCACCCCCAGGCGTCCCGCACCGTCCGGACGCGCGTGGACTGCTCGCGGGCCAGCCTTGCGATCTCGCTCCCCTCGTCCGGGCCGAACTCCCGCCCACCGGTCAGGTCGACGAGTCGCTCCAGTCGCGGGTTCGTCTCGAACCGGGCGTACTCGACCGGGTAGTCGACCGCGTACGTCGTGTCGAGCACCTCGTGATAGCCGGCCTCCCGAGGGGTGAACTCGCCGCGGTAGGTCCGTTCGCCGACCTGTCGGAAGCTCACGTTGTCGGCGCTCGGCCGCTCGTCGCCGCGATAGGTGAGCGTGGCCTGACTGCCGACGCGGGCGTCGCTCACGTCCGTGACGCCCGTGCGAGTCCGCGCGGGGTCGCCGATGGCGTAGTTGACCGACTTGGTGACGACCAGCGAGTCCGGTCTGTCGAGGAGGCCGTCGAGGCCGCCGTCCTCGCCGTAGGCGGTGACCGAGACGACGCGACCGAGGCCGAACCGCCACGAGGTGATGGCCGGCGTCCCGTCGGCGGTCGCGACCTGGTAGTCCGCGCCGGCCTTGACGGCGACCTCGTTGGCCTGCGAGGGGTTGGCCGTCAGCGTGACGCCGGACGTGATGAACGTGTTCTGTTTCACGATAGTGAGGTTCTGGCCGCGGAACTGGCGGGACGCACCGCCGAACAGCAGCCGGAGTCGGCTCGTCTCGTCGGCGGCAAAGTACGAGCCGCCCGACTCACGGGCGACCGTCCGGAGGGTGTCCTCGTTCACGTTGTCGCCGGCGCCGACGGTCATCACGCGGACGCCCTCGCGGCCGAGTTCGCCGGCGACGGCCGCCGCCCGGTCGACGTCGTCCCGTCCGTCGCTCAACAGGATGATCGTCCCGGGGTTGTCGCCGAGCAGTTCGCTCGCGCCGAGCAGTCCCACGGCGATGTCCGTCCCGCCGCGGGTCGTCTGGAGCCGACGGACCCGTTCGCCGATAGCCTCGCGTGTCTCGCCGAGTTCCCGCCGGTCGGCGACCCGGTAGGCCTCACCGCTGAACGCGACGAGCCCGACTTGGTTACTGTCGCCGAGCTGGTCGAGCACGTCGAGCGCGATGCCCTTCTGCGTCGAGAGTCCCTCCTCGGCGCTTCCGGAGATATCGACCAGTAGCACGATGTTCGTCCGACCGCCCGTCGCGTTCCCCATCCGGACTGGGAGCATCGCGGCGATCTGTGACTTCCCGTAGTTCCCCTGCTGGTAGGCGTTGTCGCCGCCGACGGTCACGAGCCCGCCGCCGTCGATGACGTGCTCCTGCAGCGCGCTGACGTTGCCCAGTTGCGAGGCGGGCGTGTCCTGCACGACGACGGCCGCGTAGTCGTCCAGGTCCGAGGGGACCGCCGTCGCGTTCGTCACGTTGTACAGCGAGCCGAGATACCCTCGGAGCGGGTACTCGCCGCCGGACACGTACAGCAGGTCGGGTTTCTCGACAACGCGCACGTCGTGGTACGACACGTCGTTGCGCTGGTAGACGTCGTCGCCGTCGACCGTCGCCGTCACGCGATGCTCGCCGACCGAGTCGAAGGTGTGTTCGACGGTGACCGACTCCCCGGCCGCCACGTCGGCCTCGCGAACCGTCTCGCCGTCGATGTCCACCCTGACTGTCGCGGGGTCGTCGGCCTCGACGCCCGTCAGCGAGACGCCGAACTCCGTCGAGAGGCCGACGGTGGCGGTCGAGGGACCCGCGAGGGAGACGGCGCGTTCGGTCCGCTCGGCCGAGAGTTCGACCGCGCTCACGGTCGCGTTGAGCGCCTGGGCGTCCTCGGCGGCGACGTCGAGGCTCCGTCCGTCTGTGACCTGTCCGTCGGAAACGACGACGACGGTTCCGTTCTCACGGAGGTTCGCGGCGATCCCGTCCCCGACGCGCGAGTCGTCACCGCTGGCGATGGTCGCCGATGTGACCGGGACGCCGGCGCGCTCGATGTCGTCGACGAGGTCGTCGCTCGTGTTCGGGAACACGCCCATGCTCGCCGATTCGTCGGACAGCAGCGTCACGCGCGGCTCCCCCGGCGTCTCGCGCGTCTGGACGGTGTACGGCCCCATCGCGCCGACGACCAGGAGAGTGACGACCAGCACGCGACCGGCGAACAGCAGGCGTCGACTCCGTCCGGAGGCCGACCGCGACCCCGCCTCGCCGCGGAAAACGAAGAACGCCAGCAGCGCGACGGCCACCGGGAGTGCGGCGAGCGGCCAGAGCTGTTCGACGCCGACGGTCAGCCCGTCGAGCGAGTGCGAGACGCCCATCACAGCTCACCCCGTCGGCGCAGGTACCCGACCTCCAGTACGACGACGGCGAGCGCGGCGAGCGCCGCGAACTCCGTGACGCGCTGTGGGACCGTGCGGCGCTCCTCGGTCGTCACGTTCCCCGTCTGTCCGGTACGTTTCGTCAGGGCCGCGGCGTCGACCGTCGACTCCCGCTCGTCCAGCAACGCCGCCCCCTCGACCTGGTCGCTGGCGGTGTAGAGCCCGACCTCACGGAGCGTGACGGTCGAGCCGTCGACCGGACCGGACGGCCCCTCGACGCTGTCGGTTCCGAACCGGACCGTGTCGCCGGTCTCGTGGTTGAGCGCCGGGAGCGGTTCGCGGCCGGCGAGGTGATACACCGCCCGCTTCCAGAACACCGGATACTGGTAGTTGAACTTGAAGCTCGACCGGCCCTCGATGTACCCGTAGTACAGCAGTCGGCCGCCGTCGCGCCGGTCGGTCGCGAGCAGCGGCGTCCCGTCGCGCAACTCGACGAGCGTCCGCCCGGACCGGAGCGAGCCGGTGACGTACTCGTCCGGCGGCTGGAAGTCGATCCCCTCGGTCAGGTCGGCCTCGGTCGTCCGTCGGACCGTCGGCGCGGTGTCGATCCCGGAGGGTTCTAATAGCAGGAGGTCTCCCAACTGGTCCGGCAGGTCCGTCTGGGCCTGCACGGCGACGCCGCCGCCGTTCGCGACCGTGTCTCGTCCGGTCTCGACGTTGCCGGGCAGGAGGGACTCGGAGTCGACGTTGCTGTAGACGACCACGTCGTACTCGTCTTCGACCGTCGTCGGAGGACTATCCACCGTGAGGTCGACCTGGTCGACCAGCGAGAGCGCGGTCGTCAGGTAGCGGTTCCGGTCGTTGGTCAGGACGAGCACGTCGACGGTCGGGTCCGCGGGCGCGACGACCGGGACGACGTCGTCGGTCGGAAAGTCGTCGCCGGGCGAGAGCCGAGCTTCGCTCGCCCCCGTCGGAACCGGGAACGTCACCGTCCGAACGTCCCCCGCGTCGAGTTCGACCGCCTCCGTTCGGTCGGCGAGTCGCACCGTCCGGGTGACCGACTCGTCGCCGAAGTTCTTCACCGAGAGGGTCACCTCGGACTGGCCGAACCGGCGGTCGACGAACCCGACGTTGGCGTCACCCCCGTCCGCGAACTGCCGAAGCCGGACGCTCACGTCGCGGGCGCGGAGCGCACTGACCGCGTCGGTCCACTTGTCGCCCGCAAAGTCGCTGAGGACGACGACGCGAACGTCCTCGTCCGAGAGCGCCTGCGCCTGCGCGATGGCGCCGCGCAGACTCCCCGGCGCGCCGGTCGCCTCGAGGCCGCGGAGCGTGTCTTCAGCGGCGCTCGGGGGTCCGCGCCTGAGGACGACTTCCCCGCCGCCGTCGGTGGTGACGACCGACGTCCGCGTCGTCACCTCCTGTTCGGCCGCGTCGAGGGCGCGGTCGAGGCGCGTCCGTCCGTCGTCGGTCGTCGCCCTGCTCGCGCTCGTGTCGACGACGATCACCGTCTCCTCGACCACGGACCGTTCCTCGACCGGGACGTACGGGGACGCGAGCGAGCCCGCGAGCAACAGGACCGCGAGGATCTGGATCAACAGCAGGAGACTGCGGGCGATGCGTTCGAGCAGCGGGGTTGTCGCCCGCTGGCGCTGTTCGTCGGCGACGAACCGGAAGGTCGGCAGTTCCACCTGCTCGGGGTCCGGCCGGATGAGATACAGGAGGACGATGGGGACCACGACCGCGACGGCCGCGAGTCCGAGCGGGGTGAGAAACACGTCCGAGAGGGCCATCGTCTCTCGGGTCGGCCGGGACCGTTATTGCTCTTGTGCTGACGTTTGGTCGCACCCAATACTCCGGCGGTGTCTATATTAATAGCCCCGCACCACACGTGACGCTTTACACAGAGGTAGAAACCCTTAGGGAAAATATCGCGTGGGTCGAGGTAGATGATGCAGACCCCTATCGGAATCGAAGCCACGTACCAGATCGACGACGACCAGACGGCCACCGAAGCGGTACTCGAGGCGGTGTCGGACCAGGCGGACACCGACGTGCTCGACCTCGCGGTCCCGCTCTACGACGCCGTCGACCCGGACGCGCTGGAGTCGTTCTACGCGGCCGCCGCCGACTCCGGACAGATGAACTCGATGTCCGTCTCGTTCACCTACTACGGCTACGACGTGACGGTGACTGGGGCCGGTGAAGTGACGATCACGAAATAGATGACATCGTCTTCAGGCTCCGACTGCTTCGACGCCTGTGACTACTGCGGTGCCCAACTGGCCGGGACCGACTGGTATCCGGCCCGGACGGACGTGGGCGTCAATGGAACGGTCACGATACGCTCCTTCTGCGACGAGCGCTGTCTGTCCGCGTGGGATGAACTCACCTGATCCGGTCGCTCCGACTGCGGAATCAGAACTCGGTGACGACCTCGACGCCGACGGTGTCGAAGTCGCTCATCGCCGCCAGTCGGTCGGGCACGTCCGCGAGCGCGGCACATTCGGTCACGAGCGCCGCCGGATCGAGTTGCCCGGCGGCGATCATCGCGAAGACCTCGTCGTAACGTCGCGGCGGCATCCCGCGCGAGCCGGTGACGGTGAGGTCGTCCTGGACCGTCGTATCGACCGGGAGCGACACCTCGCCGCGGTCCTCGTCGCCGGTCAGTCCGACCTGCACGTGCGTCCCGCCGCTCCCCAGCGAGCCGACGGCCGTCCGGAACGTCTCCGTCGAACCCAGCGCGTCCATCGACACGTCCGCACCGACTTCGCGGACGACGCCGACGGGTTCGTGGCCGAGGACCTGACCGGTCGGGACCCGGTCGTCGACCCAGTCGCCGTGACCCTGCCAGGCGTGCCAGTCGCTCCGGCAGATCCCGCAGGCTTCGGTTTCGACGACGCCGTTCGGGTCGCAGTCGGGCTCCGACACCGACTCGAGCGCGAGGGGTTCGCCGTGCTCTTCGAGGACGACTGCGCGCATGCTCATTCGGGGAACAGCTCCTGTTCGCGCTCGATGTCGTCGATGCGGTCGATCTCCGCCCCGGAGAGGGTCAGCGACCGCGCGTCGAGATTGGCCCGGAGGTGGTCGACCGAGGAGGCCTTCGGGACGGTGACGACGTCGTCGTGCGAGCGCACCCACGCGATGCTCACCGCCGCCGCGGACGTGTCGTGCGCGTCGGCGATGTCGGTCAGTACGGGGTCGTCGAGCGCCTCACCGCCGATCAGCGGCGAGTAGGCGACGAGCGGGTAGCCGTGTTCCTGCGCGTCGGCGAGCAGTTCCCGGTCCCCGTAGTAGGGGTGGAACTCGACCTGGTGGGCCGCGACCGGGGCGTCGAGCACCTCGCGCGCTCGTTCCAACTGGTCCGGTTCGAAGTTCGAGAGACCGACGTTCCGGGCGAGCCCGTCCGCCCGGAGGTCGTCCAGCGCGGAGAGCGTCGTCTCGGGGTCGTAGTCGCCCCGCGGCCGGTGGACGTACAGCAGGTCGACCGCGTCGAGGCCGAGGCGGTCGAGGCTCGCCTCGGTTCCCGCGCGAACGTCCGCTCCGGCCAACGAGTCGACCCAGAGCTTCGTCGCAACGGTGAGGTCCTCGCGGTCGACGTCGCTGTCCGCGACCCCGTCGCCGACCACCGCTTCGTTGTCGTATATCTGTGCCGTGTCGAGGTGGCGATACCCCACGTCGATCGCCGCCTCGACGGTCGCGGAGTCGTCGATCCCCATCGTGCCGAGTCCGACCGGTGGGAGGTCCATATTCACTCCTCCGTTCCCAGCAAGTTTGGTCTGCCGACCGCGGCGACTCGTCGCCGACCCCCCGAGGTGCCGACCTACTCGTAGGCGTACCGGAGCACGGTCTCGCCGTCGCGCTCGACGACGACGGTGTCGCCGCCGTTGTTCCAGACCGCCGAGTCGCTGCCCCAGTAGAGCGTGTCCGCGGTGTCCTCGCCCGCGCCGGTCCGGAGCGTGACCGTCTCGCCGGGACCGAGCGCGAACTCGGCGGGGAACGCGTAGCTGTGGCCGCCGTCGTCGCGGACGACCCAGCCGCCCAGCGGGAGCGTCACGTCGGCGTCGTTGCCAAAGACGACGTACTCGTCGTTCAGGTTCTCGTGGTCGTTACCCGCCGCGTCGGCGTGGACCCGTTCGACCGCGAGCCCGCTCGCCGAGGTCGCGACGGGTCCGCCGCTGTCGACGAACTCGCTGCCGCCGGTATCGGTCGCGTCCGGGCTCCGACACCCCCAGAGGGCGCGCCCGGCGTCCTGCGCGGCGGACTCGGCCGCGTAGTAGCGGTCCGACCGGGCGAACGTGGTGTCGTAGACGCGGGCGTGGCCTGCCGCCACCAGTCGGTAGTTGACGTCGGTGCGGTTCCCCGTGGTGTCGTTCGCAGTCGGCCCGCTCCCCGCCGTCGCGGTCCCGGCCGATTCGCCCTCGTCGACGTGGACGTAGGCGAGCAGGCGGCCGTAGCGGTCGCGCCGGTCGGCGGCCGGGTCCGTGACGAGCGTCACGCGCTCGCCGAGGAGGCGCTCGCGTGCGAACGCGCTGGCGTCCTCGCCCGCCGATTCGAGACACGCCGCGCCGGTTTCATCATCCGGCACGCCCTCAAACTCGGTTGGGTCGTTGTCGACGCCGACCTCGGGCGTGTCGACGCCGAGCAGTCGCACGGTGTCCGTCGAACCGTTCGGATAGCGCACGTCGATCGTGTCGCCATCGGTGACTTCGACGACCGTCGCCGCGGTCCCGTTCGCCACGTCGGGCGCGGGAGCGCCGTCCCGGTCGAGTTCGGTGTCGAGGCCGAGCCCGGCACAGCCGCTCAGGAGCGCGAGCAACGCCACCGCGACGACTGCGGTGGACTGCCGCTCGGCCATACCCTCGCTCTCGACGCCAGCGACATGAGGATTCGCTTCTCCCGGCCCTCGAAGCGCCTCCGGCTCGGACGTCGACAGAACAGCCGCGTCACCAGCGGTGGTGGACGTGTTCGGCGACGTGTCCCTCGTAGATGTCTCGCACGGCACCGTGCGTTCGATGCGAGAGGGGGTCGAGGTCGGCGGCGGCGACGTTCTGCTCGACGTGTTCGGGCGTCGTCGAGCCCGGGATGACCGTCGAGACGGCGTCATGGTCGAGGATCCACCGGAGGGCGAACTGCGTC
>PXSD01000182.1:0-595 GCA_003023165.1 Halobacteriales archaeon QS_9_67_15 | reverse complement strand
AACCTCGACCGTCTCGTCGCCGCGGTCGAACGCCTCGCCCTCGTGGTTGTAGTTGCGGTGGTCGTCTTCGGGGAACTCGTCGTCGCGCGAGAGCTGTCCCGTCAGGAGCCCCGACGCGAGCGGGACGCGGACGATGACGCCCACCCCTCGTCGCTTCGCCTCGCGGAAGAACAGCTCCGACGGGCGCTGGCGGAAGGGATTGAAGATGATCTGCACCGTCTCGACCACGTCGTACTCGACGGCCTTCAGCGCCTCTTCGGCCTTCTCGACGCTGACGCCCGCGTGGGCGATCTCGCCGTCGGCCTTCAGTCGCTCCAGCGCCTCGAAGGTCCCGGGCTGGTAGTACGCCGGCGTCGGCGGGCAGTGCAGTTGTACGAGGTCGAGCGTCTCGACGCCGAGGTTCTCGCGGCTCCGGTCGACGAACGCGTCGAGGTGGTCGTGGTCGTAGTCGTCGGCGACGTGAGGGTCGAGCCGACGACCACGTCGTCGCGGTCGTACTCGGGTTCCTCGAGTACGTCGGCGATGAGCCGCTCGCTGCGGCCGTCGCCGTACACGTCGGCCGTGTCGACGAAGTCGACGCCGACGTCGAGGGCGG
>PXSD01000181.1:9456-20662 GCA_003023165.1 Halobacteriales archaeon QS_9_67_15 | reverse complement strand
TCTGCGCGGCGGCCTCGTTCTCGATGGCCTCGTCGAGCGAACTGGTGGTCCCCTGTTCGACGAGCCGCTTCGACTGCTTCAGGGCGACCGTCGGCCCCGCGGCGATCCGTTCGGCTGTCGCTGCAACCTGTTCGTCAAACTCCTCATCGTCGTAGACGTGGTTGAACAGTCCGATCTCCGTCGCCCGCTCGGCCTCGACGAGTTCGCCGGTGAACAGCAGCTCCTTGGCGACGTTCTCGCCGACGAGCCGCGGAAGAAAGTGCGACGCCCCGGAGTCGACGTTGAGTCCGACCTGTCGGAACCCGAAACTGATCGACGCGGACTCGCTCGCTATCAGCATATCGCAGGCGACTGCGAGCGCAGCGCCCGCGCCGTAGGCGGGGCCACGTATCTTCGCGACCGTCGGCAGGTCACAGGTCGCAACCGCTCGCACTGCGCCAGCGGTCTCCTCGACGATCCGCTGGACGCGTTCGTGAGCCGGGTCGTCGCCCTCCGATCTTTCGACCATCGCGTCGATGTCGCCGCCAGCGCAGAACGTCGGCCCCGCGCCAGTGAGAACGACACAGCGGGCTTCGTCGGGGATCTCGTCCATCGCGGCGATGAGGTCGGTGGCGACGCCGCTGGTTATCGCGTTCCGCATGTCGGGGTTGTCGAGCGTCACCGTCGCGATGCCGTCGTTCACGTCGAGCGTCACGTCGTCCATACCGCCGTGAACGGTCGGCGGTCGCTTAAGCGTCAGCCCCGGTCGGTTTCGTTGAACACCGTTTGCGTTTCGAGGTCTTGCAGGTCGGGGTGGTCGGCGTCAGCTTCGACACCGGTCGGGAGTCGCTCGGGAGCGGATTCATACTGCCGGCTGTAACTTCGTGAAGATATTCGCCGCCCCGGGGCGGCGAAATTCGTGACAGACGTACAGCCGGCAGTATCAGCGACGGCGTCGCGGACACGTTGCCACTGGCGGTGGCGACAGAGGATCTGGACGGGGATCTCGTCGACTTCCAGGATATCCGCGAGAGCGAACCGGTGGTACCCCTCGGCCCAGAGCACCTCGCCAGTCCGGCCGATAGCCGCGAGCGGTTCGAGATGGTGCGCGTAGGCGTCCTCGAACGAGGTCTCCTCGGCCCCCGGATTGTCGTGCGTCGCGTTCGCGTTCGGCCGGTAGCCCTCGGTCCGGATCGATTCGTAGAGGTCGTCGAGATACGCACACCGAATCCGCTCGAACTGCTCGATGGTTTCGTATCCCCGCACCTGCCCGGCGTCGTCGATCCGTCGCTTCGCCTGCTCGTATAGGGCTGTCTCCTCCCAGTCGAGACCGTCGTCGAACCGCTGGCGGAGTCCGCGGTACCCTGCCGTCTCGCGTATCTGTCCGCATTGATCGGAACGGTCCCAGTCCCCGGCTTGAACGCGGCCGAGCCCCACGTCGAGGCGGAGTCCGCCGGTGAATCGCTCGACAGATTCCGGGGCCACCCACAGGAGCCGTCGCGGGTCTGCCGGCGCGACATACGCTCGCTCGTTCGCCACTTCGTGCCATCCGGTCGCCGTCCGGAGCCAGTCGAGGGTCGGCGAAGCTGTCACGTGAACAGATACTCCGTCCGACGATCAAAGTCCTGCCGGTGTGTCCGTCAGTCGCACTCGCTACCCCACCTGTTAGGGAGGCATTTGAGGGACCAGTCCCGAGACGAGGGTGTATGAGACTCCACTGGCATCGCCGGGACCTCCGGGCCACGGACAACCCCGGCCTCGCCGCGGCGGCCACTGACGGCCCCGTCGTCCCCGTCTTCGTCTTCGACCGTGACGTGCTCGCCTACGCGGGACCGCCCCGCGTGGCGTTCATGCTCGACGCGCTCGACTCGCTCCGGTCGTGGTATCGCGAGCGCGACAGCGACCTCGTCGTCCGCCGCGGCGACCCCCGCGAGGTCCTGCCCGACCTCGCCGAGACGTTCGACGCCGACGGCGTCACGTGGGGCAAGGAGGTCTCCGGACTCGGCCGGGAGCGCGACGCGGCCGTCCGGAAAGCCCTCGATGACGCCGATGTGACACGCCAGAGCGTGCAGGACGCGCTCCTGCACGAACCCGGGTCGATCCGGACGAACCAGGGCGAGGTGTACTCCGTGTTCACCTACTTCTGGAAGAAGTGGCGCGACCGCGAGACGGACGACCCCGCCGACCCGCCGACGGCCGACGCCCTCGCCGACGTCTCCGACGACGACCCGCTCCCGACACTCGCCGATCTGGGCTTCGATGAGCCCGAAGCCGACGTGCCGCCCGCCGGGACGGAGACGGCTCGCGACCTCCTCCGGGCGTTCTACGAGGACGACATCTACGACTACGACGACCGGCGTGACTACCCCGCCGATGAGTGCACCTCGCGGCTCTCCGCCCACCTGAAGTTCGGGACGATCGGGATTCGTGAGGTCCACGACGCCGTCACCGAGGCGAAGCGCGCAGTCGAGGGTGTCGATCGCGACTCCGCCGAGGAGTTCGAGTCACAGCTCGCCTGGCGGGAGTTCTACAGCCACGTCCTCTGGGACGATCCGAGCGTCGTCACCGAGAACTTCAAGCAGTACGAGCGACCGATCGGCTGGAACCACGACCCCGAGACGCTCCAGGCGTGGAAAGACGGGGAGACGGGTTACCCGATCGTCGACGCCGGGATGCGCCAGCTCCGTGCGGAGGCGTACATGCACAACCGAGTACGGATGATCGTCGCGTCGTTCCTGACGAAAGACCTGCTGATCGACTGGCGCGAGGGGTACGACTGGTTCCGGGAGAAACTGGTCGACCACGACACCGCCAACGACAACGGCGGCTGGCAGTGGGCCGCATCGACGGGGACCGACGCGCAACCGTACTTCCGCATCTTCAACCCGATGACCCAGGGCGAGCGCTACGACCCCGACGCCGAATACATCCGCGAGTACGTCCCCGAACTCCGTGACGTGCCCGCCGACGCGGTCCACGAGTGGCACGAACTCGACGCCGGTCGGCGACAGATGCTCGCGCCGGAGTACCCGGACCCCATCGTCGACCACAGCCAGCGTCGCGAGCAGGCCATCGAGATGTTCGAGACCGCACGCGGCGACTGAGCCGGACGAGCGGTCCGCCGGCGGGTGTCAGTCGGGAGTGAGACAGACACTCCGAACACCTGATGAGTCGGTCTGACCGGGGAGTCGACCGGATCTCGCTCTGTTCCGAGTCGAGGACCGGTTCTCCGCCATCGCGTGTGCGGTGTGTTCACATCCAGTTCCTCAACGTTTAACAGGTATCCAGCCTACCGTCGAAACGGAGGGATATCTATGCCAGAACATTCCGATCCCGAGCTGCCACCGCTCCCGTACGACTACGATGCCCTCGAGCCGCACATCAGCGAACAGGTGCTGACGTGGCACCACGATACCCACCACCAGGGGTACGTCAACGGGCTCGAATCCGCCGAGGAGACGCTCGCCGACGCCCGCGAGTCGAGTGACTATTCGGCGACCGCCGGCGCGCTGGGCAACGTCACCCACAACGGCTGTGGGCACTATCTCCACACGCTGTTCTGGGACAACATGGACCCGAACGGTGGCGGCGAGCCCGAGGGGGACCTCCGCAACCGCATCGAGGAAGACTTCGGCTCCTACGAGGGCTGGAAGGGCGAGTTCGAGGCCGCCGCGTCCGCTGCCGGTGGCTGGGCGCTGCTGGTTTACGACCCCGTCGCCAAACAGCTCCGGAACGTCGCCGTCGACAAGCACGACCAGGGCGCGCTGTGGGGTGCACACCCGGTGCTGGCGCTGGACGTCTGGGAGCACTCCTACTACTACGACTACGGCCCCGACCGCGGCAGCTTCATCGACGCCTTTTTCGAAGTCGTCGACTGGGACAAGGCCGCAGAGGAGTACTCGAAGGTCGTCGGTCGCGTCGAGTAACGACGAGTCAGTCCACCGTCACCGTTTTTTCGCCGAAGACCACGTCGATGCGAGCGCCAGTTCCGTCCCCGCCAGAATCGACCCGGCGAGCGTACTCGCGGCCCAGAGACACTCTGCATCCGGTACGACCACGAGCGCCGCTGCTCCGCGCTTGTCCTCGTTCGACCACGTGGTCCACGCCGTGGCCCCGGAGACGACCGTTGCGACCGGTAGCCAGACCCGGTACGTGACCAGCCCCTCGACCATCGCACATTCGTTCAAATTATAGCCTGTTGACATCCGGAGTGGCGGAGAGTCCGGTGACATCACGGCGATAGCGATTCTGCGTGACGGCCGGTGGTCCACCGCTGCCGGTCTCGGGTCGGATCGGTCCATTTACTCCGGGCTCCGTCGTATCGCGGGACATGCCACGACCGAAAGACGATTTCGACGACCTGCGGCCGCTCGAATTTCGGGAACCGGCGGAGGTCCTCGACGCCGACGAGATGTACACGATCTACGAGGTCGGACGGCTCCTGCAGGGCGTCGACTCCGACACCGAACTGGACGTCGAGACGGAGAACGTCCTGCTCGACTGGGCGATCCCGTGGATGATGGGCCACAGCGAGCAGTTCGTCTTCGCGGAACCCGAGCGCGAGTCCGAGCCCGGCTACTACGGCCTGGCGCCCGGCGTCGGACCGGCCGACTCCGCCGAGCAATGAGGCTCCTGGTCACCGGCGGCACTCGCGTCGACGCCGGCAAGACCACCTTCTCCACCGGACTGGTCGGACGGACCGACGCCGTCGGGTTCAAGCCACGCGCCGGCAACGACTACTGGTTCGACCACGACGACTGCCGCACGGCCACGGCCGACGGCAGACTCTACGGGAAGGACGCGCGGAAACTCGCCGCTGCCAGCGCCGCGTCCGTCGAACCCGAAGCTATCAACGCCGTCCACCGACTCTGGCGACCGTCGCCGGGGAGCGGAACGGGCCTGCTCGGAGAGACCGACCGCGAGTTCCTCGTCGACCGCGTCGGCGGCGAGTTCGTCGTCAACGGGACCATCGAACTCCCCCCGTCCGTCACGGAGGCCCTCCCGCTGGCTGACGCGCCGCGCGTGTCCTCGGTCGGCGCGTTCAACGACCTGATGGCCGACCGGCACCTCCCGGCACAGCGGGACCTGCTGGCCGACGTGGAAGCGACCGAGCGGGCGGTCGTCGAGTCCTACGCCGACGTGGCCCGGCCGTTCCGCGAGATCGACCCCGACGCGGTCGCCGTGGTCGACCCCGGCCGCGTCCGCGTCTTCGATGGCGACCGCTACGCGAAGGGCTGTGCGGTCGCCAGCGGCGGCCCCGAAGCGGGCCAGTTAGAGGAGCGAGTCGGCGACGTGACCGGCCTCGTCGACCCTGCCACGGAGGCGCGACTGCCGCCGCTGTCGGCCGACCAGCGGTCCGATCCGGCCGCCGTCGCAGCGGCCTACGAATATGCTTACGACGCCGTCCTCGCGACGGCGTTCGACCGGTAACTGGACGCCCATCGGCAGCGAAGCGGTCAGAACTTCGCCGCGCGGAGGGCCGCCTCGATGTGGCTGTAGGGGTCACCGGTGACGCTCGGGCCGTGGCCGGTGTGCATCTCGGCGAGGTCGGGCGAGACGGTGTCGCGGAGGGACTCGATGCTCTCGACGAGCACGTCGCGGTCGCCTTCGGCGAGGTCCGTGCGACCGAAACTCCCGTTCGCGAAGACGAGGTCGCCGGCGAAGAGGGTTCCGGGGTCGGCGGCGTAGAAGCAAAGGTGGTCGTCCTTGTGTCCCGGGGTGTGGAGCGCCTCGTAGCTGTGGTCGCCGAGTCGGACCGACCGGCCGTCGTCGACGGCGTGGTCGACGAGCTCGTGGTCCGCGTCGAACCCCCACACGTCGACGTCGAAGGCGTCGACCAGGTCGGCGGCGTTCCCGACGTGGTCCGAGTGCGTATGCGTGAGGACGAGTGCGTCGAGCGCGGCGTCGCGTTCGCGGACCTCGGCGACGGCGTCGAACTCGCTCCCGGCGTCGACCAGCACCGTCCGGTCACCCGTGACGAGGAAGGCGTTACTCGTGAAGACCTGCTGTCCCTGCGCGACGTTCTCGACCATAGACGAACAGTGGGGGTCCCGCGGGGAGAGCATACCGGTTCGTTCGTGCCGGCCGAGCGCGCTCGTCGGTCGTGAGCGGTCGAGCTGACACTGGCGATACGAGACGCCGAAATCGCGCCGCTGTTCGCTATCAGGCGCGGTACTCGGACCCATAGGGCTATGTGTAATGAACGACAACGACGGCGTAGAGAGCAGATGACAGGATCGGAAATGCCAGTCGTGCTCATCGTCGAAGACGAGCCTGACGTCGCCGAGACGTACAACCTCTGGCTCGCCGACGAGTACGAGGTCAGGATGGCCCAGAGCGGCGACGAGGGACTGGCAGAACTCGACGAGACGGTCGACGTGGTTTTGCTCGACCGGATGATGCCCGGTCTCTCGGGCGACGAAGCGCTGGAGCGGATCCGCGAGCGGGGGCTGGACTGTCGCGTCGCGATGGTCACGGCGGTCGAACCGGACTTCGACATCCTCGAGATGGGGTTCGACGCGTACCTCTGCAAGCCCATCCGGAGCGAGCAACTCCACGAGACGGTCGAGAACCTCCTCAAACGGTCTCAGTACGACGACCTGTTACAGGAGTACTACTCGCTGGTCGAGAAACAGGCGACGCTGGAAGCGACGAAGAGCACCGCCGAACTCGCCGACAACGAGGCGTACGTCGACCTCCGGGACAGGGTCGACAACCTCGAAACGGACCTCGGAGACACGCTCGGTGGCATCGATGACGACGAGGACTTCATCGCGACACTTCGGGGGTTGAGCGATGTCGAGGAGTAGCGACACAGAGGCGGTGTACGACCTGACAGACGTCCTCGAGTTCGACGCGCTCGAGTCGGTTCGGTCAGGGTCGAACATCCTCGTCTCGGGTCCCGCGATGAGCGGGAAGGAAGACCTCGCGCTGTCGCTGCTGGCTGACGGCGCGAGCGACGGACAGGGGACGCTCGCGGTCACGACTGGCGACAGCGCTATGAACGTCATCGACGACGTTCTGGAGCGCGCCCCCGACGGGGGCCCGTCGACGGTCAGCGCCGTCGACTGCCGCGGAGACGGCAGCCGCCGCGGAGAAGCCACCGAGTCGGGGAGTTACGTCTACCACGTCTCCTCGCCGGGCGACCTGACCGGGATCGGGATCGGCATCACCGAGTGTCTCGAGTATCTCCACAACAACGGTGCCGACAGCGGTCGGTTCGCGCTGACGTCGCTCTCCACGATGCTGACCTACACCGACCGCAAGGCCGTTTTCAAGTTCTGTCACGTCCTCTCCTCGCGGTTCGACTCCGCGGGGTACCTCGGTGTTTTCACGATCGACTCCAGCGCCCACGACGACCAGACTCTCCAGGTGATCAAACAGGCGTTCGACGGCATGATCGAGATCCGCGACAACGACAGTCGCCGCGAAGCCCGCGTTCTCGGCCTCGCCGGCCAGCCCTCCGACTGGCGCGAGTTCTAACCGACCGTTCCGACGGCTACGTCTTCTTGCCGTTCCGCCCGAGTGGACCCTTCTTTCGTCGCGACGACCGTCTGCACTGCGTGTTCTATTAGCTCGGGGGCAGACGACGACCGTCGCTCGCTCGGAGAGACCGAAACCGACAGCCTGACCCACGGAACGCGATGGCGAGGTGGTGCGGACAACGTGCTATCATAGAGTACATGGACGAATAATCGATATTAGGGAGTAGTACAGTTATTATAGACAAGACTTATACGATATAGAAAACACGCGTAAAACGCGGTGTCGGTGCGCGAGAGCGCCCGACTACGCAGCCGAACGACGCCGGGTGATCCCTGGTACGAGACCCGAGCGATCGTCTGACATTGCGACGAACCGCCCCGGCCTACCCTGCTACCGGGGTCGACCGAAGCGGTATCGATAGCCGACTACCACTGCCAGCCGCTGACATTCCGGTTGTGACATCGGACCGGCCACTTCGCACCGAGTGGCCGCATCTCGCATTCTGCCGCCGAGGCGGGCGGTCGACGCGAGGGCCGCTCGCCTCGCCGCACGCAAGCACGACGTCAGCCGAAAGCATGGGTTTAATTCCGGGAGACGCATAGCCGTCGGGCATGGGAACGAGTGACCGGTCGGAGTCCGACCCCGCAGGGGACCCGCGGGCGGACTACGACTACGCGGCCGACGCGGTGGCGCGACCGGGGTTGGTCGCCGACCTCCGGGACAAGGTGTCGGGCGAGGTCCGGTTCGACGACTACTCGCGAGAACTCTACGCGACGGACGCGAGCATCTACGAGGTGACGCCCGTCGGCGTCGTCTACCCGGAGTCGACCGCCGACGTTTCGGCCGTAGTCTCCTACTGCGCCGAGCGGTCAATCCCCGTCCTGCCTCGCGGGGGCGGGACCTCGCTCGCCGGTCAGGCGGTCAACGAGGCGGTCGTCCTCGACTTCACGCGACACATGGACTGCGTGCTCTCGGTCGACCCGGACGCGAGACTGGCCCGCGCCGAACCGGGCGCGGTCCTCGGCGAACTGAACGCCGAACTCGCCGCTCACGACCTGAAGTTCGCGCCGGACCCCGCGTGGGGCGACAAGTCCGCCCTCGGTGGCGCGATCGGCAACAACTCCACGGGGGCACACTCGCTCCAGTACGGCAAGACTGACGCCTACGTCGAGGAGTGCGAAGTCGTCCTCGCCGACGGGAGCGTCACCCGGTTCGGCGAGGTGACGCTCGAGGGACTGCGGGAGCGGGCAGACTCCGACGGCAGGCTGGAATCCCGCATCTACGCCGTCCTCGCGCGGATCGTCGACGAGGAGATCGAGAGCGTCGAAGCGGCGTTCCCGGAACTCAAGCGGAACGTCTCGGGGTACAACCTCGACGCATTCGTCGCGGAGGCCCGGGCGGCGCTCGACGCCGAGGCCACCGAAGGTAGTTCCGACGGCCCTGACGGCGACTCGGCGACCGTCAACGTGGCCCGACTGCTGGCCGGGAGCGAGGGGACGCTCGGCGTGGTCACGGAGGCGACGGTCTCCCTCGAACCGGTCCCGGAAACCAAGGGGCTGGCGCTGTTGACCTACGAGACGCTCCTCGAGGCGCTCGAAGACATCCAGCCGATCCTCGAACACGACCCCGCGGCCGTCGAGGTGCTGGACGACGTGCTCCTCGACCTGGCCGGAGACACCGAGGAGTTCGGCGACCTCGTCGACTCCGTGCTCCCGGAGGGAACGGGCTCGGTCCTGCTCGTGGAGTTCTACGCGGAGACCGACGCCGAGGGGCGACAACGCGTCGCGGACCTGCTGGCCGACCGACTACCGGCGACAGACGCGGCCGGTGAACCCGCCGACGCGGGGACTCGGAGCGCGGGGTTCGCGGCCGAGGTCGAGCCCAGTGACGGGGCCGCCGCGACGACCGACGCCCCCGCCCGAGCGTTCGCGGCGCGCGAGGCCCACGACGACGCCGAGCGCGCGCGCTTCTGGAAACTCCGAAAGAGCGGTCTTCCGATCCTGCTCTCGCGGACGACCGACGAGAAACACGGAAGCTTCATCGAGGACACGGCGGTCCCGCCCGAGAACCTCCCGGAGTTCGTCGCAGAGTTCCAGGCCGTCCTGCGCGACCACGACACGTACGCGAGCTTCTACGCCCACGCGGGACCCGGCTGTCTCCACATCCGACCGCTGATCGACACGAAGTCCGTCGAAGGCGTCGAGGCGATGGAGTCCATCGCCGACGCGGTGACCGACCTCGTCGCCGAGTACGGGGGGTCGGTCTCGGGCGAACACGGTGACGGCCGCGCCCGCACCCAGTGGAACCGGAAGCTGTACGGCGAGGAGGTCTGGAACCTCTTCCGGGAGATCAAGGCGACGTTCGACCCGGACTGGCTGCTCAATCCGGGACAGGTGGTCGGCGTCGACGCCGCGACGGTCGAAGACGGCGACGCGCCGGAACGCGCCCGCACGGTGGAGATGACGGAGAACCTTCGGTTCGACCCCGAGTACACGTTCGACGCGACGTTCGAGCCGACGCTGGAGTGGGACAACGATAACGGGATGGCCGGGATGGTCGAACTCTGCCACGGCTGTGGGGGCTGTCGCGGCGGCCAGGACACGACCGGCGGCGTGATGTGTCCGACCTATCGCGCCGCGGACGAGGAGGTCACCGCCACGCGCGGCAGGGCGAACATGCTCAGACAGGCGATGAGCGGCGACCTGCCCGACGACCCGACCGACGACGAGTTCGTCAGCGAGGTGATGGACCTCTGTATCGGCTGCAAGGGGTGTGCGAAGGACTGTCCGAGCGAGGTCGATATGGCGAAGCTCAAGGCCGAAGTCGAACACGCCCACCACGAGGAACACGGGACCTCCCTGCGCGAGCGCCTGTTCGCGAACGTCGACACAGTGAGTGCGCTCGGGAGCGCGACGGCCCCCGTCTCGAACTGGCTCCAGAAGCTCCCCGGGAGCGGGGTCGTCACCGAACGACTGCTCGGCATCGCGAGCGAGCGGACGCTCCCGACGTTCGAGCGCGAGTCGTTCGTCGACTGGTTCGCCGGTCGCGACGCGGGCGTCCCCGCGGCCGACGCCGAACGCAAGGCGCTGGTCTTCCCCGACACGTACACGAACTACAGCAACCCCGAGGCGGGGAAGGCGGCGGTGCGGGTCCTCGAAGCGGCCGGCGTCCACGTCGACGTGCCCGACGACGTGACCGCGAGCGGCCGCGCCGCCCACTCCAAGGGCTTCCTCGACACCGCCCGCGAGCGCGCCGAGCAGAACGTCGACGCGATGGTCGACAGACTGGCCGGCGAGTGGGACCTCGTCGTCGTCGAACCGTCCGACGCGGTCATGTTCCAGCACGACTATCTCGACCTGCTCTCGGGCGAGGCCGCCGAGACGGTCGCGGCCAACGCCTACGATGTCTGCGAGTACGTCGACCGTCACCGACTCGACGACGTGATCGAGTTCGACGCGACCGCGGAGACGCTCACCTATCACGGCCACTGCCACCAGAAGGCGACCAAGAAGGACCACCACGCGGTCGGCGTCCTCCGCCGTGCGGGCTACGAGGTCGACGCGCTCGACTCCGGCTGTTGCGGCATGGCCGGCAGTTTCGGCTACGAGGCCGAACACTACTCGATGAGCAAGGCGATCGGTCGGATCCTCTTCGACCAGGTCGACGACAGCCCCGGCGACACCGTCGTCGCGCCCGGCGCGTCCTGCCGGTCGCAGCTATCCGACCGCGACGGCGGCGATAC
>PXSD01000181.1:8714-9301 GCA_003023165.1 Halobacteriales archaeon QS_9_67_15 | reverse complement strand
GGGGCAGGAAGTCGAGTTCGACATCGTTCAGGCAGACAAAGGCCCGCGCGCCGAGAACCTGGAGCGACTCTGACCATGGCGAAAGGGAAGGTCGACTTCTTCAACGACACCGGCGGCTACGGCTTCATCGATACGGACGACGCTGAGGAAGACGTGTTCTTCCACATGGAGGACGTCGGCGGTCCTGACCTCGAGGAGGGGCAGGAAGTCGAGTTCGACATCGAGCAGGCCGACAAGGGCCCGCGAGCGACCAACCTCGAGCGCCTGTAACGGGCCTCGACAACGGATTCCGCCGCATCCCGCGGCAGGTCCGTCACCGACGGCGAGCCACCGCGTTCGCTCGCCGTCCCCGAATATCTTCGGCGATCAGCGTCGCTTGACGCGGTCTTTGCCGGCGCGATACCGTGGGACACAAGACCCAGCGGGTGCGACGGGCCGGTAATGAGCGACGCCGACACGGTCGACTCCGACCTCTACCAGCGCGCACAGGCACTCCTCGAACCCGGCGAGATCGAACTGCTCGGACTGGTCGTCCACACCGAGATCACCGGCGACGAGGAGCCGACGCTCCACGAGGCGACGCTCGA
>PXSD01000181.1:3716-8687 GCA_003023165.1 Halobacteriales archaeon QS_9_67_15 | reverse complement strand
GGGCTCACGCTCGACGGCGACGAGTTCGTCTGGGAGTGCCAGCAACTGCTCCGCGAGGGCACGTTCGATGTCGTCTTCTACTACGAAGCAGACATCGACCAGGAGGGGCTGCTCGACAGCGTCGGCGAGGCCGGCTACGACGTCGTCGGCGTCGAACCGCGGAACTGAGGCCGGGAGACGACTGGTTCTCGGGCGAACGCGCTCACGGGAGTCCCTGCAGACAGTTCCGGCAGTAGGTCGCACCGTCCCAGTTGTCGACGCCGCACTTTCGACAGCGCGTCCCGTCGGTACCCGAGTACGTAACCGGCTCAGACTGCTCCGGTTTCACCACTCCGGACTGCTCCGGCCTCACTGCGCCGTCCCGTCTCGTCGGAGACCCCGACTGGAACTCTCCGTTCTCGACGCGCGCCACTAACTCGTCGTCCGCCACGTAGTCGATCAGTCGAAAGAGTCCGAGAAAGCTCAGCGCGGGAACGAAGACGAGGACGAGCAGTACGACGGCGTGTAGCGCTGCCTCTGCCATGACGAACGTTAGCACTCGACGACAAATATGTTTCGGCGAGGGCGGGGACCCAGTCCACCCGTCATACGGATTATTGTAGCGATTTACCGGGACGCACCGACCCCGGGGTCGGCGCTATCCGGAAATAATCTACAATAATCCGTATCAGTCGTCGGTCGTCCGACTGCCGCCGGGCGGGAGGAACTCCTGGATGCGGTCGGGACTGGCGACCTTGCGGACGAACGAGTCGTCGGCGAACCGGTCCTTGAACTCGCGGTAGAGCCGCTTGGCGATGTCGTTCTGCGCGTAGCGGCCGGGTTCGACTTCGATGGCCGTCTCGACCGCCGGTTCGATGGCCGCGGGGGGACCCCCGATGACGCGCGTTTCCGGTTCGCAGGTGATCCCGAGGCTCACGGCGACCTCGGTGCTCTCGTAGTACGTGCGGTCGCCGCGGATGGCGAACCCGCCTTTCTCGAGGTACTCGCCGCTCTCGGGCGTTTTCGACACCTGGTCGGGGCCGACCTCGTACACGTCGCCGGCGAACGTCCCGTCCTTCCAGACCGACGAGTACGAGACCGCGAACTGGGCGGCTTCCCGTCTGCTCGATTCGGGGATATCCACGTCGTCGTCGTAGGACTCGCTCGGGCCGGTGGCCTTGAGGACCGTCGCCGGGCCGCCGTGGGCCTGCGCGTGGAAGAAGCGGTCGCCGCGGTCGAGGTACTTCTCGACGAGCGCCTCGTTGTCCTCGGCGTCGCGCCCGCCGATGACGAGGAAGCCGTCGCTCGTGTGGAACCAACGGAAGTCCTCGTACCAGTGCTCGGACTGCCGGACCGGGACCGACGGTTCGGTCAGCCAGTCGGTCGGCTCGTCTTCGCTCTCGTCGTCCGAGTCCTCATCGGAACCGGCGCCGCCGGCACCGTCGCCCGCCTCCGTGGCCTCCCACTCGTCGCGGCGCGCCTTGACTGCCTCCAGTTCCTTCCGGGTCCGTGCGATGGCCTCCTCGGCGCCCTCCTTTTTGCCCTCGATGCGCTTGGCTTCCTTGTAGAGGCGGTCGGCGTTCCTCTCGACGCCGTCGGTCGCGTCGAGGGGGATACGCTCGTCATCGATCTCGACCGTGACCGCGGTCTCGCTGCCGTCCAGCGACTGGACGGCTTCGGCAGCGGGGATCCCCTGCTCGGCGCCCTCGGCGAATCGCTCCTCGATGTCGTCCCACGAGTGGTCCGCCCGGCGGGCCTCCTGGATCGTCGAGAGGATGTCGTCGACCAGGTCGTAGTGCGCGTACAGTCGTTCCGCGTTCTCCCGCTCGCGGTCGGCCTGTGCCTCGAAGTCCTCGATAGCTCCCTGCTGCTGCTCGATGATCCGCTCGTTCTTGGCGATCTCCGACTCGAAGTCGGGGCGCTGGCTCTGCCCGGCGCTCTCGCTCGCGCCGTCCTCGTCCTCGTCGCTGGCGTACGTGAAGTAGTCGTCGAGCGCGGCGTTGAACGAGTCGAACGGCTCGCCGTATCGCTGGTCGTACTCCGCCAGCGGGATCGGCGTCACGTCGACGCGCTGGCCGTCGATCTCACCGTCCTCGTCGGTCGGGTCCTCTGCGTCGGGGTCCGAGAGTTCGTAATACACCCGCGGGTCGAGGTCGCTGTCGGCGAGACGGTCGGCCAGCCGTCGGACGGCGTCGTAGAGCGCGCGCAGTTGCTCGTCGGTCGCCTCCTCGATGGGGACGTTGTAGTCGACGCCGGCGAGCGTGCAGAGCTCCTCACCGTAGAGCCCGCCGAAGTTGAGCTGCGTCGCGAGCGTCCGCACGAGGTCGGAGTCGGAGTCGCGCATCCGCGCCTCGAAGGCGTCGTAGCCGACGCCGAGCGGGTTGAACCGCGCGCTCGGGAACTCGTACTGCGCGCCCGGGGCGACCGTCCGGGACTTCAGTCGGACCGTCTCCAAGCAGTCGATGACTTCGCCGGTCCCGTCGAGGATCGCGACGTTGCCGTCGCCGAACAGTTCGGCGACCGCGCGCGTCGTCTCGTCGTCGCGCTCGAAGGTCAGCTCCAGGATGCGGTCGAACTCGAACTGCGAGATGTCGGTGAGCTCGGCCCCCTGTAGTCGGTTTCGGAGCATCATCGCGAAGTTGGGCGGTCGGTCGGGTGCCTCCGGAACGTGGTCCGGTTCGGCCACGTTGACGCGCTTGTTTTCCCCGACCTCGACGAGCAACTCCGTGCGGCCGTGGTCGTAGTGGCGCATCCGGAACCGCAACAGGTCCGCGTTGGGGTAAAGGTAGACCTTCCCGACGCCCGCGCCCTCGTAGACCGATAGTTCGCCCGCGAGCGCCGCGAGGTCCACGCTCGTCAGTTCCCGCTTTCTGTCCATACATGAACGTCTGTGTTCGAGAGGAAAGCCCTGTCGAACCATCTTCTTCCGTGCGGGGAGGGCGATCCGTTTGAGTCCTCCGCCGGCGGAGGGCGAGAATCTGCCGTAGAAGGTACGTACTGATGGAGTAAGCCGATTCAACCGTATCGTTCTGATCACCAACTGGAGGCGACAACTGGTCGCCTGTCACGTCTGTTCCCCATATTGGACCTAATCAGTTTTAGCGAAGCCTTACTCGGGAACGGGGCATTGAGTAGAACACGAGCCGGCGATGACCGGACGCGATCTGACACCAACCATGTCCCAATCGAACATCGCAGTCGACCCAGACGAAGCATCGAACGCCGAACTGACGACCGAAGAGCGACATCGAGTCCTATCGAACGAGCGGCGAAAGACCGCAGTTCGGGCCCTCGCGGACGAGCCCGAAGCGGCGACGCTGGCGGATCTTGTGTCTGCCGTGGCAGCCGCGGAGACCGACGCCGACCAGACGGACGCGGCAGCCGACGAGGACACCAATAGCGACGCTGTCGCGGTCGAACTCCACCACGTTCACCTCCCGTTGCTCGACGAGGTAGGACTGGTGGACTACGACGCGGCGACGAAACGCGTCGAACGCGCGGTTCCGGCCTCGGCGCTCCAGTCGACGTAATCGCCTCCCGGATCGGCGATCACGGACGCGCAACTGCCCCAGGCACTCACTTCCAGTCGGTCCGGAGCCGTACCGAGCAGTCG
The DNA here is from genome assembly GCA_003023165.1 of Halobacteriales archaeon QS_9_67_15. Classification (GTDB taxonomy): domain Archaea; phylum Halobacteriota; class Halobacteria; order Halobacteriales; family Haloarculaceae; genus Halosimplex. The sequence continues at coordinate 5,095 of PXSD01000181.1, read as the reverse complement.
AGCAGCGCGGCGTGCCCGTCACGTATCAGCGGCGTCCCGTGTGCCATCGCGGCCACATCGAAGGGAGGGACTCGCTCGACGAACGACCGGATGCTCTCCGCGACCTCCGCCGTGTCGTACGAATCGAACCGGATAGGCGTCGTCAGTCGCCTGTCGCTCTCCCAGACGAGGTCGCCTAGGAACGCGACGCCCGAGTCGTGAACGAAGACGGTGTGGCCGGGATTGTGTCCCGGTGTGTGGTACGCCGTGAACCGGCCGATCTCGTCGCCGTCCTCGACGCCGCGGACGTCCATCTCCGCCGGCAACGGAAACAGCCGCCGCGCTACGCGGTGGAACAACCCCTTGTGATGGAGCAGTCTGGGCCTGCTCTCGCCGCGACCCAAGGCCAGGTCAGCCGCGCCGATGTACACCGGGCCGTCGAACCTCCCCTGCAGGGCACCCAGACCACCAGTGTGGTCGATGTCGTGGTGCGTGAGAAAGACGCGGTCGATATCCGCGATCCCGTACCCGACCTCGCCCAACTCGGCCGAGAGCGACGGACGGTTCCACGGGAGTCCGGGGTCGACGAGCGTGACCGTCCCGTCATCGACCAGAAACCCGTTCGTCGCGAGCGGGGGGACGAGTCCGAGGTCGAGCAGCCAGACCCCCTCCGCGAGTCGAGTGGTCATACCGACTGTTGGGGACATCGGAGTAAAACAGTACGGCTCGATAATCGGGGAATACTGCCGCAGTAATGGTGTGTGAACGGCAGCAAACGCAGTGACACGTCGCCCGGCCGGTAACACAAATCGACGTTTGGCCGTCCACAAGGGGTTCATACGTAGCGAGCGGAGAGAATGACATGGACAAACGAATCGTTCTCGGACTCGTGCTGGTCGCCTTCCTCGCAGTCACTGCCGGCTGTTCTGCCGCGGGGTCGCTCAGCATGGAGTCGGTGGACGACGCTGGTCTGGCGGCGGAAGCGAGCGAGAGCGTCGCCAGCGAATCCGAGGCCGACCGGGCGCTCGTCCGTGATGCGATCGAGAACGGCTCCGCGGCGACGGTCGCCGAGCGTCCGCCGGTCGACGAACCGCTCCCGTTCCGTCACGACGGCCGGTTCTACGACATCTCGTATGCCGAAACCGGGACCGAGCCCGGCTATCGGGCTGACATCCGTATCGACTACAACGCCTCGTCGGTCGAGGGCGACGTGGTCGACCACGACCAGTTGCCCGCCGTCGACAAAGCGGTGGTGTCCGAACTCGTCGAACGAGCCGATATGCCCGAAAAACGCCTCCAGCCCGGGTACGACTTCGGTGCGGAGCAGGTCTACAACGAGACCGAGGCCGATTCTTCGGTACTGGTGACCACGCAAGCGTACGACGCGGTCCGATACGGGG
>PXSD01000181.1:0-3477 GCA_003023165.1 Halobacteriales archaeon QS_9_67_15 | reverse complement strand
CAACTACATCGAGGACGACGACAACGAGGGCTTCGCGTCACTGGTCGAGCGGTTCCGTGACCACGAGTCCGTCGTCCAGGACGACCACTACGGGTACTACGTCGTTGTGTACGAGGGACAACTCTACTGGGCCGAGATGGACTACGGCAGTTACGCCGAGAACGAGGATGCATCGACGCCGCCCGAGGAAACGTCACCGCCGGAGGCGTGAGCGCTCGAATCCACCCTCACAGCCGCTTGCTCACGTACGGGCCGTCCTGCTTGTAGCCGAGCTTCTGGCGGTAGTACTGCCTGACGCCGATGCCGGAGAGGACGGCCAGCTTGCCGTACCCCGCGTCGGCGGTCAGCCGCTCGGCCTCGCGGAGCAGCCGCTTCCCGTACCCCTTGTGCTGGAATTCGTCGTCGCTCGCGGCGTCGCCGCTCGCGTTCGAGGCGCTCTGCGCCTCGCTACCGACGCCGACCTCGCTCCCGTAGACGTGGAGCTCTCGGACGACCGCCGCGTCCGCGAGTTCGCGGCGGACGGGGTCGTTCGGGAACCGCAGGCGACAGAAGCCGACGAGGATGTCCTTCTCGCGGTCCTCGAAGCTGATAAAGTGTTCCGTCCCGCCTGCGACTTCGTACACGTCCGTGTCCAGGGTGATCTCGTTGGGCGTCTCCTCGTGGTGGCCGACCTCGCGACAGCGGATGCAGTCGCACGTCCAGCCGTGCTCGTCCATGCGCTGGCGGGCGAGCTGTCGGAGGTTCGACTTCCAGACGCCGCCGTCGATGAACTCCGCCGGGATGTCCCGCTGGACGCGCTGGAGACGGGTGTACTCCGGTATCATCGACTTGATCTCAGCGACCAACTCGGCGGCCTCGTCGTTGTCGAGCGGCTCGAACTCCCCCTGGTGCCACGAGTCGTAGACGGCCGTCCCCTCGACGACCAGGGTCGGGTAGATCTTCAGGAAGTCCGGTCGCCAGTCGGTGTGCTCGAAGATGCGCCGGAAGTCCTCCAGACACATCTCCTTCGACATCCCCGGTTGGCCGGGCATCATGTGGAACCCGACTTTGAACCCCGAATCGCGGAGGCGTCGGTTGGCGTCGATGGCGTCCTGCGTGCCGTGGCCGCGGTGCATCTCGCGGTTGACCCGCTCGAAGGTGGTCTGGACGCCCACTTCGACCTTCGTCGCCCCGAGGGCGAGCATCCGGTCGATCTGCTCGGGGTCACACCAATCGGGCTTTGTCTCGAACGTGGTCGCGATGTTGCGAACCTCGGCTGTCTCGTTCTCGGCGATCACGTCCTCGACGTAACTGAAGTCGTACTCCTCGGGGTCCTGCGCGAAGCTCTCGTCCTCCGCGGGCTGGGGAGTCCCGGTCGGGTCGTACTCGTTCATCGCCTCCAGCGCGCGCTTGACGAACCACTCCTGGTAGTCGTGGCTCCGGGCGGTCATCGTCCCGCCCATCAGGATGAGTTCCACCTTGTCGACCGGGTGACCGATCTGACGGAGCTGTTCGAGCCGCAGTCGGACCTGTCCGTACGGGTCGTAGTCGTTTTGCACGCCGCGGGCCGCGGCTGGCTCGTGGCCGGTGTAGGACTGCGCGGAGGAGAACTCCGAGTCCGGGCCGCCGGGACAGTAGAGGCACTTCCCGTGAGGACAGCGCTTCGGCGAGGTCATGATCGCCACGGGCGAGACGCCGGAGGCGGTGCGGACGGGCTTGCGCTGGAGGACCTCCTCCAGTTCCTCGCGGCGCTCCTCCGGCCCGAAGTCGATCAGGTCCGAGTTCCTGGGAACCTTCGGCGAGGAGTACTTGCCACAGACCTCCTTTTTCGCCCGCTCCACGTCGTCTTTCTCGATCTCGCCGGCGAGGATGCGGTCGACCAGCTCCCGGCAGGCCTGCAGGAACGCTTCGGGTTCGTCCGCGTCGGCCTCCGTCGTGTCCGGCGTCTCGGTGCTCATCGCGTTATCGAGGATCCGTCCCTGCGGCGAATAAGCGTGTCGCTACGGTTCTAGCGACGGAAACCCGGTTCGGCGGCAGCGGTTTCTATCCGTGAGTCATCATCCCCCGTATGCATGTGCGTCACCGATTTCGACACCGAACGGGTGCGGCGACGAGCGCTTCACCGCCCGCGAGGCGTTCCGGAGCGACTGGAGGTCGTCTGCGGGTACGTCAAGCCGGGGCAGTTCATCCCGGTCCACGCGCCCAGCAGCGACATCGCTATCCACGTCCGCGAGGGGCTCCGCCGCGGCGTCTTCGATCCAAAGGCGGAGGTGTGAGACTGGCCGCTACTCGTCCCAGTAGTCGACTTCGGCGTCCAGGTCGACCGTTTTCGAGATGAACCGGTCGTGGTAGTTACCGGGCGCGCCGCCCGCGAACAGCATCGCAGCGTCCCGTTCGACCAGAACGGACATGTCCGGCTCGTTCATGGTCGAGACGACCAGGAAGCGCGCGGTGGTCTCGCCTCGCGCTTCCACCTCGTGGGCGTGGTCCGGCCCGCTCGGCAGGGCGACGTAATCGCCCGGTTCGAGGACGTGCTCTGTCTCGCCCGACTCCGAATCGTCACTTCCCAGCCAGAGCGTCAACTCACCGCCGAGTACGTAGACCGCTTCCTCGTTACCGGCGTGGTAGTGCCGCGGCCAGGTCCGCTTTCCGGGGTCGAGTTCGTAGAGGCTCGTCCCCAGCTCCTCGCCGCCCGCCGCCGCGCCGAGTTGTTTGCGGCGGAACGCTCGCTCCCCGTGGTCGTACTCGTTCCAGTCGAGGTCGGATTCGGTAACGACCGGGTCGGTGTCGTCGGTTGGGTCGCTATCGCTCACGGGCGAAGCGACGAGCGAGAGCGGCAAAAAGGTCCGTCGTCAGGCCACTTCGTCGGCGACGACGTCGATAACGGTGTCGAGGACGGCCGAGCGCTCGCCGGCGATGTATTCGAGTTTGCCGTCGCGGGCGGACGTGGCGGTCAGCCCGGCGTTTGGCACCCATTCGCGGGCGCGGTCGGCGACGTCGCGGACGTCGATCGGGTGGTCGCTCCGGATGTGGAGCTCGTCATCGGAGACGCCGATTACGGCGGCCAGGTCGTCGCGGTGGCGGCGGTAGAGTTCGTCCAGCAGGAGTGTCGTCGGCGGGAACTCGTACTGGTGGGTGAACGCGTCCGTGTCGAGGACGGCCACCTTCGTGTCGTCGAGCGTCTGCGTGTCGAGGTTGGCCTCTGCGGTCTCGAGTTCGGTGTCGAGTTTCTCGCGGAACTGCTCGCTGACGTGGCCCGCGAGTCCGCCGGGGCCGTCGCTCTCGCCGAACAGCAGGTCCGTGATCAGCTCGCGCTTGTCCTCGTAGGACTGGTAGAACGCCTCCAGGGCGATGGCCTCACGGAGGTCGCGGGCGGTGTCGGCGTCGATGCCGGCCCCGTCGGCCAGGTCGGCGTACGGCTCGGGCACCTCGTCCCAGTAGCTGACGGCGGGCAGGTGGACCAGTTCCTCGCGGACGTCGTCGTCGACCGCGGCGGCG
>PXSD01000180.1:2288-5335 GCA_003023165.1 Halobacteriales archaeon QS_9_67_15 | reverse complement strand
GCTTCGCGAGGTAGAAGACGAGGACGTGCCCGAGATGCATCGGTCCCGACGGACCGACGCCGGTGACGACGGAGTGGGTCTCGCCCGCCTCGGCGGCGGGATGCGGCAGGCCGGCATCGTCGCGGCGCCGGGACTGCATGCCCTGGAGAACCGCGAGCGGCTCGCCGAGGACCACGACAACGCCGAGCGGCTGGCGGCCGGGCTGGACGAAATCGACGGGCTACGCGCCGGCGACCCCGGGACCGGAGCAATCGGGGGCTTTCACGCTATTTGTGAACGAGATCGAAGTACTGCCAGCGGTCGCTACTGTCTCCGCACTCCCGACTCCACGCCATAGTTCCGAAACAGATTTGTAGGTGAACGGAACACTCCTAATCGAACATGGAGTCCGCTTTCGCGTGGCGCTGGCGCACGCCTCCGTCGAGAGCGGACAGTGTCGCGGTCGCGGTCGGTCGGGCCTAACCCGGCTGGTCCGGACGCGGCGCTCACTCGTTCTCCCGCAGGTCTCGCCCGCCAGCTACTGCCGCGACCAGCCACACACATGCACGACGACACCACAGCCGAAGCACAGCACGGCCGACCAGCCGACAGCGACGAGCCAGCCGACAGCGACGAGCCAGCCGACGCTGCCGAGACCACCGACCACTCCGCCGACACCGACGAGTTCATCGTCACACCGTACGACGTGGCGGGGACGGTCAACTACGACCGACTGCTCGAACAGTTCGGTGCCGACCGCCTCACCGACCGCCGCCGAGGCGGGCGAGACCCACTCCGTCGTCACCGGCGTCGGTCCGTCGGGACCGATGCATCTCGGGCACGTCCTCGTCTTCTACCTCGCGAAGCGACTCCAGGCGGAGACCGGCGCGCACGTCTATGTCCCGCTCTCGGACGACGAGAAGTTCTACGCGACGGACCTGCGCTTCGACGAAATCGAAGCCACCACGCGCTCGAACCTCCGGGACCTCCTCGCGGTCGGGTTCGACCCCGAACGCACGCGGGTCATCGTCGACCGCCTCGACGCCGGCGTACTCTACCCGCAGGCCGCACGCCTTGGCGCTGACATTACGCAGTCCACCGTCGACGCGACCTACGGCGAGCCCGAGAACGTCGGCCTCTCGTTTTACCCGGCGATGCAGGCCACACACCTCCTCTTGCCCCAGCTCGTCCACGGTCGCCACCCGACGCTGGTCCCCATCGCCGTCGACCAGGACCCGCACGTCCGGGTCTGCCGCGACGTGGCCGCAAAGGAGCGATTCGCCGTGGACAAGCCCGGCGCGCTCCTCGGGAAGTTCCTCCCCGCGCTCGACGGGCCCGGGAAGATGTCCGCCTCGTCGGACGCGCCCGCGATCGAGTTGACCGACGACCGCGAGACGGTGCGCGAGAAGACCATGCAGCACGCACACTCGGGTGGGCGAGTCGACGTCGACGAGCACCGCGAACACGGCGGCGACCCGTCCGTCGACGTGGCCTACCAGTACCTCCACACGTTCTTCGAGCCCGACGACGAGCGCGTCGAGCAGTTAGCGGCCGACTACCGCTCGGGCGAGTTGCTGACGGGCGAACTCAAGGCGGTCGCCGCCGAGCGGATCGGCGACTTCCTCGCAGAACACCGGGAGCGACGGGAGGCACTCGGAGACCTACAGTCGGAACTCGCTCCGTACCGACTCACCGAGGCCGAACGAGCGCGGCTGCGACCCACAGTGTTCGAGTGACCGAGTCTAGATCGCACCCCGAAGGTCACCGGAGCGCTTCGGCGAGGTCGATCAGATCCGCTCGTGGAAGGTCACCGACCACCGCGCGCGTGACGCCGTCGGTCTCCCAGACGACGGCCGACCTGTCGTCGCGGTCGACGTACGTCGCGTTCTCACCGGCGACGGTCACGTTAACGCCCTCGGTGGCGTTCAGGCTGTGAGGCACGTCGTCCTCGGTTGCAACGACGCTCACGTTCGCTTTGCCCGTGTACTCTTGGGTCGCCACCGTCCAGCCGTTCCAAGTGACGACGACGGCCTCGGCGAACTCGTACTCCTCGGCGTCGAGGCGCTGGAGCGCGAGGTCCGTGTTTGCCTGCGCGTCCTCGAAGCTCCCGTAGCGCTCCTGTGAGACCGTGTTCACCGTCGCCGCGTCCGGTGGCTTGAACGTGCTCTCGTGGACGCTGGCGTTGAACTGGAGGCCGTCGAAGTCAACGGTTGTCACGTTCTCGCCGTAGCTCGTTCGGATTTTGTGGACGCGATAGTCCTCGGTGTCGACCCACAGCGTGGCGTTCCCCCGGTAGGACTCGTTTTCGGGTTCGAGACCCACGACGTACGTTTCGCTTCCCTCGAGCGTCTCCGTCCCGCGGACCTCGGCGCTCACGTTCTCGTCGAGGTAGGCCTCGACCGAGGCGTTCGAGTGGGCGTACGTTCCGTTCTCGGCGGCCCACGAGCGGTTGCCGTGGGCCTCGGTGTCGTTGCCGGCCCAGGAGTGGGTAGCCCCGGAGCGGTTGTATAGGGCGGCGGAGTGGTTCCACCCGCTGTCGTTTTCCGGAACCTCGCGGACGACAGCGGTGTCGTTCGCGGCGTCGTACACCCACGCGACGGTGCCGTTCGTGCCGGCGACGTACTCGCTCCCGTTGTGCGTTACCGAGAGGCGCGTGCTGTTCGGTCTGTCGACGACGAACGAGACGTTCGTTGACCGTTCCGTCGTGGCGTTCTCGACCGTGACCGTCGCGTCGCCGGACAGCGTCTCGGCGTTGTCGTAGCGCTGTTCGACGCGGTCCAGCACCTCGTCGCCGTCGGGCGCTGTGTCGCCGGCGGGGAGGGCACCGGCCGCTACCACTGCCAGGAGCGCGACGAGGACCGCGCCGACCGCGAGCGGCGCAGTGCGCGTCGCGAGGGACCCACGCTGGTCTGTCATTACCGCGGCTTGGGCCTGGAGACGCTTAACGACATGGACGGGCGAGAAGGCATTGTTCAGATAAGAGTCCAACTGCGACTACCGCAGACAGCGTGAAAGCCCCCGCTGGCTCCGGTCGAGGGGCTCGCTGCGCTCCTCACTGCGTTGCGGTG
>PXSD01000180.1:0-2271 GCA_003023165.1 Halobacteriales archaeon QS_9_67_15 | reverse complement strand
CACCGCAGGCCGAAGGCCGAGGAGCGCAGCGAACCGCCCGAGTCGAACGGCTCGGGGCTTTCACGCTGTCTCGAAATATCGCTCTCATTCTGGCGGCTTATCTGAACACTACCGGCAAGGAGTCTTAACAGATGAGACCGGACTCGCACGGCTTCGACGAGAGCCGGCGAACGTTTGATTTCCGAGCGCCCCTTGAAGCGAGTGTGACCGACGCCACCGACGCGACGGGGACGGGACCCGACCCGACAGTTACCCCTCCCGGATCGGAGCCCGAGGACGGCGAGACCGTGGTGGAACTCGCGGACGTGACGCGGACTTATGAGGGCGGCGCGACCGTCGACGCGCTGTCGAACGTCTCGCTCACCCTCTCGGAGGGGTCCTACACCGCGGTGATGGGACCGAGCGGGTCGGGCAAGAGCACGCTCCTGAATCTCGTGGGCGGGCTGGACACCCCGACCGCGGGGACGGTCCGGCTCGACGGGCAGGACGTCGACGCGCTCTCGGAGGCCGAACGGGCGCGGGCCCGCGGTCGGACGGTCGGATTCGTCTTCCAGACGTTCAACCTCATGCCGCGGCTCACCGCCGTCGAGAACGTCGCGCTCCCGCTGGTGTTCCAAGAGTGGGGTCGCTCGGACCGCCGCGAGCGCGCCGAGGAACTGCTGACCGACGTGGGACTCGGCGACCGACTGGACCACCAGCCCACCGAACTCTCCGGCGGCCAGCGCCAGCGCGTCGCCATCGCCCGCGCGCTCGCCGCCGACCCGGCGCTCCTGCTGGCCGACGAACCGACGGGGAACGTCGACACTGAGACCGGCGAGCGGATCATGGCGCTGTTCGAGGAACTGCACGACGCGGGCAACACTATCCTGCTCGTCACGCACGAGCGCCACACCGCCGAACACGCCGACCGGATCGTCCACTTCCGCGACGGCGAGATCGAGGGCGTCGAGACCGTCGCGGCGGAGACCGGAACGGATTCCGACACGGAGACTGGAACGAACCCGGATACCGAAACGGACACGAATGTGAACGCGGACTCGGAGGGCGAGTAGATGGACTCCGCGGAGACGCTGCGGATCAGCGTCCGGTCGCTCCGCGCCCATCGGCTCCGTGCGGCGCTGACGGTCGTCGGGATCGTCATCGGGATCGCCGCGGTCGTCACCTTCGCCACCTTCGGCGCGAGTCTGAAAGCCGACGTGGTCTCCGAGATCGAGGGGTCCAGCGCCAACGAGGTCTACCTCGTCGCAGCGGAAGCCGGCGAGAGCGGCTTCAGTGGCGCGGGCCAGCCGGTGTTCACCGAGTACGACCTCGGGCAGTTGCGCGCTATCGAGGGAGTCCAGCGGGTCGTGCCGAGGGGGATCGTCCCGGTCAGCGCCATCGGCCACGGCGACCAGACGATCGCGAGAAGTCAGGTCACCGCGACCAACGCGACCGCGTTCGAGACCGCGACCTTCGACGAGGGGCGCTCGTTCCGCAACGGCGCGCGCGAGGCCGTCGTCAATCGGCCGGCGGCACGGCTGTTCGAGGGGAACCTCTCGGCCGGCGACCGGCTGACGGTCACGCGCGCCTCCGGCGACCGGGAGAACGTCACGGTCGTCGGGGTCGTCAACGGCACCGGCGGCCAGCTCCCGTTCAGTTCCTTCAGCGACCAGCCCCGCGTGTTCCTGTCCGCCGACCCGTTCTACCAGTCGGTCGTCGAGAGCCCCAACGCGGTCGGGAACCAGTTCGTCTACCCGCAGGTGACCGTCGTCACCGAACCGGGCGCTACCACGGCGACCAAAGAGCGCGTCCGCGAGTACTTCGCGAGCGACCGCTCCGACGCCGCGCAACTGGTCCCCGACGGGTACGCGGTCTCGGCCCGGACGAACGAGGACCTCGTCGACCGCATCGAACGCATCGTCTCCCGGTTGACGCGGTTCGTCACCGGCATCGCCGTGATCGCGCTCGTCGTCGGCGCGGTCGGCATCGCCAACATCATGCTCGTGAGCGTCACCGAGCGGACCCGCGAAATCGGGATCATGAAGGCCGTCGGCGCGCGCAGTCGCGACGTCATGCAGTTGTTCCTCGCCGAGGCGGTGTTACTGGGCGCGCTCGGTGCGCTCCTGGGCGTGCCCCTCGGTATCGCCGGCGGCTGGGCGGCGACGCAGTACGCCGAGATCCCGCTCACGCTCGCGCCGGGCTGGGCCGCCGTCGCCGTCGCCGTCGGCGTCCTCGTCGGCGTGGTCGCCGGCCTTTACCCCGCCTGGCGAGCGGCCCGCGTCGACCCGATCG
>PXSD01000179.1 GCA_003023165.1 Halobacteriales archaeon QS_9_67_15 | reverse complement strand
GGAAGACGAGCGGTGCGAGGTCGACCGAAGGGAGACCTCGAAGAGAACGGGGAGCGTAGCGACCCGTGAGCGAAACGAGTCTTCCGGTGGATGAACGAACGAGCGGAGCGAGTGAGTGAATCGGCTGGGGAGGTGTGTGGTGGTCTGCGGTGTCGTGCCGTCCTCGGTGGACTGATACGGATTATTGTAGATTATTTCCGGATCGCGCTGACCTCGGGGTCGGCGCATACCGGTACATCGCTACAATAATCCGTATGAAAGGGCGAGGCCCGCGTGGCGCGACTACAGGGAGCGCCACGGATAGCCGAACGGGGAGTGCGCGGCGCGGAGCGACCCGTGAGGCGCGGTCGCGCTGTCTGCACGGGCACTGTTCGAGTGAACGGAGCGAACGAGAATGTCCCGTACAGACCGCGCGAGCGGGGCGAGGGCTTTCGTCGGTTGCTGTGGTTCTCAATTACCTCGAAACGGCCTCTCTCGGCGGGACCGAGCGAACGGCCCGCGTTCGCGAGGGTCGAGAGACGCCGGCGTCTCCCGGAATTTGAACTACGCCCGAGAACCTGCGCCTGCGGCGCAGAACTTCGGTCTACCTCAAATCCCTTTGCGGTTGCTCTCCGATTTCAAGCGGGACGCTGAGATGAAACTCCGCGTCGTGGAACTCAGAGAAGCGCCCGAGGCGGGATTTGAACCGGACTCAGACGTGCTCGCTCATATCGTTCGCTGTGCACGACTGATAAGGTTCAAATCCCACGACGGGGCACACGAAATTCAGAGTTGCGCGGAGATGAAACTCCGCGCGAATTGAATTTCGAGAAGCGCCCGAGGCGGGATTTGGTCGCTCGCGACACAGCAAGCTGGTCGCTCGCGGTGTGAGTTCGAGAGAAGCGCCCGAGGCGGGATTTGAACCCGCGTCACGACCGTGACAGGGTCGTATGATGGGCCACTACACCACCCGGGCACGCATTCACTGCTTTCGCGGAGACGGATTTAAGACTTTCCAAACGATGGTCCCGTGCCACGCAGACCCATTCCACCGACACCGGACCGCCGGAGCCACCACCGACATCACACTCCGCTGGACAGCCGCGCTAACTCTATTTGAGATGTTAAATTGACCAGTAACACGAACGACATCTCGAAACTGATAACGCCAGCGGAACTTATTTGCGTGACGGCCATACTTACAGTAGATAGCGGAGTTACTTCGAATCTAACTCCGGGGACATCGCAATGAGTACGAGACCGGACGCGAACGACGACGAACCGAGGACGCCGGCGAACGTGTTAGTGCTGGCGCCGACGATCGGCCAACAGGTATCCGAAGTGTGTAGCGAGCTGCTGCACGGGCCGAACGGCCGGGACAACGGGCTGTTGATCACCTGTCTGGAGCCACCAGCCGACCGGCTCGCCGTCTGGACCGACCACGAGTGTGGCGGGACCGACGACGTGACCGTCGTCGATGTCGAGACGGCCGCGCGGTCTGCCGCCCGGACGGGGTCAGCCGCCGCAGTCGACGCCGTCGTCGACACCGTCGACACGGATGCAGACCTGGTCGCGGTGGGCGACACGATCGACCGACATCTCGACCGGCTGTCCGGCGAGGGTGAGACGGGTGCCTGTGTACACTCCGTGACGGACCTGCTCCAACACGCCGACGAGCGAGCCGCGTTTAATTTCCTTGAGGTGCTGACGAGTAGCGTCGGGCGCCAGGACGCGGTGGCACACTACCACATGAACCCGGACGTCCACGACCCGGAGACGATCCGGACGTTCGAGGTCCTGTTCGACAGCGTCGTCGACCTCAGGACTGCCGCTGCCGATGGCGAGTAACCCCACGCGAGTATCCACCCATAAAACGATGACCCTCGACAAAACGGGCCAGTCGCGGTCGTCGTCTGACTGGACACGAGATGGCGCTCTTGCGCCGTCGGTCGTCGTCGTGACGGACAGCGACCCGGCGGTCACGGACGAGCTAGCGACGGTGCTCCGGGAGCGATACACCGTTCGCTCGGCCTACGACGACGCCGACGTGCTGGCGAGTCTCGACGCCGACGTGAGCGTCATCCTGCTCGACCCCGAACTCCCCGGACTCTCGACGCGGGAGGTCAGGACGCGCGCCCGGAACGAGGCGGCTGGCTGCCAGGTCGCGGCACTCACCGACGAGCGGATCGACCTCGCGGCGACGTGGTTCGACGACTACCTCGTCAAACCGGTCGCACACGACCACCTCGTGTCTACCGTCGACCGGCTCAGCCGCCGGGCCGAGTACCGGACGGCGCTCGAGGTGTACTACCAGACGGCCAGCGAACGCGCGACCGTGACTGAGCGCGACCGCCGCTCCGAACTCGACGACCGACTGTCACAACTCGACCAGCACCTCAACGATATCTTCCGCGACCTCGACGGGTCCGACGCCTACGACGCCGCACTGCGGGGGTTCGGGTTCGACTCCTGAGCGGGACCGAACCGGGCGGCCGACTGTCGACCCGGCGAAAGGCCGCCCTCCCGTCGTTCGCAAGCCCGCTCGCTTTGCAGGTGGCGGCCGGAGCGTCTCTGTGGCGCCCCGCGCGTCCGTCTCCGAATCATGAACGTCCCGAGCCTCACCGAAGACACGCTGCTGGACCTCACAGTGAACTTCATTCCGCTCGGCATCCTCGCCTTCTTCGACGTGCTGTTCTGGATCTTCAACCCCTGGGGATGGGACCCGTGGTTCGTCTTCTGGGCGCACGTGCTGACGATCATCCCGTTCGTCCTCCTGACGATCCTCACGTTCGTCAGCGGTCGCGTCATCCAGCGGGACGAACGCCGGGTCGAGTCGACTACTGAACGAGACGACGCCGCCGACCACTGATGGAGCGGAACCCCGTGACGCCGTCCAGCCCGAGCGGACCGAGTTGCGCGTCGTCGACCGGGCGGACCGGACCGACCCGCGTGTCGCCGTGTCACGGAAGCTCAAATCCCGGTTTGAACGTTCGTCGACTTTTGGGGGCTGTGGTGTGACCGTCCAGTACGGATGAGCGCACCCACCCCTCCCCTCCGCACGCGGTTCGGCCGCGCCGCCGCCGACGCCGTCGGGGCCGCCGAGCGACTGGCCTTCTAGGCCAGCGTCGGCCTCCCCTGTGTCCACGTGCCGATGCTGGCGCTCCGCGGTCTCTCGCCC
>PXSD01000178.1:4504-6240 GCA_003023165.1 Halobacteriales archaeon QS_9_67_15 | reverse complement strand
CCCGCCCGTCGACGTACAGCGGGGAGAGGAGCGACCACGGCAACTTGCTGGCCCGTTCGACCGCCCGAAGCGTTCGCGCGAGCGCCTCGAGTCGAACAGGTCGGGTCGTTCACGCTGTCTGCGGCGGCTTCTCTCTGAACGTCGCCGTGCTGTCGCTGGCAGCAGCCGTCCACTCCCGACACGAGCGACCGACGTCTTGTAGCCAGCACGCTGATTTAACTCCAGCAGAGACGGGAGAGCATGGACGGCGACACGATGCTGAACGCGGTCGGGGCGGCGTTAGTGCTGGCGCTGGTCGTCGGTGTCGCCGTAGTCGCGCTCAACTTCGCGGGCGGCGCCTCGGGCGGCGACGCGCCGGACGTCGACTGGACGATCGAACGGGTCAACGACACCGCCGTCCGGGTCACGCACGGCGGCGGGGAACCGGTCCGGACCGACGAGGTCAGGGTGACCGTCGACAGCGTGAGTCGGGCGACCGACTGGAGCGACCCGGTGGCCGAGGGGGACAGCACGCTCGTCCAAGCGAGCGACGGCTCGCGGGTCCGGGTCGTCTGGAACGGCGGCCGCGGCGACCGCGAGATAATGGACAGCGAACGCGTCTGAGCGGGGTTTGCCCGAGCGAGCGTACCCGCACGGCGGCCCACTCCTCGCCGTTCGCGCTCGTCAGGTTCGCCGTCTGCTCCACGCCGTCCGGCGCGACGCGATAGCGCGCGTCGGCGTCCACCTCGAACGACGCCTCCGTGCCGTCGGGCCACGTCACGTCGGGCGTCGCCGTCTCAGCGTTCCCGAGGCCGACGTGGAGCGCGCGACTCTCCTGCGAGAGGAAGTCGCTCTCGTCGGTCTGGCGCACGACGGTCGCCTCCTCGCCGCCCGCGGAAACCGTCACGGTCGCGCCGAGCGCGGTCGCGCCCTCGTCGACGACGACCTCGAACTGGACGGCGCTGCCGCCGTCGACGGTGTTCTCGTAGAGGTAGTTCGGGTTCCCGTCGTCGTCCGGGACGTGGCCGGACTGGTAGAAGTGGCACGCGTTCACATAAGGAATTTATTAGTCACTGAGGTACTTACAAGTCTACTACTGTATGGGCAGTCCCCGATCGGTGACCCGACCGACCGACCGGCCGCGAGACGAGAACGACCAAAACGGCCTCATGCTCGGTCGAACTGGGTCCCGCCCCGGCACCAAAATATATAAATCGATAAATAGTATCCATGCGGACATGCCAGCTATAGTAGAATTTAAAAGCGTTTGCACGGTCCATCGCGCGTGGTCGTGCAGTCGTCCGAGCGATGTCTTTCAAATTCTACTATAGGGGTACGGACACCGAGTACCAACGCCCGGAGCTCCCGGTATCCCGGCGCGTCTCGGACCTGTCGAACGGATGACAGTCGAAGAGAAGGCGGGCCAGCTTGTGGGGACCTGGGCGGGGGAGATGCACCGCGAGGTCGACCTCAATGAGGTCGAAGCGCTCGTGCGCGAGCGCCACCTCGGGTGTGTGGCGGCCTTCGGGTGGGGCGGGGCTACCGGGACCGAGGTCAGCGAGATCGTCGACATCGTCGACGAACTCCAGCGAGTCGCGGAGGAGACGCGCCTCGGCGTCCCCCTGTTCTTCAGCGTGGACGCGGTCCACGGCCACGCGTACGTGGCCGACGCGACCGTGTTCCCGAACGTCCTCGGCGCGGCCGCGACGTGGGACCCCGAAGCGGTCGAACGCGTGGCCTCGATCACCCCAGCCGAA
>PXSD01000178.1:0-4471 GCA_003023165.1 Halobacteriales archaeon QS_9_67_15 | reverse complement strand
CTCGAGGCCGGCGAGTCGACCACCGTCGCCGTCGAGTTCCCGGCCGAGCAGTTCGGCGTCTACGCCCCCGGCGACGGCCACCGCGTCGAGTCCGGCTACTACGACCTGCACGTCGGCGACAAGACCATCACCGTCACCGTCGAAGGCGACCACCTGTAACTGGCAACGGGAGCGAGCGCACCCGGCCGCTCAGACCTGCGATTATCCGCGTTACGGGTCGGGCCGAGGGAGCGACCGCTGAGCACGCGGCGGCAGGAGGAAGTTCCCGCGGCGGCGGACGAAGGTGTACTCGAGGATGCCGTTGTTGACCCGCTGGCGGACCGCGGGGCTGTCCGTCTGGTCGGTCCCGTTCATCGCCGCACGGGTGGCGACGAAGTCGCCGATACCCGCCTGGAGCGCGAGGAAGTGCAGTCCGGCCTCGTCGCCGTCGGTCGAGTCGAAGTCCCGCCGGAGGATGACCGGCGAGCCGTCCTCCCGGACGCGAGCGTTCTTCTGCGCGTGGCCGACCCGACCGTACTCGGCCGCGTGGTCATCGATGTGCTCGACGCACCCCTCGTCGACCTGGTTCGAGTCGCCGAGGTTCGTCCCGGTCCCTTCGACGCGGCCCTCCTCGGCGTGGACCGGGCAGAACATCTCGGCGACGCGCTCCTCGTGGTCCTGCTCGCCGTACCAGTCGTCGAGTCGGAGCCGGATCTTCGAGACGTGCTGGGTGGTTCCCTCGGCGAAGGGGCCCGCTTCGATGGTCACGCGGTCCTCGCTGGCCTGGTTCTTCTCAAACCCGGAGTCAAAGCCCATGTACAGCGGCGAGTCCTCGGGGACCGGCCCGGAGTCCGGGACGCCCGAGACGTCCTGGTTCTCCGCGGGGAGTCCGTCACCGACGAACCCGGTCCGGCGATGCGGGCCGTCGTCGGCGAGCGAGGCCGGCTCGAAGACCCCCTCGACGGTCGTCTCCATCTCGACGCCGTCGACCGCGTCGGTCTCGCCGAACAGCCCTTCCTCGGCGGCGAGCAAGGCCGACCCCCTGTCGCTCGCGAGGTGGACGACCGCGTCCGGTTCGTCGGATGCGGGGTCCTCGAACGACGAGAGCGCCTCGGGTTCGGGCAGGTCGACGCTCTCGGGCAGCGACGCGTCGAAGTGGTCGAAGTAGGCGGGCGCGTACCCGATCGTGAACAGGAGCCCGTCGTTCCCCGGAGCGAACGCTCGCTCCAGTGACCGAAACGCGTGGTTGCCGTGGTCGTCGGTCGCGAGCGCGTCGTTCCAGGCGTGCTGTCGCGCGGGCCGGTCCGCCGGGTCGGCGCCGGGCGACGTCGGCGTTCCGCCTTCGCGGTCGAGACACGCCGACAGCGCGGCCGAGCCGCCGATGGCGACTGCCGCCTTCACGAGTTCGCGCCGGGACAGGGAGGGTTGGCGGGGAGCCATCACCTGAGATATAGGACCGCTGAAAGATGGAGGTTGCGATTTCGGTCACTCACTCGATAGGTGTCTGAGCGAAGTGTGCTGGACCCACCGCCGGCCTGTAACAGGCCAGCGCCGACCCGTAACGAGAGCGAACAATGGCCCTACTCTCGGCGCGTGCGGACCGCGAGCAGCGCCATGCCCGCTGCGAGGACGACGAGTACGACACCGAACCCGGGGCCGGACCCGGCGGTGCCACCGGCGTCGGTGGCCGTGCCGTCGGCGGCCGTGTCTGTGGGCGTCTCGGCGGCCTCACTGTCGCCGTCGGCGGTCGTCGCGGTCGCCGTCGCCGACGGTGGGGCGGTCGTCACCGTCGGCGTGTTGATCAGGGGGCCGTCGTCGGTCTCGCTGCCGGATGCGAGCGTGAGGTACGTGCCGACCGTCCGGTCGCCAGCGGTGATCACCGGGTCCGCCGGGTCGAACTCGCCGTCGCCGTCGTCGCGGTGGGCGAGGACGCTGACCCGGACGTCCCTCGACTGCTCCGCGACGAACGACTCGTTCAGCGGAACGGTGACGTTCCGGTGGCTCCCGGCGGAGAGCGAGCGCGACCCGACGTGTCCGTCCGACCCGACCGGGCTGACGACGACGTGTCCGGCCGCGGGCAGGTCGACCTGCCGGACGGTAATGGCGCCGTCGGTCACCGGCTGTCCCTCGAACGTCGCGCCCAGGACGCGGGCCTCGCCGCCGTCTCCCTTGCGAACCGTGATCCGCGTGCTCGCCGCGGAACTGCGACGCGCGGCGGACGTGTCCGTCCCGAAGTCGAACTCGCCGTCGCCGTCGGTGTCGTCGTGGAGGACCACCCAGACCGACTTGTTCCCGCTCCACTCGGCCCACGCCGGCTCGTCGACCGGGACCGCGACGCTCGTCCGGTAGGTCAGGTCCGGCGTCCGTTCGACGGAGACGTGGCCGAGCGGGTCACCCGGCCGGTTCCCCTCGTCGGCGCGGACGACGACGAACCCCGGGTTCAGCGCCGAGACCGTTTCGACGACGATCGTTCCCTCACTCGTCATCTGTGAGTCCGCGGCCACGTGGTTGCCGTGTGCCGAGACCGTGGCGACCGCCGCGGGCGTCGCGAGGACCAACGCGAGCGCGGCGACGACCGCGCTCCGGCGAGAGACGTGTCCCGTCATCTCAGACGGTGACCGTCGTCGAGTCCATCTGCAGGAACGCGCGTTCGTACCCCTCGTGACGAGCCAGTTGCGGCGGCGTCGTCGGGTCAAGCGTCACCTCGTCGTCCGATTGGACCGTCTCGGGCAGGACCGTCCCGTAGTGATACCCGAGTTCGGGGTCGAGCGTGGGCTCGACCGCTCCCTCGAACACCGTCTCGCCGTCGCGGACGACTGACGCCGACAGCCCCATCGCGGGCAATACGAGGCGATTGAACGGCGTCCGTGCGGAGACCGCGAGATACGGGTTGCCGTCGGTGAACCGTCTCGCGGCGTCGCCGGGAAGCTGGGTCGCGACGAGCTTCGCGTCGTCGCTCTGCCCCGTTCCGAGGACGGTCCCCGGGAGCGCCGCTGGCTCGGGGGCGCGGGCCTCCGGCAACTCACCCATCTCCATCGGGCGGAGCGCGCCGCGTTCGCCAGCCGCGTCGAGCTGTTCGGTCGCGAGCCGTTCGCGCACCGCTTTCGACCACTCGAACTCGATATCCGCGGTCTCGCCGTCGCCGAACCGGTCCGCGAACGCGCCGGTCCGTCGCGCGCTCACGCCGCCGACACTGAGTCGCGCGGTGTACGTGCCGTCGCCGTCGAGGCCGAAGTTCGCGCCGTAGTGGAACCCCATCCGCTGGGACACCATCCGGTAGATCACCTCCTGTGAGACCAGCTCACCGTCGCGGAGGATCTCCACCGAGAAGCCCGAATCCGGCAGCACCGTCCCGGTCTCGGGGTCCCAGACGGACGCCATCAGGTGGACGTCGTCGGACTCCTCGATAGGCGTCTCGAACCGTTCGTCGATGTCGACGCTCCAGAACCGGTGGGGCGTCGCCAGCAACAGGGCGAAGCGGTAGTCGCCCGCCGTCGCGGTCCCAGGTAGCACCATGGTCTCGCGGAACGACTGGACGTAGACGCCGCTCGGCCCGTCCGGTGTGGCGGTCGGCGTCGGCTCGTCCGTCGGGGAGGGTCGGGCGGTCGATTCCGTCTCGGTTTGCCGTCACCGCCGCTCAGGCAGCCGGCGAGGCCGACCGCCGCGGCGGCTGTCGCGGAGTGGAGGAGGCTCCGTCTGTTCATCGGTGGGAGCTTGTGCGACGTTCCCATTAACCGTTCTGATCTATCGACCGACACGTCGGGTCGAGACAACACGCTCGCCTCCCCACGTGGCAGTTCCCACCGTTCGAGCAGTCGGCCGTGCGACCCCGACCGTCCCGTCGTCCCGGGACGGGCCCAATCCTCGCTCGCCCGGTCCCGCCCGCGGGACCCGGCACTTCGGTTCCTCGTGACCCGCCCGTCTGAGGCCGACCGCTCATAGTGATTATTGTAGCGATTTACCGGTACGCGCCGACTCCGGGGTCAGCGCGATCCGGAAATAATCTACAATAATCACTATCAGGCGTCACGCAGTCGCTGTCGCATCACGGCCAGTCCCGCGTCCGGGTCGGTGTCCGCGCCCCGCCGGTCGAGCGCCTCCGCCAGCGCGGGCACCAGGAGCGCCACGTTCTCCCGTCGAACGGAGTGACTCATGCAGCCGATCCGGAAGATCTTCCCCCTCGAGGTCGCCCAGTCCGGTCGCCACCTCCAGGTCGTAGTGGTCGAGCAGGTACTCACAGACCGCACCGTCGTCGACGCCCGCGGGCACTCGCGTCGCGTTGAGGCTCGGAAGCCAGTCATCGTCGTGGTCGAGCGCCAGCCCCATCGCCTCGAGAGAGTCCGTGAGAACGGTCGCGATCCGACGGTGGCGCGCCCAGCGCTCCTCGATCCCCTCCCCTCCTCGGCGACGAGGCGGAGCGCCTCCCGAAGCGCGTAGACGTTCGTGATCGGCGCCGTATGGTGGTGCGCGCGCTCCTCGCCCCAGTAGCCCT
>PXSD01000177.1 GCA_003023165.1 Halobacteriales archaeon QS_9_67_15 | reverse complement strand
GTGTATCGCAATCGATGACAGCCGACTCGCCCGATTCTGACCTCGAAGATGACGATGTGGGCCCGGAGGGGGTCGTCACGGACGGGGCTGAGGCGAGCGCCGCCGGCCGAGTGATCGTCGGCGCAACGAACGACGACAGCGAGGCTCTCCTGCTCGTTCCGGACGAGAGCGACCACGTGATTCTGCCGAACACCGTCGTCGAGTCCGACGACGACTGGGCGGCCGTCGCCCGTCGAGCCGTCGCGGAGGAGACCGACACTGACGTCCGACTCGACGGGATCGAGTACGTTCGGACGGTCGAGCACGTCGTCGAGACGGGTGACGGGACGGGCGACGGGACGCGCCATCAGAACACCACCCAGCACGTGCTCTTTTACGCCTCGCCGGTGGACGCGACCGACGAGACGGAGTCCACAGCGGCCGAGGACGGCTGGCACGCGGGCTGGTACGACGACCTCCCCGTCGACCCCGACGAGGAGGGGGACGTGATAGCGGACGTCCGGACTGTCCTCGACTGAGGCCGCCGAAGCCGCCACGGCGCATTTGCGAGCGTACGGTAGCCACCCGACGCCGTCGCGGACTTCTTGGACGAAACCGGTCTCTCGGGCGCGTTCGCGGACGTAGGCTGTGGGCCCGGCCACGTCGCCTTCGAGGACGACGGGAGAGTAGCGACGATGGCGCGCGCTGTCGCGAGTTCTATCTCGCGACATAGCCGTGCGAGGTCTGCTCACGGGCGCGAAGCGCCCGAACGAATCGGTCGGGGAGGCATGTGGTGCCGTGCTGTGTGATGCGGTCCTGGGGGACTGAAAGGGCGAGCACGGTGGCGCGGTCCGGGCGGGCCCTATCCGAGCGAACGAGGATATCCCGCACAGACCGCGCGAGCAGGGCGAGGGCTTTCGTCGCTCGTCAGACCGTGCGATTGAATCGACTGCAAGCGAGCGGCCTGCGGACGCCCTGGAGGGTCGAACCGTGCGGGCAACCGCGGTCAGACAGAACCGAATCAACTCACGGCGTCAGCCGGCTCACGGAGAGCCATTCGACGGTCTCACGCTCATCGTCGACGAGCGCGAACACCATTGTCTTCCGAACGCCGTGAGCCAGCCGAACGTCAAGCGCCAGGTCCCGCGGCGAGAACGCGTGCGGACGCTCGAAGACGCGCACCAACAGCTCCGAGTGACCGAGGTCGTCGACGGACTCCACATCGGCGTAGGCCCGGAAGTCCGCACCGAACTTGAAGCCGGTCTTGGGGACCAGCCCGTCCTCGCGGAGCGACTCGTAGACGGCGAGTCGTCGGTCGAATCGGTCGCCCTCGACCTCGCGTCCGCGCTCGACGACCGCCTCGGTACCACCGTCGAGGGCGAGCACGCCGGTCCGGGTGAGCGAGGCGGCTTCGAGCAGCGAGAGCTGGATCACGTCGCCCTGCTGGTCGTCGAGCGGCTGGCCGTAGAAGCCCCGCTCGTACACCGCCGCCGGCGGGTCCCAGAGCAGGACGCGGTCGGAGAAGAGTTCGCCCGAGACGCCCGTCGGCAGGTCCGCGTCACTCGTGCCGGTGACCTCCGGTCGGTCGGTCTCCAGATAGGTGAGCTCGCTCTCCTCGTCGACGACGGCGAGGACGAGACCGCCGAGATTCGCCGCGGGGACGGTCTCGCGTTCGCTGACGACGGCGACGCGATAGGCCACTTCGTCGCCCCAGGGCCCCGACCCGCGCGGGTAGACGACGAAGTCGACGGCCGGATCGTCGACCGCCGACCGAGCCGCCGCCGACTCCGACCAGCCGTCGCGAGCGGGCGAGAGGTAGAAGCCGCGGTCGCGCAGGTCCTTGTAGACGAGGAAGTCCGTCTCCGAGACCGCCTCGGAGGCGAGGAAGGCCCGGAAGTCCATCGGCGCGCCGTCCGGGCTCTCGACGGCGTCGAGGTCGCCCCGGTAGAGGAGGTGGGCGGCCTCGACGGGCGCGAGTTCGAGCGCGCCGGCGTCGACGGGGTGGCCGTAGCCGCTGGAGTCGTAGAACCGCTCGCGGGCCTGGTCTCCCGCTCGCACGATGTCACCCGAGAGCGTCGCTTGCATGTGGTATCGGTGCCCGTCTGCGCTGAAAGCCCCTGCGATCACGAGTCGGATCTGTTAGCTGGGTCGACGGCACTGCCGCAATGGGCAGCCGCTTGAAATCCCCGCTCGCACAGACTGATACGGATTATTGTAGATTATTTCCGGATTGCGCGGACCCCGGGGTCGGCGCGTACCGGTAAATCGCTACAATAATCCGTATGAGTGCCAAACGGTACTGGCGGAAATGAAAGGGGCGACGCGTTCGCGGTGCGAGACGACTAATCTGAGGGCGTGGCCCTCAGACACCGCAACGAAGTGAGGCGCGCAGCGAGTCGCAGCCCGCGAACGCGTCGGGGCTTTCGCGCTGTTCTGACCGCCGTAGCTTGTACGGTCCCCGGAGAGAACATCGTTCCGTCCAAAAGACACTCCACCCGTCCGCGAAACGCACACCTATGGACGCGGTCTGCTTCGACACGGACGGTGTGCTGGTCGACTCCGAGGACTACTTGGTCCCCTACGAAGCGGGGGAGTTGTTCCCGCGACTGGGTCTCGACGACCTCGACGTCGACGGGATCACGGGCATGAACTACCGCGAGATCTACGAGTCCCTCGTCGAAACCTGCGAGGTCGAGATGGCCCGCGCCGACTTCGTCGCCGACTTGCCCGCGAGTCTGCGCGAGCACCTGCTCGCACGCGCGGACGGGTCCGCCTGAATCGACTCGGCGCGCTCACATCCGCCGCTACGTCCGCCCGCACCCCGTATCCAGACACCGTCTGCCCGACGGCGTCTCGAAGACCGGCAACTCGCAGTCGCAGGTCCCGTCGACCACCCCGGTCGGGATGCCGAATCCGGTGTCGCAGTCGGGGTAGTGCTCGCACCCGGCGATGAGCCCGCCGCGGCGGAGAACGCGCAGGTCACCCTCGCAGTTCGGACAGTCCCACTCGCGGTCGAAGCGCTCCGTGACTCGGTCGTCGATGGACTCACAGTCCCGGTCCACACAGACCTCGAAAGTATCGCCCCGCTCTACCCGAAGCAGAGGGAGGCTACAGACCGGACAGGTCTTCTCGAGGACTGCGCCGTCCCGGGGCACCGAGTACTCCTCGTCGCAGGTCCGACAGCACACCGACCCCCCGGCGAGGACGAGCGACGCCTCGCAGATGGGACAGTCGCCGACGGGGACACCGGCCCGCGAGACCGGATGACGTGCGCTCGCGTGTTCGTCGTGAATTTCGACGCGCAGGTGCTGGTCGCCCTCGCGCGCGTCGAGCACGCCGTCGACGAACTGGACGCTGTCGGCTCTGGTGAGCCACGCAACCGGCTGGTAGCCGTCGGAGTCGTGGACCAGCACGGTGTTGTCCGGCTTGACCACCGTGACCACGTCGCCGCGGTGTTCGCGTTCGTTGCGCCCATCGAACGTCGTCGTGCAGTCGCCCGCGACGACGCGCACCTCGTCGTGCATGGGTCGGCGTGGTCGCGGATTCGGACTTAAATCTACGGCGGCCGTCCGCACGGACCAGTGCGGCGCAGTCGAACAGCGATGTCCGCCCCGTCTCGGGGAAACACTGGTAACGGAGCGCGCGGTCGCATCGAACAGTGGTCACGACCGAACGCCGACCGAAACGAACTCGTAGCCGAAGGGGCCAGCAAGGGCCATGACCGACGACGACTCGCCGGACTGGGAGTTCTCGCGGCGCGACGTCGCGATCCTGACGGAGGTCGCGGACAACCCACAGCTGTCCTCGCGGGACCTGACAGAGGTGCTCGCCGAGGAGTACGACATCGACGTGTCCCACGTCACCGTCAGCGAGTCGATCCGACGGATGCGCGAGGAGGGCGTCTTCCGGGAGGCGATCATCCCCAACGAGGAGTACTACATCTTCGCGCTGTTCGAGTTCAAGTTCGACCCCGAGCACTTCGCGGACAACTGGCGCGAGGCGATGGTCGACGTTCGCGACGACCAGAACACGCTCTTTTTCTTCCTCGCAGACGGCGAGTACCAGTGGAAGACGGTAATGATGTTCCGGAACCGCGAGGAGGTCTCGCGGTGGATCCACGAGTTCTACAAGGAACACGGCGCCCTGGTCGACAACCTCCGGAACGCCGCGGTCCACAACGTTCTCAAGTTCGGGACCGACCCGCGGATCTTCGAGGCGCTCCTCCCCGAAGAGGAGCCCGAAGCCGACGAGTAGCGACCGTATCGACCGCGAGATTTCGACCGGTCACCCCGACCGACCCTCCGAGCCGTCACCGAACCAGCGCCAGGAGTTCGCAGGAGCAGACGGTGTCGCCGTTCTGGTCGACCGAGCACACCAGCGCGCCGTGGGCGATCCGCTCGCCGAACTGGGAGTCCGCCATCGCCTCGGCGTCCGTGTGGAGCTCGTTGAAATCCCCGCTCACGCCGGCGAAGTTCGCCACGTCGGCACCCGTGATCGTCCGCCCCCGCGTCCTGTGAGTCTCACCCACGTCGAGTCGCTCGAAGTAGCTGCTGTCCGTACTCCCACCGTCTGTCTCCTCTCGCTGTCCGTCGACCCCGTCACCGCTCGGTCCCCGAACTACCGCCGTCGTCGTACTCGTGGAAGCCTGCTCCGGCGTCCTCGCCGGTTCGGCCGCCCTCGACCAGTTCGACGAGGTACGGATGGGGCTCGAACCGGCCGAGTCCGAGGCGGGCGCCGGTGTCCACCGCGTCGGGGGTGGCGACGCCCTCGCCGACGAGATACGCCGCGCGGTCGACCATGCGGGCCTCGACGCGGAGCGTGTCGAAGCCCTCGCCGTCACCGGGTTCGTAGTCCGCACCGTCGCCGTCCTCGTAGTCGTAGTACCCGCGACCGGTCTTCCGGCCGAGGTCGCCGGCCTCGACGCGCTCCGCCATGACCGGCGGGACCTCCCGTCCGCGTTCGGTCCGGACGTCGTAGCCGACGTCGATCCCGGTGAGGTCGGCGATCTCGAAGGGGCCCATCGGATAGCCGCGGTCGTGGACCAGCGCCGCGTCCGCCTGCCGGATCGTCGCCTCGCCGTCGGAGACCATCCACGCGGCTTCGCTGATGTACGGCCCGAGCACGGTGTTGACGACGAACCCGCGAACGTCCGTCCGGACGTGGATGGGCGTCTTGTCGACCGACTCGACCCACTCGGCGGCGCGCTCGGCGACCGCCTCGCGGGTCTCCTTGCCGTGGACGACCTCGACGAGTCCCATTCGGACCGGCGGCGTGAAAAAGTGCAGTCCGAGCACCCGTCCGGGGTCGTCGGCCGCCTCGGCGATGTCGGTGATCGGGATGCTCGACGTGTTCGACGCCAGGATCGTGTCCTCGCCGGCCAGTCCCTCGACCTCGGCGAAGACCTCGCGTTTGAGGGCCAGTCGCTCGGGCACGGCTTCGATCACGAGGTCCGCGTCACTCACGGCCGCTTCGAGGTCCGTCGTCGGGTCGACTCGGTCGAGCACTGCCTCCGGACCCTCGTCGAGCCGGCCTTTCTCCGCGAGTTTCCCGAGGCTCCACTCGACGTTCTCGTAGCCGTCGTCGACGTATTCCCGCTCGACGTCGCGCAGCGCGACGCTGTACCCCGCTATCGCCGCCACCTCGGCGATCCCGTGGCCCATCGTCCCCGCTCCGAGGACGGCCACGCGACCGATGCGAGACTGTGACATACGCGGGAGTCGTCCGATGTCGACTATCTCGCGCGGCGATTCGACGGAGTAGTCGATCTCGGGGCCGTCCTCGGTGCCGAACGCGACGTCCGCAGTCCGGCCGCGGCGGCGCCCGCCACGCCGTGTTCGTACCGGTCACCGACCATCAGCGACCGCTCGGAGGCGACGGCCGCCGTCTCGACGACCTGCTCGAACATCGCCGGGTCGGGCTTCGTGCGTCGACCCCCTCCGAGGTCGTGATCGAATCGAATACATCGTAT
>PXSD01000176.1:21763-30493 GCA_003023165.1 Halobacteriales archaeon QS_9_67_15 | reverse complement strand
CGTCGAGCCGACCGTCCGACGCCCACTCGTCCAGCACGTCGGCCCCGCGGTCGTCCGTCGACTTGACGCTACAGACCGGGCCGCCCGCTTCGTCCAGCGCGTAGAGACCGTGGCCGTGCCCGGCCAGCCCGACGCCCCGGACGTCCTCGGGGTCCACCGCCTCCGCGTCCAGTACGTCGCCGACCACGTCGACGGTCGCTGTCCAGAGGTCGTCGTGGTCCTGTTCGTCGCGGCCCGGTTCGGGTGAGTGGCCCGGCGTCTCGGTCGTCGCGCTCGCGACGGCCGTGCCCGAGCGGTCGAAGACCACCCCTTTGACGTTCGTCAGCCCGGCGTCGATCCCGAGCAGGAGTGTGTCACTCATCGGCCGGCGTACAGGCTCTGGCCCGCGCTCCCTGTGAGGTCAGACAGGTCGGCCATCACGTCCGCGAGGCGTTCGCGGACCTCCTCACCGACGACGTGCGGGTGGAAGTGCGTCTTGTCGGGCGACCAGCCCGCCCCCGCGAACATCGACCCGCGGTCGTCGTCAACGCCCGCCGGCGGTCGGACCGCGTCCGCGTGGTCGTGGTAGAAGTCGGCCGCCGTCCGGGCGTACTCGTACTGGTAGCGGGTGTTCTTGTTGAACTTCGGGACGCCGGCGTCGAGGAAGGCCTCGACCTGCTCGTCCGAGAGCCCGGAGGCACCGTGGACCACGAGAGGGACGTCGTGACCCGCGTCGCGGAGGGCCTCGTCCACGTCGCGCGCCACGTCGGGGCGCACGTCCAGGTCCCGGCCCGAGGCCACGCCGTGTCGGGTTCCCACGGAGATGGCGAGCAAGTCGACGCCCGTCCGCTCGACGAACTCGACGGCCTGCTCGGGGTCGGTGTAGAACGCGTCTTCCTCGGCGGTCTCGACGCCGCTCTCGGTGCCGGCCACGCGGCCGAGTTCCGCCTCGACGAGCGTCTCCCGGTCGCCCTCGCGGACGTGCTCGACTGCCTCGCTCACTCGCTCGACGTTCTCCTCGAAGGGCCGGTCGGAGGCGTCGACCATCACCGACGACGCGAACCCGGTCTCGACCACCGTGTCGAGGAAGTCGCGCTGGTCCGGGAGGTGGACGTGGTCGACGTTGCAGAACACGCCGACGTCGGTCCGTTCGGCGACGCGGTCGAGGTACGCCCCGAAGGCATCGAGGCCCACCGCCGGGTCGCCGTCGCCGTAGAAGGCGGCGGACTCGCGGCTCACCTGGACGACCGCGTCGGCGTCGACGCGGTCGGCACCCCGGAGCAAGCCGAGGAGGACGTCGAACTGTGTGACGTTGCTCGCGAAGAAGCCGTACCCCTCGTCGCGAGCGGCCGAGTAGACCGTCGAAAGCGCCGCCCCGTCGTGATATGGCATAGCTACACGCTAGTCGTCCGGCTACCTATACGTGCCGTCCGGAGCGAATTCGTCGGGCTCTCGGCGAGCGGGCGGGTCGACGACGGACCACACTCCAGACCGCCTCTGCACCGCCGTAGAACGTCATCCACGCTGCGACGACGAACCCGGCGACGGCGGCCAGGAACTCGACGGCCCGCGCGACCACACCGAAATCCCCCAGGACGAGCACGACGAGCTGGACCAGGAGCACCGTCGCGGTCATCATGCTGACCGTGAACACGATAAATCGCAGATACGGGTGTTTCGACGTCCAGTACTCGTCTCGGCGGGTAATAAGCGCGTATATCGCCGGGCCGAAGATGAGGACGAACCCGAAGACGTGGCGCAGCTCCTCTGCGGGCGTCCGCGACGGAACGACCGTGCCCGCGATCGCACCCGCGAGGACGCCGAGTCCGAGCGCCCACGACGCCGGGTGACCGAAGCCCATGCTCACGGTCGACCACTCCGGTACGCGAGCGCACTCGCCGGACGACCGTCGGTGAGAGAGGTCATCGTCCGTGGACATCGGCGGACGGACTGGTAATGGTTTCGAGGAGCGGTCGAGCGAGAAACGGGGAGTGGCAGTCAGTTCTCGGCGGCGAGGCCCTGTGCGAACTCCTCGGCGAAGAAGGCGTAGATGATGAGCGTCGGCAGCGCCGCGAACAGCGCGCCGGCCATCCGCAGTCCGAAGTCGATGCCCGAGAGGTCCGTCCCGAGTCCGGAGAGGACGAGCGTGACGGTGGCGGCCGGGCTGGAGGAGCTCCCGATCAGCGTGAGGCTGAACAGGAACTCGTTCCAGATGGCCGTGAACTGGTAGATGAAGACGACGCCGACCATCGGCTTCGACAGCGGCAGGACGACGCGACGGTAGATCGTCGTGATCGACGCGCCGTCGATCTTCGCCGCCTCGACCAGTTCGTCCGAGAGCGTGAGGTAGTACCCCCGGAACAACAGCATGCACAGCGGGATCCCGTAGACGATGTGGGTGATCGTCAGCGAGAGCAGCCTCGCGTGGGCGTACTCCATGAACGAGAGCTCCCAGACCGGCGCGAGGACTTCCGCGAGCGGGACGATGTTGATCCAGAAGTCCGACAGCGGCACCAACACAGCCTGGTACGGGATGAAGATGCCGACGAGGAAGAGGATCAACACCGCGAACTGGGCGCGCTTGCCCCAGTCGACCAGCGTGAGGCCGTAGGCCGCCGTGCTGCCGAGGAACACCGTCGCGATGGTCGACGGGATAGTCATGATCAGACTGTTGATGAAACCCGTCGAGAGGTGGTCGATCGCCCGAGCCCACTTCTCCACCGTGAAGCCGTCGCCCAGCGGCGGCGTCAACGGCGTGGTTGCCGTCACCGCCCCACTGGTCTTGAATGAGGTGACGATCCCCGTCCAGATCGGTGCGAGGAAGAAGGCGAAAAAGAACGTGATGACCAGCGAGAGGCCGATCTTCCAGTAGTCGAGCTCGGGCAGGACGTCGGCGAAACTCCCGTCGGCGGGTCGGGTTGCTTTGCTCATCTCAGAGACTCCCCTGTTTGTGCTGGTAGTGGAGGTACGGTGCGATGACCGCCAGCGCCATCAGCAGCAGTATCGTCGCGATGGCGGCGGCGTAGGCCCAGTTCTGGAGTTTGAACGCCTCGCGGACCATCAGCGTCGCGAGGATGTCCGTTCCCTTGGGGACGCGGTACTGGCCGAACATCGAGAACAGGAACGTGAACGCCTTCAGCGCGAAGATCACCAGCACGACCGCGGCGCTCACGGACGACGATTTGAGTTGCGGGATGATCACTCGCCAGTAGGTCCGCAGGACGCTCGCGCCGTCGACCTGTGCGGCCTCGAACTGGTCGTCGGGGATCGACTGCAGGCCCGCGAGGAACACGACCATCGCGTAGCCGCTGAACTGCCAGATCAGCGCGAAGATCACCGCCCCCAGCACGAGCGACGGGTCGCCGATCCAGTTGTACGGCCCGAGGCCGACCGCGCCCAACAGGAGATTGATCAGCCCGTTGTTGACGTTGTACATCCACAGCCAGAACTGCGCCGTCACCACGAACGACAGCGCCATCGGCAACAGGTAGACCGTCTGGATCTTTTCCTTGTACCGGATGCCGCGGTCGAGCATGACCGCCAGGAACAGCCCCAGTACCATGGTGACCGTCGTGAAGACGATCAACAGGACGAACGTGTTCTTGCCGGTCGTCCAGACCCACGGGTCGTTGACCGTCTGGACGTACATCTCCAGGTCGAGATTGCCGGGGCTGAAGTCCGGCCCCTCGTTGAACCCCTCGTAGTCGGTGAGCGATATCAGGGTGTTGTAGCCGATCCCGCCGTAGACCCCCAGTCCCATGATGGAGAAGGGGATGAACCAGTACGGGAACGACCTGGCGAAGTCGCTCTTCGAGAACACCTCGAGTCTGGTCTGCCAGTCGCGTTCCGCTCCGGTCCCGACGTTCTGGGACTCGGACACGGTGTCTTGCGAGCCCGCCATTGGTTATGGAATGCTGTTGTGTGCCGACCTCGTCAGAAGACGCTCATCAGTTCGTCGGCGGTCGCCTCGGCGTCGTACGGTCCCATGAAGTTCGAGGCGATGGCGTCCTTGCACGCACTCAGCTCGTCGGCGGTTGCGGCCAGGCCGTGGGCGAGCGTGGGCGGGAACTTTTCGAGGTTGTTGAGGTCCTCGACGTTGAGGTTGAGGAACTCCGTGAGTCGGCTGCCGTCGACGTCCGTCCGCAGGGGGATCGACCCTTTGAGGTTGTTGAACTCCACCTGAACGTCCTTCGTACCGAGGAACTCGGCGAAGACGCGTGCCTTCTGGGGTGCGTTGCCGTCGCGCGGGAACAGGAAATTGTCGAGGTGCCAGACGTACATGTCCTCCGTGCCCGGGAACGGGACCCACCCCCAGTTCTCGTTGAACTCGAAATTGTCGGTGTTGCGGTACATCCCGTAGGCCCAGTTGCCCATCGTGAAGAACGCGGCGTCGCCGGCGATGAGTTTGTCGTTGGCCTCCGGAAAGCTGATCGAGGACTTGTCGTTGTTGGAGTAGTTCTCGATGACGTTTTTCGTCCTGTCCAGCGCGCGAACGAGCGCCTCTCTGTCCCCATCGCCGTCGAGCCACGCCTCGTAGGGTTCCTGGCCCTCCGTGCCGAGCATGAACTCGACGAAGTACTGGAGGTTCGCCCAGGAGCCGCGGGTGGTCATCGTGATCGGGATCGCGTCGGTGTTCTGGTCGACGGCGTCCAGCGCGTCGATGAACGCGTCGTAAGAGGTGAGACTCTCGGGGTCGACACCGGCCTCCTCGAGGACGCTCACGTTGTAGAAGAGGTTGTTGAGGCGGTGAGAACCGAGCGGGATCGACCGGTAAGC
Source organism: Halobacteriales archaeon QS_9_67_15 (assembly GCA_003023165.1). GTDB lineage: Archaea > Halobacteriota > Halobacteria > Halobacteriales > Haloarculaceae > Halosimplex. The sequence continues at coordinate 25,738 of PXSD01000176.1, read as the reverse complement.
GTCGTTGAGTCTGCTCGCTTCGCGCGCCTTCGGGTGGATCGAATCCGTATACCCGGCTTCCTCCCACACGCCGTCGATGCTCATGAGGCGGCCACCGTACTGCTCCATCGTCTTGCCCGGCCAGGAGGCGAACGCGTCCGGCGGGTTCCGGTTCGCGAGACGCCGGGCGACCGTCGCGTTGAGGTTCTCGTTGGCGTCCCCACCGATCGGCTTGATGTCGTGCTCGACGTCCGAGTGCTGCTCCTCGAACATCTCGACGAGGCGGCCGACTGCGGCAGCACCGTCACCACCGGTCCAGCCGTGCAGTGCCTCCATGGCGTTGTCCGTCATCGTCGGCGTTCCACCACCGTCACCGCCGTCCATCCCGCCGTCGCCGTCGGAGCCACCGTCAGTGCCGTCGGTTCCGTCGCCGCCGTCGCCGCCGTCGCCGCCGTCGCCGCCGTCGCCGCCGTCGCCGCCGTCACCACCGCTACAGCCCGCGACGAGCGCACCGACACCCAGCGATCCCATTTGGATCATTCGGCGTCGAGTCAAGTTTGCTCTGTCGCTGCCAGAATTGCCATCTTGCGGCATGCACCTACGTAATTACCGAACCGACATAATCATTTGGGATAATTTCGGAGTAATACCGTATTCTCAACGCGCAGTGCCGGAGATTTCACCGGTTTGAGACGATGCTCGGTCACAGTATCACAGTTGTAATAACCGATCGGAAAAATACATCTGCATGACATTTCGGGGTGTGCAGTGGTACTCAGAGACTGGTCGGGCGGGTGAGGTCGAACCTGTCCTGATACTGCCGGCTGTACGTCTGTCACAAATTTCGCCGCCCCGGGGCGGCGAATATCTTCACGAAGGTACAGCCGGCAGTATGAACGCCCCGGCAGGGGCTCAGGCGGACTGAGCGGTTCCGATCTCTTCGACCTGCTCGACGTTCGTGAGCTCCCGGTTGTGCAGCGCCTCACCGGTTGCGCCGTCGAAGAGGTGGATCGCGTCCGGCGGGAAGCGCACGCCCACGTCCTGACCCGAGGCGAGGTATCGCATCCCGTCGACCATCACGGTGAGGTTGGCCTGGTCGCTGTCGCCCAGCCGGAGGTGGACGGCGTTCTCGTCGCCGTGGGGTTCGACGACGTCGACGGTCGCCGGGATGAGGTTGTGCTCGGACTCGTCGACCTCGTCGGTGATCTCGACGCTCTCCGGACGGACTCCCAGGGTCACGTCCGTCTTTCCGTCCACGGCCGTCGCGATTTCGGACGGCAGTTCGTACCGGAAAGCGTCGCTGACAAGCAGGTCGCCGTCCCGTTCCAGGTTGAAGAAGTTCATCGCGGGTTCGCCGAGGAATCCGGCGACGAAGACGTTCGCGGGCTCGTGGTAACACTGCATCGGCGTCCCGAGCTGCTGGAGTTCCCCGCCGTCGAGGATGGCGATGCGGTCGCCCATCGTCATCGCCTCCGTCTGGTCGTGCGTGACGTAGACAGTCGTCACACCGAGGTCGTTCTGGAGCTGCTGGAGCTCCGTCCGCATCTGTGCCCGGAGCTTGGCGTCGAGGTTCGACAGCGGCTCGTCGAGCAGGAAGACCTCGGGGTTTCGGACGATCGCACGACCCAGCGCCACGCGCTGCTGTTGCCCGCCGGAGAGCGCACCCGGCTTCCGGTCGAGCAGCTCCGTGATACCCAGCGTCTCCGCCGCGTCCTCGACCGTCTCCCTGATCTCGTCGTCGTCCATGTCCGTCGACTCCTCGAGCCCGAAGGACATGTTCTCGCGGACGGTCATGTGCGGGTACAGCGCGTACGACTGGAACACCATCGCGATGTCGCGCTCCTGTGGGCGTTTGTTCTGGATCGGCTCGTCGCCGATCGAGATCGTCCCGCTCGTCGGCGTATCGAGGCCGGCGACCATCCGGAGCGTCGTCGACTTCCCGCACCCGGACGGTCCCACCAGCACGACGAACTCGCCGTCTTCGATGTCGAGGTCGAGGTCGTTGACCGCGACGATGTCTTCGCCGCCGTCGTCGAAGATCTTGGTCGTCCCGCTCAGGGTGAGGTTTGCCATGGTTTATAATGCGAAGTTGTCGTAATATAAGCTTCGTTCATCCAGAGTACGTCGCCGGAACCGCGGACTCCCGTCGAGGTCGACGGGCGCAGTCCCGCCCTCTACCGCCAGGGGGCGCCCTCGCGGTCGACGAATCGCTCCCGCGCTTCGACGGCGTCGATGCGTTCGATGTCTTCGGCGTCGAGTTCCAGGTCGGCCGCCGCGAGGTTGTCCCCCAGGTGGTCGCTCCCGGTGGCTTTCGGGACGGCGACGACGTTATCGGGGTGAGTGACCCACGCGAGACAGGCTTGCGCCGCCGAGACGCCGTGCTTCTCCGCGACGGCCTCGACCGCCGGGAGGTCGAGCGCCTCGCCGCGACCGAGTGGGGAGTAGGCGACGAGGCGGTAGTCGTGTTTCTGCGCGTGGGCGACGAGGTCGTCGCGAGGCAACGTCGGGTGGCGTTCGACCTGGTTCGCGAACAGCGGGATGTCGAGCGCCTCGCGGGCCTCTGCGAGCAGCTCGGTGTCGAAGTTCGAGGCGCCGACGTGGCGGGCGAGTCCGTCGTCGACGAGGTCCCCGAACGCCGACAGCGTCTCGGTGGCGTCGTAGTTGCCCACCGGCCAGTGGACGTAGACGAGGTCGAGCGCGTTCACGTCGAGGAGTGAGAGACTCTCCTCGATGCCGTCGTACACCTCGTCGTAGGCGAGCCCCTCGGCCATCGGGTGGAGTTTCGACGCGAGGAAGACCTCCTGGCGGGGAACGTCGACGGCGGCGATCCCCTCGCCGACGGCCGCCTCGTTCTCGTAGAATCGCGCCGTGTCGACGTGTCGGTACCCCATCTCGAGGGCCGCGGCGACGGTCTCGGCGCACTGTTCGGGGTCGTCGTTCTGCCAGGTCCCGAGTCCGACCGCCGGGAGCGGTTCGTTCGTCATGGCTCTACCCAGTGACCGACTCGTCGTAGTTCGTTCGGTCGCGGCAGTCGCTCGAACCGGTCACTCGCCGTCGCGCTCCTCGAACTCGGCGCGCGCCTGGTCGACCCAGTCGGGTCGTCGAACCGTCGTCGAACCGATGTCCGTGAGCCGGGCGTCCCGCGTGACTCGAACGGTCCGGTTCGCCAGCGTCGCGTCGTAGGCGAGTCGCCACCGTTCGATCACACCTTCGTCGGTGACACTCACCGTCAGCGAGACGTTCCGCGGCTCGGTGAGATACGCCGGCGACGGGAGCCGGTCGGGGTTCCGCAGCGAGGTGCCGACCAGCCGCACGCCGTCCGGGCGGTCGACGACCGAGAGCTCCGTCGCCGCGAGCGTCCGCTCGATGAGCGGGAGTGACGTGAGATTCGCCGTCTGGTCCGTCCGCTGCCAGCCGTAGAACTCGGTCCGCTCGCTCAGTACTCGGCGGCTCGCGTACACGCTCTCGTTGCCCCAGTACTCGATCGGTTCGGCGAACCGACCCAGTGGGAACTCGTTGACCTGGTGGTCGATCCGCCCCGCGTAGGCCCCCTCGTCGTTCGCGATCTGCCGTGTCCGGTTGGTTACCCACATCGTCCCGTTGTCCCCCACGACCCGCTGCTGGCTAACGAACGTGTAGTTCGCGCCGCTCATCCGTCGCTCGTGCGTCTCGGTGACGACACTGGCGACGACGCCGTTGTCCGCGATTCCCGGCGGGTAGTCCGCGCCGTCCGTCGGCACCGGTGCTGGCGTCACCGTCTCCTCGGCAGTGGGCTCGTCCCCAGTGAAGGCGTTACAGCCGGCGAGCACGACCAGCGCCGCGAGAAGGAGCGACCGTGCCAGTCGCGGACGCGTCATCATCGACTGTTCGGCCCGTGTCGTCATAGTGCTGTTGCCGCCGAAAACTGCCGAACTGGGCGCGCTGCGGTCGCTCGCGGAGTAACTCGGGAGAGAGTTGCCCGGGCAATTCGAGATACCGCGGAGACGAGACTCCGCG
>PXSD01000176.1:0-21581 GCA_003023165.1 Halobacteriales archaeon QS_9_67_15 | reverse complement strand
AGAGCAGGCTCTTCTCTGCTTCAAATCTCGGAGTGCATCCACCACGGTTCGAGATACCGCGGAGACGAGACTCCGCGTCTGTCGAATCGTGGAGAAGTGCGACGGGCGAGATTTGAACTCGCGTTAGGACCGTGGCAGGGTCCTGTGATACCACTACACCACCGTCGCTTGCATCGTTCAACGCCACCGGTCTGCCCCGGCGCGCCTCACAGTATAATAGAGTGGCGGATAGGAATAAAAGACTTCCGAATTATCGCACGACGGGAATGGGTTACGATCACGTGACCTGTCACTCGGTACCGGCGCGGTCAGTCGGTCTCGTCGCCCACCACCGGTTCTCGACGCGCGCACGCACAGAGCGATAGTCAACCGACACCACCCTTATCCGACTAGCGCGGCGTGTTCCTCCCGTCATGTCCGGCGACCCAATCCAGTGCCCAGTCTGTGGATGGACCGGCCAACCGACCGACCTCGACCCCGGGGAGGGCCGCGGTACCTGTCCGGTCTGTGACGAGTCTATCCCGACGCACGACTGATAGTGATTATTGTAGCGATTTACCGGTACGCGCCGACTCCGGGGTCGGCGCAATCCGGAAATAATCTACAATAATCACTATGACCGATCCGCACCCGGCGACAGACGAGGCCGGAGGGCACGCCTTTCACCAGTGCGGAACCACGTGAGAACTACCCCGCCAGTACTGCGATACCGCGACCCGTGTATGTGTGAACCATGGCCATGTGAAGGCCTCTCCTCCGCGCCCGTGAAGCGCGCTTTTTTTAAGTGTGGACTGGGGATGTATCGGCACAGTCTAGTGGCGTGGCGTGGAAGCGTCACGGCATGACGACCAACGTGCTCGTGCCGGCGTCCCTCACCCGGGAGGCCGAAGACAAACGCGAGGCGACTCGCAAAGTCGGATACGTGGCCCGCGCGGCCACGGTCTTCCGGGTTGACCGTCTCACGGTCTACGACGACCCGTCTGGGGTCGAGAAGCGGGGTTCCGGATTCGTCGAAACGGTGTTGCGGTACGCCGCCACACCCCCCTCCCTCCGAAAGGAGGTATGGGACAGGCGGGACGAATTAGAGTACGCGGGTGTCCTGCCGGCGCTCCGCGTGCGTTCACGGACCGGCTCCGGTTCTGACGAATCGGGGTCGTTAAGACAGGGAATCGTGACCGAGGTCGGTGCTGATGGACGCGTACGGGTCAATTGCGGCTTGCAACACCCAGTCTCCCTCCCCGTCCCCTCCGGAATGGCGGTCGGGGAGGGAGAGCGCGTCTCCGTCAGGGTCTCTTCGCGACGACCGGTTCGGGCGAAACTCGTCGACGAGCCCGCGGCAGGGTTCGTCGTCGACTCGGCCGAGATCGACGACGCACTCGCGCGGCCCGACGCCGGGCTGACCATCGCGGCCTCTCGCTACGGCGAGGAGCTGACCGTCACGGAGCTCGACCAGCTAATCGCACGGCTTCGTGACGGCGATGGCGGCGGCGACGGACCGAGCGGGTCCGACGCATCTGACGCATCCGACGACGAGGTGGCGCACACCGGCGACCTGACGGTCGCCTTCGGCGCGCCAGAGCGGGGGCTGCCCGCCATCCTCGACGAGGACCCGGACACCGTCGCGACGGAGACAGGCGACGAACGGTTCGACCTCTGGCTGAATACGGTTCCAGATCAGGGAAGCGAGGTCGTGCGGACGGAAGAAGCGGTGTTCGCCACGCTCGCTCCCCTCACGCTGAGGAGGTAAGACAGATGCCAGGAAAGCACAGACCACGCAAAGGCTCGCTGGGCTTCGGCCCGCGTACGCGAGCGGCCAGTGAGACTCCGCGCTTCAACTCGTGGCCCGACGACGAGGGCCAGCCGGGTCTCCAGGGCTTCGCCGGATACAAGGCCGGCATGACGCACGTCACGCTGATCAACGACGAGCCCGACTCCCCCCGCGAGGGGATGGAGGAGACCGTCCCCGTGACGGTCGTCGAGACGCCGCCGATGCGCGCAGTCGCGCTCCGAGCCTACGAAGACACGCCGTACGGCCAGCGTCCCCTCACGGAAGTGTGGGCCGACGAGTTCCACGAGGAACTCGACCGAGCCCTCGACGTCCCCGAGGAGCACGACGCTGAGGCCCCAGAGGAACAGATCCGCGAAGCACACGACGCCGGCGACCTCGGTGACGTACGCGTCATTACGCATACCGTCCCGACAGAGGTTCCGGCCGTCCCGCGCAAGAAGCCCGATGTCATGGAGACCCGAGTCGGCGGCGGCTCCCTCGCGGACCGCCTCGACTTCGGGCTCGACCTCGTCGCCGACGGCGGCGAGCACGCCATGAACGACGTGTTCCGCGCCGGCGAGTACGCCGACGTGGCCGCAGTCACGAAGGGCAAAGGGACGCAGGGCCCCGTCAAGCGGTGGGGCGTCCAGAAGCGGAAGGGCAAGCACGCCCGCCAGGGGTGGCGACGACGTATCGGCAACCTCGGTCCGTGGAACCCCTCGCGAGTGCGCTCGACGGTCCCCCAGCAGGGACAGACCGGCTACCACCAGCGCACGGAACTCAACAAACGACTCATCGACATCGGCGACGGCGACGAGCCGACCGTCGAGGGCGGCTTCGTCAACTACGGCGAGGTCGACGGGCCGTACACGCTCGTCAAGGGCTCGGTGCCTGGTCCGAACCAGCGCGTCGTGCGCCTCCGACCGGCCGTCCGACCCAACGACCAGCCGCGCCTCGACCCCGAGGTCCGGTACGTCTCGACCCAGTCCAACCAGGGCGGTCGAGGCCGAGCTGCGACATCCCAGGAGGACTAACGTATGGAAACGACAGTACTGGACCTTGACGGCGACGACACCGGGAGCATCGAGCTCCCGGAGGTCTTCGAGACGGCCTACCGACCGGACGTGGTCCGGCGGGCCGTCCAAGCCGCACAGGCCAACCGAAAGCAGGACTACGGCAGCGACGACTACGCCGGGATGCGCACGCCCGCCGAGTCTCAGGGCAGCGGCCGCGGAATGGCTCACGTGCCCCGGGAGAACGGTCAGGGAGCACGCGTTCCCCAGACCGTCGGCGGTCGCCGTGCACACCCGCCGAAAGAAGAGAAAGACCGCGGTCTCGACATCAACACGAAAGAGCGCAAGCTCGCCGTCCGCTCGGCCATTGCGGCCACCGCGGACGGAGACATCGTCGAGGAGCGCGGTCACGAGTTCGCGGACGACGTCGTGCTCCCGCTGGTCGTCTCCGACGACTTCGAGGACCTCGTGAAGACCCAGGAGGTCGTCGGCGTGCTGGAGACGCTCGGCATCGAGGACGACATCGAGCGCGCCGAGGAAGCGACGGTCCGAGCCGGTCGCGGGACGACCCGCGGACGGAAGTACGACCGCGCGACCTCCGTGCTCTTCGTGACGAGCGAGGAGCCGTCGAAGGCCGCTCGCAACCTCGCGGGCGCGGACGTAACGACCGCACGCGAGGTCAACGCGGAAGACCTGGCACCCGGCGGCGAAGCCGGACGCCTCACGGTCTGGACCGAGTCCGCCGTCGAGGAGGTGGCCGAGCGATGACTGGCGTCATCAAGCACCCGACGATGACGGAGAAGGCGATGGACGACCTGGACTTCCAGAACAAGCTCCAGTTCGTCGTCGACGGGAGCGCGAACAAGTCGGAGGTCGCGGACGCGGTCTCCGAACAGTTCGACGTGACCGTCGTCGACGTGACGACGCAGGTCCGACCCGACGGCGAGAAGAAAGCGTACGTCACACTCTCAGAAGACGACGAGGCCGAGGACGTGGCCTCGCGGATCGGGGTGTTCTAACGATGGGACGACGAATCCAGGGGCAGCGACGCGGGCGCGGGACGTCGACGTTCCGAGCGCCGTCGCACCGCTACAAGGCGGAGCTCTCACACCGCACGGTCGAAGACGGCGACGTGATCGACGGGACGGTCGTGGACATCGAACACGACCCGGCCCGCTCGGCGCCCGTCGCGGCCGTCGAGTTCGAGGACAGCAAGGGGCCCCGTTCCTCGGGCAGCCGGACGCAGTCCGGCGACGGCGACCAGCGGCTCGTCCTCGCGCCGGAAGGCATCGGCGTCGGCGACCGCATCCAGGTCGGCGTCAGCGCAGAGATCGCGCCCGGGAACACGCTTCCGCTCGCGGAGATCCCGGAAGGCGTCCCGGTGTGCAACGTCGAGGCCAACCCCGGTGACGGCGGGAAGTTCGCCCGAGCGTCGGGCGTCAACGCCCAGCTGCTCACCCACGACCGCAAGGTCGCGGTCGTGAAGCTGCCCTCGGGCGAGATGAAGCGTCTCGACCCCGAGTGTCGAGCGACGATCGGCGTCGTGGCCGGCGGTGGCCGCACGGAGAAGCCGATGGTCAAGGCCGGCAACAAACACCACAAGATGAAAGCGCGCGGCACGAAGTGGCCCACCGTTCGCGGTGTGGCCATGAACGCGGTCGACCACCCCTTCGGTGGGGGCGGTCGCCAACACCCCGGCAAGCCGAAGTCGGTCTCGCGGGACGCCCCGCCGGGCCGGAAAGTCGGGGACATCTCCTCGCGCCGCACGGGCCGAGGTGGGAACTCATGAGTTCCGTCACACGCTTCGTGCGTGAGGACCTCATGAGTCTCACCAGAGGTGAACACGAATGAGTTCGGAATACCAGATCGGCCACGAAGGTGAGTTCACCTACCGTGGTCACACGCTCGAGGAACTGCAGGACATGGACCTCGAAGACGTCGCGGAACTGCTCCCCGCTCGACAGCGGCGAAGTATCACGCGTGGCCTCTCGGTCGAGAAGCAGAAGCTGCTCGACGAGGCGCGCGAAGCCGGCGAAGAGGAGACGGCGAACGACCCGATCCGGACGCACCTGCGGGACATGCCGGTCGTCCCGGAGATGGTCGGGCTCACGTTCGCGGTCTACACCGGTCAGAGCTTCGAGCGCGTCGAGGTCGAGCCGGAGATGCTCGGGCACTACCTGGGCGAGTTCCAGCTGACACGGACCTCGGTCGAACACGGACAGGCCGGGATCGGAGCCACGCGCTCCTCGAAGTTCGTACCGCTCAAATAACATGGGAATCAGCTACTCAATCGACGTCGACCCGGACACAACGGCGAAAGCGATGCTCCGGGAGCGTCAGATGAGCCACAAGCACAGCAAGGCCATCGCCCGCGAGATCAAGGGGAAGACGGCCGCCGAGGCCGTCGACTACCTCGAGGCGGTCATCGCCGAGGAGCAGTCGGTCCCGTTCCGACAGCACAACTCGGGCGTCGGTCATCGAAAGGACTTAGACGGCTGGGACGCCGGCCGCTACCCCGAGACGGCCAGCGAGGCCTTTCTCGACCTGCTCGAGAACGCGGTCGGCAACGCCGACGAGCAGGGCTTCGAGGGCGAGGCGATGGCGATCAAACACGTCGCCGCCCACAAGGTCGGCGAGTCCCAGGGTCGCAAGCCCCGCGCGATGGGTCGTGCGAGCCCCTGGAACTCCCCGCAGGTGGACGTCGAGCTCATCCTCGAGAGCCGCGAGGAGGTCGAGGAGTAATGGCCGACGAACAGCAGTTCATCGAAGACGGGCTCCAGCGGACCCAGATCGACGAGTTCTTCGGCGACGAACTCGGTCGAGCGGGCTACGGCGGCATGGAAGTCGCCAAGACCCCGATGGGGACCCAGATCGTCCTCAAGGCCGAGAAGCCCGGGATGGTCATCGGCAAGGGCGGGAAGAACATCCGGAAGATCACGACGACCCTGGAGGAGGAGTTCGACCTCGAAGACCCGCAGGTCGACGTCCAGGAAGTCGACGAGCCGGACCTGAACGCCCGCATCGTCGCGGACCGACTCGCCAACGCCTTGGAGCGCGGCTGGTACTTCCGCAAGGCCGGTCACACGACAATCGACCGGATCATGGAAGCGGGCGCGAAGGGTGCCGAGATCGTCCTCTCCGGGAAGGTCACGGGCGCCCGCTCGCGCGTGGAGAAGTTCAACCGCGGCTACATCAAGCACAACGGTGAGCCCGCCGAGGACATCGTCGACCACGGTGTCGGCACCGCGGTCATGAAGCTCGGCACCATCGGCGTGCAGGTCAAGATCATCCCGCCGGACGCGGAACTCCCCGACGACTTCGAGGTCTACGAGGACGTCGAGGTCGAGGACTACGTCGCCGACGTCGACGACGAGTCCGTCGAGGAGCTCCTCGACGGCGAGCCCGAAGAGAGCGAGCCGGTGACCGAACCAGAGACCGACGACGGAGCCGAGGTCGACGAGGAGGTCATCGAAGCGGTCGCCGAGGAGGTCGACGAGGTCGATGTCCCCGAGGGCGAGGAGGAGATCGAAGAAGAGCTCGAGGACCTCGACGAGGCCGTCGACGAGGAACTCGACGAGGAGACCGAGGAAGCGGCCGAAGCGCTCATGGATGAGATGGAAGATAGCGCGGAGCAGCGCTCCGCGGACAGTCGAGCGGCGGAGCCGCGAGACGACGCCGACGAGGCCGACGCCGACGCGGACGAGGAGGGTGACGACGAATGACTGTCCTCTATGCCGAGGAGATCCGTGACATGACGCCCGCAGAGCGCGAGGCGGAACTCGAAGAGCTCGAGACGGAACTCCTGAACGACCGCGCCGTCAAGGCGGCCGGTGGTGCCCCGGAGAACCCGGGTCGGATCAAGGAGCTCCGCAAGGCCATCGCGCGGATCAAGACGATCCAGCGGGAAGAGGGGGACCTCGAATGAGGGCCGAAACAGCGAGCGGCCTCGGCCGCGACGCGGGCGACCTCGAGGAGGGCGAGTGATGCCGCTGACGCCCGAGACGCTGTCGCGACACGAACTGGTCGGACTGGACGCCCGCGTTCGCGCGGGGTCCAGCCCCGACCTGCTCGGTATCGAGGGGACGGTCGTCGCGGAGACGACCGAGACCCTGGGAATCGAGCGGGGGGGGCGCAGTCTCGCCGAGACCCGGACGGAGTCCGGCGCGACGGCCGACCGGGTGGCGACAGTCCCCAAGGCGGGGACGACCTTCGAGTTCACGCTCGCGTCGGGCGAGCTCGTGACGGTCGAAGGACGCAGGCTGGTCGCCCGGCCTGCACGCAGAACGGAGAAATCCGGTGATAGCAAATGGCGCTAGGACTTAACGTACAGGAACCCGACGCGACCTGTGATGACGAGAACTGCCCGTTCCACGGCACGCTGAGTGTCCGCGGACAGACCCTCGAAGGCACAGTCGCGTCGACCGACATGGACAAGACCGTCGTCGTCGAGCGAGAGTACGACGTGCCGGTGCCGAAATACGACCGCCTCATGAAACGGCGGAGCCGTGTTCCGGCCCACGCACCCGAGTGTCTCGACCTCGCCGAGGGCGACACTGTCACGATCGCAGAGTGTCGACCGCTCTCGAAGACGAAAAGCCACGTCGTCGTGAGCGTGGCTCCGGACGGAGCCACGAATACTAGCGGCGAAGCCGCGAGTACAGGAGGTGACGACTGATGGAGGCGATGAAAGCAGACGTCACGCAGGGGCTTGAGAAGGGCTCGCTGGTCACGTGTGCGGACAACACGGGCGCACGCGAGCTCAAGGTCATCTCCATCGCCGGCTACTCGGGAGTGAAGAACCGCCATCCGAAGGCGGGTATCGGTGACAAGATCACCGTTTCGGTCACGAAGGGGACCCCGGAGATGCGGCGGCAGGTGCTGGAGGCGGTCGTCGTCCGCCAGCGCAAGCCGATCCGCCGCCCGGACGGGACCCGCGTGAAGTTCGAGGACAACGCGGCGGTCGTCGTCGACGACAACGAGGACCCCCGCGGGACCGAACTGAAAGGACCCATCGCCCGCGAAGTCGCGGAGCGATTCGGATCTGTCGCCTCGACGGCGACGATGATAGTATGAGCGAGCAACCACGCAAACAGCGAAACGACGACGCTTCGGCGGCGCTGCACGAGCGCCACGCGAAGGTCCGTGCCACGCTCACAGACGGGCTGCGAGAGGAGTACGGCCAGCGCAACGTGCGCGTCAACGAGGGCGACACCGTCGAGGTGCTGCGCGGTGACTTCGCCGGCGAGACCGGCGAAGTCGTCGACGTCGACCTGTCGGAGACGGCAGTGCGCGTCGAGGACGTGACGGTCGAGGCGGCCGACGGCGAGGAAGTTCCCCGTCCGGTCGACGCCTCGAACCTGCGCGTCACCGACTTGACCCTCGAGGACGACCTCCGCGAGGAGCGTCTCGAATCCGAGGAGGACAGCGCATGACGAAGCATCAGAAACGGCTCTCGGTGCCGAACAGCTGGCCGATCGAGCGCAAGACCGAGACGTTCACCGTCAAGGCCGACGCCGGTCCCCACGGCGAGGCGGGGGTTCCCCTGCTCATCGTCCTCCGGGACGTGCTCGGCTACGCGGACAGCCGCAAGGAGGCCCGCTACGCCCTCAACCAGGACAGCGTCCTGGTCAACGGCACGGCGGTCTCCGACGAGGAACGTCCGATCGGGATGTTCGACATCCTGGCGTTCGTCGAGCGAGGCGAGTACTACCGCGTGTTTCCGGGCCAGGGCGGCCGACTCGCCCTGACCCCGATCGACGAGGACGCGGCGGACTCGACGCTCGGCAAGATCGTGAACAAGCAGCACGTGCCCGGTGGCGACGTGCAGCTCACCCTTCACGACGGGGAGACGCTGCTCGTCGACGGGGGCGCGCCCTACGACGGCGGTGACTCCGTGGTCGTCTCGAACGACGACGGCGAGATCGTCGCCCACTTCGAGTACGAAGCGGGCGCGCTGGTCACGGCAGTCGACGGCAGTCACGCCGGCGAGATCGGCAAGATAGCGGAGATCCAGGTCACGCCGGGCAGTGCTGACAACAATGTGCTCGTCGAACAGGACGACGGTGCGGGCTTCGAGACAGTCGAAGACTACGTCGTCGTCATCGACGAGAACTTCACGGGCGAGTCGGGACGCGACTCGGGAACTGCGAGCGGCGACGCCGCGAGCAACGGCGACGACGAGGCCTCAGAAGACGTGACGGAAGCGGCCGCCGCGGACGTCGAAGACGGAGGTGACGAGGAATGAGCTCCGAGTCCGACTCCGGAGCGGAGTTCCACGAGATGCGCGAACCGCGCGTCGAGAAGGTCGTCGTCCACATGGGCGTCGGCGAAGGCGGTCGCGAACTCGCGAACGCCGAGGAGATCCTCGCCGACGTCGCGGGCCAGCAGCCGGTCCGCACGCAGGCGCAGGCGACGGTCGGCGAGTTCGGCCTCCGACAGGGCGACCCGATCGGTGCGAAGGTCACCCTTCGCGCCGACGACGCTCACGAGTTCCTCGAAACGGCGCTGGAGCTCGCGGACCTCTCGGAGTCGCAGTTCGACGACACGGGTAACTTCAGTTTCGGCGTCGAGGAACACACCGAGTTCCCGAGCCAGGAGTACGACCCGAACACCGGTATCTACGGGCTGGACGTGACGGTCAACCTGGTCCGTCCGGGCTACCGCGTGTCGAAGCGAGACAAGGCGTCCAGACAGATCCCGTCGAGTCACCGACTCACGGTCGACGACGCGGTCGCGTTCGTCGAGCGGGCGTTCGACGTGGAGGTCAGCGAATGAGCGAGAGCGAAACGGAGTCCGAGAACGAAACCGGCGAGCAGGTTGCAAAGCGGACCGGCCAGCTCGAGTCCTGCCAGCGGTGCGGTCGCGAGCAGGGACTGGTCGGCAAGTACGACATCTGGCTGTGTCGCCAGTGCTTCCGAGAGATCTCGCGAAGCATGGGATTCAGGAAGTATTCATGACAGGAAACGACCCACTCGCCAACGCGCTCTCGGGGATCGACAACGCCGAGAGCGTCGGACATCTCGACCACGAGGTAGCACCCGCCTCGAACGAGGTCGGCAGCGTGCTCGAGGTCTTCTACGACCGCGGGTACATCGACGGCTTCGAGTTCGTCGACGACGGCAAAGCCGGTACGTTCGAGGTCGAACTGAAAGGAGCGATCAACGACTGTGGACCGGTCGTGCCCCGCTATTCGGCGGGTCCAGCCACGGAATCATGAGCCACTACGAGGCCCGCGAGGCGGGCATCGGTGGCCAGATCATCGCGTACGTCTACTAACAATGCCACGCACAGAACTTGAAATTCCAGACGACGTAAGCGCCGAGATGGACCACCTCGAACTCACGATCGAGGGGTCCAACGGGAGCGTGACCCGGCGGCTCTGGTACCCCGACGTGTCGGTGACAGTCGAGAGCGTTCCGGCGGAGCCGGACGGAGACGGTGACAGCGTCGACGGTGTCGTCATCGAGAGCGACGAGGACGACGCAAAGACAATGTCGACGCTGGGGACCTTCGAGAGTCACGTCCGGAACATGATCCACGGCGTGACGGAGGGCTGGGAGTACGAGATGGAAGTCTTCTACTCCCACTTCCCGATGCAGGTCGACGTCGAGGGCGACGAAGTCGTCATCGAGAACTTCCTCGGGGAGCGAGCGCCGCGCCGGACAGCGATCCACGGCGACACCGACGTGCAGGTCGACGAGGAGACGGTCACGCTGCGCGGTCCCGACGTCGAAGCCGTCGGTCAGACCGCGGCGGACATCGAGCAGCTGACCCGCGTCCAGGACAAGGACGTTCGCGTTTTCCAGGACGGGGTCTACATCACACAGAAACCGACCCGAGGTGACGCCTGATGGCAGACGAACAAGACAACGAGGCCGACGCCGAGGAGGCCGAGGCAGAGACCGAGGCGTTCGAGGAACTCGAGGACATCAGCGGCGTCGGGCCGTCCCGCGCCGGTGACCTCGAAGCGGCGGGCTACGAGACGGTCGACGACGTCCGCGGTGCCAGCCAGGAGGAGCTCGCCGACGTGGTGGGCAACGCGCTGGCGGCCCGTATCAAGGCCGACGTCGGCGGACTCGAAGTCGCCGAGGAGACCGAGGCCGAGGTCGAGGAAGAGGAGCCCGAGGAGGCCGAGAAGGCCGAGGAGCCGGCCGAAGACGTCGAGACCGAGATGCGGCCGCGCATCGAGGTCGACTTCGAGCCGGAGTTAGACGAGAACACCGAGCGGCTGCTCAACGAGCGCGCGAAGACGAGCACGCCGCAGTTCAACCGGCAGGACTACCACAAGAAAACGCGCGTCTCGACGTCGTGGCGCAAGCCCCGCGGGACGCTCTCGAAACAGCGGATCGGTATCAAGGGCAAGGGCGACACCGTCGAGGCGGGCTTTCGCTCGCCGAAGGCGGTCCGCGGCCTGCACCCGTCGGGCTTCGAGGAGGTCCGTGTGCACAGCGTGGACGACCTCGAGGACGTGGACGGCGACACGCAGGCCGTCCGCATCGCCTCGAAGGTCGGCGGTCGCAAGCGCGAGCGCATCGAGGACGAGTGCGAGGACCGAGAGATCCGCGTGCTCAACCCCACCTACGAGGAGGTGACGGTAGAATGACGGACCTGAGTGCACAGAAGCGAATGGCGGCCGACGTCCTCGATGTCGGGAAGAACAAGGTCTGGCTCGACCCCAAGCGACAGGGCGAGCTCGCGGACGCGATCACGCGCGAAGACATCCGCGAACTCGTCGACGAGGGTGCCATCCGCGCGGAAGCACCGAAGGGCAACTCGCGGGGTCGCGCGAACGAACGCCAGGAGAAGCGCGCCTACGGTCACCAGAAGGGACAGGGGTCCCGGAAGGGGACGGCGGGCGGACGCGAGAACGAGAAGCAGCAGTGGCAGTCGAAGATCCGCGCACAGCGCGAGAAACTCCGCGAGCTGCGCGACTCGGGCGAGATCTCGAAGTCGCTGTATCGGGACCTCTACGACCGCGCGAGCGGTGGAGAGTTCGACAGCGTCGCGGACATCGAGCGAACTCTGGAGGACAACTAATGGCGACAGGACCACGCTACACGGTGCCGATGCGGCGTCGCCGCGAGGCCCGGACCGATTACCATCAGAGGTTGCGCCTGCTGAAATCCGGCAAACCGCGCTTGGTCGCTCGGAAGAGCAACAAGCACGTCACGGCGCAGCTGATCATCACCGGGACGAACGGCGACGAGACGGTCGCGAGCGCACGCTCCAGCGACCTCGCGGACCACGGCTGGGACGGCCCGACGGGCAACATGCCCGCAGCCTACCTGACCGGGGTCCTCGCTGGACTGCGCGCCGAGGAGGCCGGCCTCGACGAGGCCGTCCTCGACATCGGTCTCAACACGCCGACGCCCGGTAGCAAAGTATTCGCAGTACAGGAAGGCGCAATCGACGCCGGACTCGACATTCCCCACAACGACAGCGTGCTCGCTGACTGGTCGCGCACGCGCGGCGAGCACATCGCCGAGTACGCAGCGCAGCTCGACGACGGGCTGTACAGCGGGGAGTTCGACGCAACGGACCTACCCGAACACTTCGACGACATGCGAGAACGACTACTGGAGGCTGAGGAACTATGAGCAGCGGCTGGGAGCCGCGGACACGGCTCGGCCACGCGGTCGCCGAGGGCGAGACCGAAACGATGCAGGACGCCCTCAACTCCGGCCTGCCGCTCAAGGAACCGGAAATCGTCGACCAGCTCGTCCCCGGGCTGGAAGACGAAGTGCTGGACATCAACATGGTCCAGCGCATGACCGACTCCGGTCGGCGCGTCAAGTTTCGCTGCGTGGTCGTCGTGGGCAACCGCGACGGCCTCGTCGGCTACGCGGAAGGGCGCGACGACCAGGTCGGCGGTGCGATCCAGAAGGCCATCGAGGTCGCGAAGCTGAACCTCATCGACGTCTCTCGGGGCTGCGGGTCCTGGGAGTGTGGCTGTGGGCGCGCCCACACCGTCGCGCTCCGGACGACCGGCAAGGCCGGGAGCGTCGAGGTCGAGCTCCAGCCCGCGCCGCGCGGGCTCGGGCTGGCCGGCGGAGAGACCGTCCGGCACGTCCTCGAACTCGCAGGTATCGAGGACATCTGGACCCGCTCGTCGGGCAACACGCGCACGACGGTGAACTTCGCGAAGGCGACGTTCAACGCGCTGACGAACACCGCCGAAGCACGCGTCCCCCAGGAGACCTGGGAGAAGCGAGAGGTGATCGAGTGATGCAAGCGCTCGTACAGCTCCGCGGTGAGGTCAACATGAACCAGGACGTACGGGACACGTTGGAGATGCTGAACGTCCACAACGTCAACCACGCGACGTTCGTCCCCGAGACCGAGACGTACGAGGGGATGGTCACGAAGGTCAACGACTACGTCGCCGTCGGCGAACCCAGCGTCGAGACGGTCGCGCTCCTGGTCGAGCGCCGCGGCGAGCCCCTCGAGGGCGAGGCCGACATCGACGACTCGTGGGTCGTGGCGAACACCGACTACATGAGCGTCGAGGCGCTGGCGGAGGCGCTCGTCGACGAGGAGACGACGCTCAAAGAGCAGGGGCTGGCGCCGACGCTGCGCCTGCACCCCCCGCGTGGCGGTCACGACGGGATCAAACACCCGACCAAGGAGGGCGGTGAGCTCGGCCGACACGACTCCGAGTCCATCGACGCGCTCCTGGAGGCGATGCGATGACGTCCAAAAAGAAACGACAGCGCGGTTCGCGAACGCACGGCGGCGGCTCTCACAAGAACCGACGCGGTGCCGGCCATCGCGGC
Organism: Halobacteriales archaeon QS_9_67_15; assembly: GCA_003023165.1. Classification (GTDB taxonomy): domain Archaea; phylum Halobacteriota; class Halobacteria; order Halobacteriales; family Haloarculaceae; genus Halosimplex. The sequence goes on along the minus strand of PXSD01000176.1, from coordinate 8,028 downwards.
GGGCGCGGCAACGCGGGGAGCCGCAAACACGAGATGCACAACCACGGCCCGTGGGACAAACACGGGTTCGAGCGACCCGACGCGGTCCAGGACGAGGTCGCCGAGGTCGACGTCCGCACGCTGGACGAGGACGCGGCACTGCTCGCGGCCGACGGCGTCGCCGACGCAGACGGCGACGGCTACCGCATCGACGCGCGTGACGTCGTCGAAGACGGCCACGAGGTCGACGCGGTGAAGGTGCTCGGCGGCGGACAGGTCCGCAACGAGCTCCACCTGGTCGCCGACGCCTTCTCGGACGCGGCCGAGGAGAAAGTCGAGGCCGCCGGTGGGTCGACGGAGCTGACCGAAGCCGGTGAGCGGCGCGCTGCGGAAACCGACAAGGATACACCGGACGAACAAGACGACTCATAAACATGGGCTGGAAGGACACCGCCGAACCGGTACTCACCCGCATGCCCACCGTCGAGCGCCCGGAGGGGCACGTCCCCTTCAAGCGGAAGCTCGGTTGGACGGCCGGCGTGTTGGTGCTGTACTTCTTCCTGACGAACGTCTACCTGTTCGGGCTGGGCGGCGGCGGACAGGGACAGGACGTCTTCGGGCAGTTCCGTTCGATCCTGGCAGGCGGTCAGGGGACGATAATGCAACTCGGTATCGGACCGATCGTCACGGCGAGCATCGTGTTGCAGTTGCTCGGCGGTGCCGACCTGCTCGGCCTCGACACGCAGAACAACCCCCGGGACCAGATCCTCTACCAGGGGCTCCAGAAGTTCCTGGTGCTCGTGATGATCTGTCTGACCGGCCTGCCGATGGTGTTCGCCGGGACCTTCCTCCCGGCCAGCGAGGGGCTGGCGCAGACGTTCCCCGGCGGCGCCTTCGGCGTGAAGTGGCTGATGTTCGCCCAGATCTTCGTCGGCGGTGTCCTCATCCTCTACATGGACGAGGTCATCTCCAAGTGGGGCGTCGGCTCCGGGATCGGCCTGTTCATCATCGCGGGCGTGAGCCAGCGACTGATCGGCGGGCTCGTCTCGACGAGCTTCATCGGTAACCCCCAGAACATCGGTATCGTCCCGACCTGGCTCGGCATCGTCAGCGGTAACATCGACGTCGGCCCGGTCCTCGGGAGCGGCTTCCAGACGCTCGTCTTCGGACAGGGGCAGATCCTCGCGCTGATCACGACAGTCATGATCTTCGTCGTGGTCGTCTACGCGGAGAGCGTCCGCGTCGAGATCCCGCTGTCGAACACGCGTGTCAAGGGCGCCCGGGGTCGGTTCCCGGTCAAGCTGATCTACGCGAGCGTCCTGCCGATGATCCTCGTCCGCGCGCTGCAGGCCAATATCCAGTTCCTGGGTCGCATCCTCAACACACAGCTGACGAGCATGCCCTCGTGGCTCGGCGTCTACCAGTCGAGCCAGGGCGGCGTCGCGAATCCGGTCGGTGGCCTGTTCTACTACATGGCACCGGTCCGGAGTCCCGGCCAGTGGATGTGGTGGCTGGGGCAGACGACGAACGAGCCCTGGCAGATCGTCCTGCGAGTGGGTGTCGACCTGACCTTCATGGTCATCGGCGGCGCCATCTTCGCCATCTTCTGGGTCGAGACGACCGACATGGGCCCGGAGGCGACGGCGAAGCAGATACACAACTCCGGGATGGAGATCCCGGGCTTCCGGCGCAACGTCAGCGTCATCGAGAAGGTGCTCGAACGCTACATCCCGCAGGTGACCGTCATCGGCGGGGCCTTGGTCGGCCTGCTGGCCGTCCTCGCAAACATGATGGGGACCATCGGTGACGTCTCCGGGACAGGGCTGCTGCTGACAGTGTCCATCACCTACAAGATCTACGAAGAGATCGCCGAAGAGCAGCTCATGGAGATGCACCCGATGATGCGCCAGATGTTCGGGTAAACCCGCCCAGCATCTCCTCTCCCAGAACGCGATCTGCCTCGAGCGGCCGCTTCGCCCTCGAACGGTCTCTCGGACTGGACGGCCCGAGCAACGTCGCGACTCACACGAGTCGGTAAGACAGAAACTTCGGCGAGGGGGATCTGAGGCGGCACTCTGGAAAGTTTATGATTGAAGCGGAGGAACAGCCGTAGCAACGGACTACGAGAGTTTCGATATGAACGAACGCGCTTCGGTCTTCGAGACGTGGGGCAGGGACAGCCGTCTCTACGACCGATACACGTCGAACGCGGCCGACGAGTTCGCAACTACCGAAACCCTGCAGGAGGCACAGGCCGAGTGGGAGCAGTTCTTCGTCAACAGCCACGGTGACATCTTCGACGGTCTGGACGTCGAAAACCCCCGGGAGAGCCTGTTCATCGACACGCTCTACTACGACTTCGTCGTCGACCAGGTCATCGAATTCGCCGAGCGGCAGTTCGGGTTTCGGGTCGTCAATCAGGAGGCAAACGACAACACCGACGCGCTCTCGTTCGATTTCCAGACGCTCCACGAGTCCGTCGTCGACACGGACGCCATCGAGCGCACCGTCGACGAACTCCTCGACACGGTAGATCTGGTGAACTCGGACGCCGACTTCCTCCGGAGGTTGTACGAGAGCGTCATCTCCAACGAGATGCGCCTTCAGCTCGGCGAGTACTACACTCCGAAGGGAGTGGCAGAGCTGGCCGTCGGTGAGATCGAGGTCGACGATTTCGAGACGGACACGGTTCTGGACCCGGGCTGCGGGTCGGGCATCTTCCTCGCGACGTGCGTCGACGCGAAACGGGAGGCGTTGGACCTCGACCCGGGACCGCTCGTGGACGTCATCACGGACACGGTGTACGGTATCGACCTGAACCCGGTGGCCGTCAAGAGCGCGAAGCTCAGTTATCTCCTCTCTCTCCTGCCCGTCCTCGCGGACAGCGACGTCGACCGTCTGGAACTGCCCGTGTTCCTGACCGACTCGCTCGGCCTGACACGGGACGACCGGATCCGGTTCGGTGACGACACCCTCGATCTCACCGTCGACCACCTGGTGGGGAACCCGCCGTGGATCACGTGGGGGAGCCTCTCGGAGTCCGTGCGGGACGCGTGGCGGGAGACGTACGTGACGCAACTGGATCTGCTTCCCCACGACGGCGTCGAGTCACGACTCGGGCACGGCAACGACGACATTTCGGTGCCGTTCCTCTGGGTCTGCATCCACCACTACCTCGACGAGGGGGGTGACGCCAGTTTCGTCCTGAAGCGCGACATCACGAAGGGGCCGGCCGGCCGTCTGCTCCGCACGCAACACGTGAACTCGCGTCCGGTCGCGGTGCGGCACATCCACGACTTCAATCGCCTGCGACCGTTCGGCGACGACGTGGGCGTGCACTCGGCGGTCTACACGCTGGCGGCCGACAGCGAACCGTCGTTCCCGATCGCGGTCGACTCGTGGACGAGGGGAGAGGGCGCGACCTCGTTCGCCGCCGCCGAAGCGATGCGTGAGACGCTGGACTACGAGGAAACCGGGATGGTTCCGGTCGAGGAAGACGACACGTCCTCGTCGTGGGTCAGGGAGGACGCGGAGAATCAGGCGTTGGGGGAGTGCGCACACGACATCCGTCACGGAGTGAAAGACGACGCCAAGGACGTCTACGGCGTCGAGCGAAGCCAGCTCGACGAGCTGGAACACGACCACGTCTACCCGTACATCCAGTCGAAACACGTGGTGAAGTACGGGCTGTTCGGCCACGACCTCCACCTCGTGCCCGTCTGCGAGGCCAACGAGGACAACGAGACCGAGTTGCAACGCAACTGTCCCAAGACGTACGGGTATCTCGAATCGAACAGACAGACGCTCGAAGACCGGTCGTCGACGTGGCTGGACGAGGGGACGTTCTACAACGTGTTCGGTCTCGGCGAGTACACGTGGTCGGACTACAAGGTCGTCTGGTGTCGACTCGGCTTCAAGCCGCATTTCGCCGTCGTCAGCACGGTGGCCGACGAGGACTTGGACGAGAAGATGGTCGTCCCCGGTGACCACTTCATGTTCATCTCGACCGACGACGAGTACGAGGCGCACTTTCTCTGTGGACTGCTCAACTCCTCAGTCTATCAGACGTCCCTCGAAGGGGTCGCCTCCGAGGGCAAGTCGAGCCTCACGAAGACCGTCGTCTCCGGGCTAGAACTCCCAGAGTACCGGGAGACCGAGGACAGCGAACGGCTCGCCGAACTCTCGATGGAGGCACACGAGATCGTCCCGGAACATACGGACGTGAGCAAGCGGACGTACAACGAGACGAGCATCGAGGAGTTGGAAGTCGTGCAGGCAGAGATCGATGAACTCGTGGAGGAGATGCTGTCCGAGAGAGCGGGGTCGCTGTTCCCCGACGTCGGACAGAGTACGTTGGCTTCCTATTGAGCCGTAGATGCGTTCGGTCCCCTCGGGGACCGCTTCCTCGACCATCTTGTTGTAGTTGGACCGCCACTGCAGGGCGTTACGATGATCGCGCCCTTCGCTGGCGGGTCCTGTTTGATCTCCTCGAACTTCTCGTCGCTGACCGCGCCGACGCCCGTCAAGTCCTCCAGCTGTTCGCGTAGTTCGGACTCGGAGAGTCCGCCCTCTCTGTAGTCCGCGACCAGTTTCACGGCATCTTCGGACTTGCGATAGTCGCTGGCGCGTTCCTTCGGGACGTACGCACAGGTCTCGATATCGAACCGGTTCCCGCCGCCGACGGACTCCTTGTCGTAGACGAACAGCGGGATGTTGTAGTCGACACCAGTGATTCGCTCCCCCGGGTCCTCAAAGGTGTCAGACGACTGGGGCTGGCGGTTCGATGTCGTCTTGACGTCGAGGTTGAACGCGGGAAGGTCGATGTCCTCGGCGACCGACCCCTCGGAGACGAGACCGTGTTTCTCCTCGAACCAGTCCCGCAGTTCCGTCTCGAAGTAGGTCCCGATCTGCGTGGAGGTGCTGCTGTCGTCCACAGAGACGGTACGCGATTCGATCGCCGTACAGAACTCCTCGACCGAATCGAGATAGTCGTGCAGGTCGAGTTCGCCGGAATCGTTGCCCATACCCCGGACCCTGTGGCTGCCCCACGAAAGCTCTATCGACCGCTCGTGAGGCCTGTGGCAGAGTTTATGTGGAGCGAATTCGAAGGCCTTCGAACGGTGGTCCGATGAGTAGTGTATCTGAGGCCGACGAGGCCGTTCTCGCGGAGATCGAGGAACAGACAGGGGTGTCCTACGATCCCGACTCGCGACGTGTCGAGTTCGACGGCGTGGCGACCGATACGGAACAGTACGTGTCTCTGGTGGCGTATCTGGCGGAGAACGGATATCTCACGCACGAGGACCTTCCGGTCTCGGCGGCCCACGCCCAAACGCGGTATCTCGTCAATTCGACGGCGTCACACGAGGACCGTGACATGGTTCGGCCGCGGGAGGCTGCCGACGGGATGTACCTGGAGACGAACCACGACTCCGCGTCGAAGGCTCGCTACTCCGGCCGGTTCATCGAAGACTTCGCTCTGGGCCGGTAGCTCAGCCCCGCTCGACGGCGTCGGAGCGGAACTATCTGTGACGAGGGGAGTTTCCGGATTATCTGCCGTCGCCGTCAGTCACAACGAGCCGTGGCGTGTCGCCAGGGGTTTCGTGGGTCGGTGACACGGTCGCGGCGTCGTCGGGGAGTCCGTCGGGCGCTTCGGCCTTTCGGAGCCGAATGTCGCCGGTCACATCGTTGGCTGCGAGGTTCTTCTCGGTCGTTTCGAGCCTTCGGGCTTCCGTTCGAGGGCGCTGACTCGACCGGCCTGCCGCGCCGCCTCGATGGTCACGGCACCGGTACGGGAGCCGACCTCGACGGAGTGGTCTCCCGGCCCGAAGTCGAGTTTCCCGACCAGGACGGACTTCGTCGGATTCGCTTTCGCGTCGCAGGACAGCGATACGTGCGCCATGGACGAGAACAACTACCGTAGACCGCAAAACAATTTTATTTGTTTTGGTAAAAGAGAGGTTGTCCCGATTCGTGCGAGCGGGTCGAGCCGGCAACCTCAGGCGGACTAAGGCAAAATTACTTGAGTTTTCAGCGGTGATATATGACATGTCGCAGAACGCGGACGACGCCGAGGAGTACGGCGTACTCCGGAGCAAGCGGAACGCGACTCGCTATCAGATTCTCGTGGAGATCGCGGAGCGCCAACCGGCGGTCAACCAGCAGGAGATAGCGGACGCCATCGGTATCACAGCGCAGGCGGTCAGCGACTATCTGCAGGACCTGATCGAACACGACTACGTCGAGAAGCACGGGCGCGGGCGATACGAGGTGACGAAAGAGGGAGTCGACTGGCTGATATCCAAGACGGACTCGCTCCGCGAGTTCGTCCAGCACGTCTCGGCGGACGTGATCGGGCAGGTCGAGGTCGAAACCGCGATGGCGACGACGGACGTCGACGAGGGCGAGATGGTCTCGCTGACGATGCAAGACGGCGTCCTCCGAGCCGTTTCCGGCGACACCGGAAACGCGACGGCGGTCGCGGTCACGAGCGCGAGCGCCGGCGAGGACGTCGGTATCACGAACTTCGAGGGCGTCGTCGACTACGACCTCGGTACGGTGACTGTCGTCGCCATCCCGAAGGTCCAGGACGGCGGCAGCTCGGCGGCCGACCCGGACCGTCTCACGGAGATGGCCGCTGACCACGACCTCGTCGCCGTCGCCGGCGTCGAGGCCCGTGCCGCCGCCGAGGACGCGGCACTCGAACCGGACATCCGGTTCGGGAGCGCCAGTGCGGTGCAGGAGGCGGCCGCGAAGGGCCTCGACGTGGTGTTGCTGGTCGCGACCGACCAGCTGTCGGGCCACACGGACGAACTCCGCGAGCAGAACGTCAGCTACGAGGTCGTCGACGTCGCCGAGGAGTAGCGCGCGGGACATTCAGGAGCCGTCCGTCGGCGGCTGCCGCAGCTACTGGGGACGAAACCGGTGTGGTCAGCCATTTTTTGTCACAGATTATTTGTGTGATCCCCTCTAACGGGTCCCAGTATGTCACGGGATATCGACAGACGACGGTTTCTCCGGCTGACTGGGACCGCTGCGGGTGCGGCCGCGATCGCTGGGTGTTCGGACAGCGGTGGCGACGGGACAGACGGCGGCGGCGACGGCTCGGACGGATCGGACGGCGACGGCTCAGACGGATCGGACGGCGACAGTGGCGGAGACGGCGACGGTGGAGACGGTGACGGAATGGACGGCGACGGCGGAGAAGACACCGAAACGCCGACTGACCGCCCCGAACCGGAGACGCGCGAGGGCTATCTCCAGCGCGCGAACCGCGTGCTGCACGACGAAGCGCCGTGGATCTACCTGAACCGGCAGTACTCGGTGTACGGGAAATCGACGGACGTGAACTGGGACGCCCGCCGCGACGAGCGGATCGACGGCTCCGCCATCGAGCCGACCGGCGACAAAACGTCTGTCCGGATCACGCAGTCCGAGATGGACTCCGGACTGGACCCACACGACCACCGCGAGACGCCGACGGACAACATCGTCCTGCAGGCCTACGAGGGCCTGCTCGGCCGCGACCGAGAGGGGAAGGTCATCCAGAAGCTCGCGACCGGCTACGAGCGACTGGAGGAGGGGCGTGTCCGGTTCGAGCTCAGGTCGGGCGTCGCGTTCCACAGCGGTGACTCGCTGACCAAGGAGGACGTGGCCTACTCGATCAATCGGATCGTCGACTCCGACGTGGGCGGCCTGGAGAGTTCGCAGGCCGACCAGCTCGCCGGCGTCACCGGTGCCGAACCGTCGGACGGAAACAGTGCGGTGGTCGTCGAGTCCGACGGGCTCAACCCCATCGTGTTCGCGCTGTTCGCGTCGTACTGTGACGTCGTGAACAGGTCGTTCATCGAGGACAACGACAGCGAGTACATCAACTCCCACATGGACGGGACCGGCCCGTTCCGGCTCGAGAACTACGAACAGGACGTCGAGGTCGTCTACCAGTCCTACGGCGACTACTGGGGCGACGAGCCGCCCGCCGAGGAACTGGTCATCACGGCGGCGAGCGAGCCCAGCACGCGCGTCAATCAACTCCTCGGCGGGGAGACG
>PXSD01000175.1 GCA_003023165.1 Halobacteriales archaeon QS_9_67_15 | reverse complement strand
CGAGCGCCATCGACTGCTGGACGCGCTCGGCGCAGTGCTCGCGGTCGGCCTCCAGTTTCGCGACGAACTTCTCGGCGAACACCTCGCTCCCGTTGGCGAGCAGCCGCGCCGACTGGAGGAAGTTGTTCGCCAGGATGGGCTTGTAGAGATTGAGGTCGATCTGTCCCTCCGCCGCACCGGCCGAGACGGCGGCGTCGTTGCCGACGACCTGCTTGTGGACCTGGTTGACGGCCTCGGCGACGACCGGGTTGACCTTCCCGGGCATGATCGACGAACCGGGCTGATTCTCGGGCTGGTCGATCTCGCCGAGTCCGTTCCGCGGCCCGGAGGCCAGCAGGCGGAGGTCGTTGGCGATCTTGTTTAGCGAGCCGGCGACCGTCCGGAGCGCGCTGTGAGCCTCCGACATCGCGTCGTGGGCGGCCTGTGCCTCGAAGTGATTGTCCGCCTCGCGGAACCCGATGCCCGTCTCTTCGCTGATGTACTCGGCAGCTTTCGCGGGGAACTCCGGGTGGGTATTGAGTCCCGTCCCGACCGCGGTCCCGCCGAGCGCGAGTTCCGAGAGGTGGTCGCGGGTGTCCTCGACGCGCTCGATACCCTTCTCGACCTGCGTGCGGTAGCCGGAGAACTCCTGGCCGAGCGTGATCGGCGTCGCGTCCTGGAGGTGGGTGCGGCCGGTCTTGACCACGTCGTCGAACGCATCTTCCTTCTCGGCGAGCGCGTCGGCGAGCGTCTCCAGCGCCGGGAGCACGTCGGTCTCGACGGCTTCGAGGCCGGCGACGTGCATCGCCGTCGGGATCACGTCGTTGGACGACTGGCCGTAGTTGACGTGGTCGTTGGGGTGGATCTCGCGGGAGCCGATCTCGCCGCCGGCGAGTTCGGTCGCGCGGTTCGAGATGACCTCGTTGGCGTTCATGTTCGAGGAGGTCCCCGACCCGGTCTGGAACACGTCGACCGGGAACTGGTCGTCGTGCTCGCCGGCGATGACTTCGTCGGCGGCGTCGACGATGTGGCCCGCCGTCTCCTCGTCGAGGAGGCCCAGGTCGCGGTTGGCCTGTGCGGCGGCTTTCTTCACGATGCCGAGCGCGCGGACGAACCGACGGCCGAACGTCTCCTCGCTGATCGGGAAGTTCCCGATTGCGCGCTGTGTCTGTGCGCCCCAGTAGGCGTCCGCGGGGACCTGCATCTCGCCGAGGCTGTCCGCTTCCGTGCGATAGTCGTCGTCTGCCATACGCTGACCGACGGATGGAGAGGCGTAAAAGCCACCGAAGGAGAGCGAGACGTGAACGAAGTGAACGTCTCGGTATAGCGAACGGCGACTGGAAGGAGCCGTGAGCAGCGAGGCGCGAGAGACGTGAACGGAGTGAGCGTCTCGAAGTTGCAAACGCGGGGGCGTGGCGTGAGCGGTCTGCCGACACAAGACATTTCCTAGTGGGGCTCGATCCGAGGTGTATGAACCGCCCGGCCCTCCACGTAGCGGTAGCCGTGTGTGTCCTCATGGCGGGGTGTTCGGTGCTCGGTCAGGACCACACGCGCGAGGAACGCGCCGTCTCTGCGCTCGCGGACGCGAGAGACGCGGTCAATCAGACCGACAGCTATCGGTACGAGGGTGAGCTACGCGTCGTTGCGACTGCGGACGGGAGAACCGAACGGATCAACGTTCGCATGAACGGGACCGTGGACGCCGCACAGCGTCGGATGCACACTACCGCCGAACGTGACGGGGAGACCTCAGAGGCGTACCTGATCAACCGGACGAGCTACCGGGAGTGCGACAGGATGGCCCTGTGGGCGGTCGAGGAACGCGAAGCCGACGACTGGTCGATGCTACCGCCGGCCGCGCGGCAGCTCTCCCCGCTCGAATCCGGGTCGCTGTATTTCAACGGGACCGAGACGGTCGACGGCGAGGAGACGCGACTGCTCGTCGGCGAGCCGACCGAAGCGGCGCTCACGCAGTATCAGGAGCGACGCTCTCGGTCGCTGTTCGGCGGTCCGAGCGTCGACAGCGCCGAGATTCGGGTCTGGCTCGACACGGAGACCGACCGACCACGGAAGACGCAGGTCCAGTTCGAGATGAGCGAAGGCGGGAACTCGGCGACCGCGACGGTCACGATACGGTTCGACGACTACGACACCGACGCCGCGGTCGACGCTCCGGTGATCCCCGAGGAGAACCAGTGGGAGGGCGAGTGTCCCAGTTAGCCCCGACGGTCGGTGGCACCAGCACGTCGGCCGACCCCCACTTGGGCGTTTCGTGACCGGTTCCGGTCCGGAGGCTCACGCCCGCCGTGTTCGGATCACGAAGGAGTTTCGGTGTCCGCAGCCGGTATTTCGGGCGGCGTCGCCGTCTCGTTGTCGTTCGTGTCGAGGTGGGGCACCGGGATCAGTGGGACGACCGGCGCCGGGAACGAAACCTCCGTGGTCGCGTCCGGGTCGTCGAGCGTGACCTCGACCGAGCGGTGGCGGACAGTCAGCGGCGTCGACTCCGCAGTCCGCCCTCGAAATGTCGTGCATACGGCCACGAAAACTGTCGTAACCGTCGGGAGAGACGGGGTCACCGCGTGAGAAGTGTGATCTCGCTCCGGTCCGGTCGATTCGAGCGCGTCGGGCGGTCAGTCAGGTCCAGCGGTCCAGTCCGGTCTGGACCACCGACCGCTCGATGCGCTCGAAGCCGCGCTCGACCTCGTCGGGGTCGACCTCCCACTCCGCACAGACGTACGCCCGTGCGGCCTCCATGTCGGGTTCGATCTCCGGGTTATAGTCGTAGTCGTCCGTCACGGCAGGGTTCAGGAACAGGTCGCGGATGCGGTCGGCGTTGTCGACGAACACGTCGCGGGCCTCGAAGACGCCCCAGATGTCGCCGTGTTCCCGGACGGCCGTCACGGCGGTCTTCGGACCGATGCCCGAGACCCCCTCGTTGAAGTCGGTACCCATGAGAATGGCGGCGTCGACGAGTTGCTCCCACGTGAGGTCGTGTTCGTCGAGCGTCGCCTGGAAGTCCATCAGCTCCGGTTTACCCTTGCTGGTGAGCTGGCGCAGGGTCAGCGGCGCACCCAGCAGGAGCGCATCGTAGTCCTCCGTCCCGACGTAGTCGACGACGCCCTCGCGGGCCATGTGTGTGGCCTGTGCCTCGCCCTCCGCGGGTGCCTCGACGACGGGCACGTCGAGTAGTGCGAGCACCTCGCGGGTCGTCCGCAGGATGATGTCGGTCAGCCGCTGGGTCTGGGATTCCAGCCGCGCGACCGCCAGTTCGTCGCCCTCCTCGCGGGCGGTTTCGAGTTTCTCCTCGCGTTTCTCCCGTCCCGCGCGGCGCTCGGCGACCTCGTCGTCTTTCAGGCTCACCACCGACCCGTCGAAGACGAAGACCGGCGTGATGTCATGTTCGAAGAACTTCGGGAGCCCTTGGACGACACCGACGAGGTTGGCGACTTCGTCGCCGTCGGTGGTGGTGTAGATGTCCTCGTTCGTCCACCGAACGGTCGTCGTCAGGTAGCGATAGAGCCAGTTGTGCGCGTCGACGGCGACGACCGACCCCGACAGGTCGTCGAACGGCACGGCTTCGAGAACCGCCAGGTCGCGGAGGTCTGCGTTTCCCATTGCCCCCCGATAGGGCGGAGGAGGGTTTGAATCTCCCGACACGTGTGCTGTGCATCGTCGACCGCCACGGTGGGAGGGCCCGCGTCGTCACCCCCGTCGCTCGACGAGTCGACCGCGGCCGCGGGCGTGTCGACGTGGTCGATCCCGTCGACATCCTCGATCCGGTGCGTCTCCAGGCCCGCAACCGGCTTGCCGAAGTC
>PXSD01000174.1 GCA_003023165.1 Halobacteriales archaeon QS_9_67_15 | reverse complement strand
AACGTCTGCGCCTCGTGTCGCGAGGCGCGGTTCACCGAGCGCGAACGGAGTGAGCGCTCGGCCTTTTTCACCCATGTTTTTGCGGACGGGGTTCCCCGCAGCGAGCCGAAGGCTCGCGAGGAAACCCCGTCCGGAAAAAGATGGTCTAGAATTCGTCGACCGGTTCGGGGACGACGCCCTCCTCGCTGTCGCCGGCCAGTTCGTACTCCTCGCGGAGCTCGTGGATGCGGTCGCGGATGTCGGCGGCGAGCTCGAACTCCAGGTTGTCGGCGGCCTCCGCCATGCGGTCCTGCAGGCGCTCGACTGCGCGGGCGGCCTCCTCGTCGTCGTCGGGGTCGAGCGAGGGCGCGCCGTCCGTGTCGGTCTTGCTCCCCGGGAGCGACGACTCGCCGATCTCCTTCTCGATGGTCGTCGGCTCGAAGCCGTGTTCCTCGTTGTACTCCTCCTGTATCCGCCGGCGGCGGTTGGTCTCGGCGATAGCCGACTCCATGGCGTCGCTCGGGTCGTCGGCGTAGAGGACGACCTCGCCGCTGACGTTCCGCGCGGCCCGCCCCATCGTCTGGACCAGTGTCGTCTCCGAGCGGAGGAACCCCTCCTGGTCGGCGTCGAGGATGGCGACCAGCGACACCTCGGGGATGTCCAGCCCCTCCCGGAGGAGGTTGATCCCGACGAGCACGTCTATCTCGCCGAGGCGGAGCGAGCGGATGAGTTCGTGCCGTTCGAGCGTGTCCGTCTCGTCGTGCATGTACTCGACGGCGACGCCGGCCTCCTCGAGGTACTCGGTGAGGTCCTCGGCCATGCGTTTGGTGAGCGTCGTGACGAGGACGCGCTCTCCGGCGGCTTTGCCGCCTTCCGAAGACGTCCAAGACGTCTCCCGCTCGACGCGGTCGTCGATCCGGTCGATGAGGTCGTTGACCTGTCCCTCGGCGGGCGAGACCTCGACAGCGGGGTCGACGAGGTGCGTCGGGCGGACGATCTGTTCGACGATCTGGTCGCTCTCCTCGCGCTCGTAGTCGGCGGGCGTCGCGCTCACGTAGAGGGTCTTGTCCGTCTTCTCCTCGAACTCCTCGAAGGTGAGCGGGCGGTTGTCGTAGGCCGTCGGGAGGCGGAACCCGTTGTCGATCAGCGACTCCTTACGCGAGCGGTCGCCCTCGAACTGGCCCTTGATCTGCGGGACCGTCTGGTGGGACTCGTCGACGACGGTGAGGAAGTCGTCGGGGAAGTAGTCGATAAGGGTGTACGGCGGGTCGCCCGACTCGCGCTCGGAGAGGTGGACCGAGTAGTTCTCGATCCCCGAGCAGTAGCCGGTCTCGCGCATCATCTCGAGGTCGAAGGTGGTGCGCTCCTCGATGCGCTGGGCGGCGACGTGGTCGCCCTGGCGCTCGAAGTAGCGGACGCGTTCCGCTTTCAGGTCCTCGATCTCCTCGATGGCGCGCTGGAGGCGCTGTTCGGGGATCGAGTAGTGTTCGGCCGGGTGGGTCAACACCGCGGGTTCGCTGGACTTCACTTCGCCCTCCAGCGGGTCGACCTTGAGCATGCGGTCGATCTCCGACCCCCAGAACTCCACCCGGACGGCGTAGCGACCGTACATTGGATAGATCTCCAGCGTATCGCCGCGGACGCGGAAGGTGCCCTGGGTGAAGTCCACGTCGTTGCGCTCGTAGTTCAGGTCGACTAGCCGTCCGAGGACCTCGTCGCGGTCGATCTGCTGGCCGACCTCGAGTTCGAGGCTCATGTCCACGTAGTTCTGTGGGTCACCGAGGCCGTAGATGGCCGAGACCGAGGCGACGACGATCACGTCGTCTCGCGTCAGTAGCGAGCGGGTCGCGGAGTGGCGCAGGCGGTCGATCTCGTCGTTGATCGAGGCGTCTTTCTCGATGTACTTGTCCGTCTGTTCGACGTAGGCCTCCGGCTGGTAGTAGTCGTAGTAGGAGACGAAGTACTCGACGGCGTTGTCCGGGAACAGTTCGCGGAACTCCTCGTACAGCTGCGCGGCGAGGGTCTTGTTGTGTGCGATCACCAGCGTTGGTTTCTGAATCTCCTCGACGGCCCAGGAGACGGTGTTGGTCTTGCCCGACCCGGTCACGCCGAGCAGCGTCTGTTTGTCCATGCCCTGGCGGAAGCCCTCGGCCAGTTTCCGGATTGCCTCCGGCTGGTCGCCAGCGGGGTCAAAGGGCGCGTCGACGCGGAACTCGCTCTCGGCCTCCGGTCTATCCGGCGAAAGGGGGCCCTCGGTGTCGCTCATTACTCGTGGCTAGGTCCGGAGCGACTTGAGGAGTGCGTTGTCCGAACGGAGTGAGGACAACGAAAAACGAGCGGGGAGCGAAGCGACCCGCGAGAAGCGCGGTCCGAGCGGAGCGAGGGTGACCATCGGGAGCCCTCGATGCGAACGGGGAGCGGAACGACCCGTGACTCGCTAGCGAGCGGTGGAACCGCGAGCGAGGCACGACCCGCGAGCGCGGAGCGCGTGGGCCGGACAGGCGGGTCCAGCGAGAACACGACCACCACAAGGGACAGCAGGTTCAACCCGCTCGCGCTCCTAGCGGGACCGCTATGCACGTCTACTGTACGGACGGCACCGTCTTCGAGTGTGCGAGGTACGAGGTCAACGAGTACGGCCTCGTCCTCTACGGGACGGAGGAACAGCAGGAGCGGGAACGCTACGACACGGAGGAGCCCCAACAGGTCGGGTTCGTACCCCACGACCGGCTGTGGTACGTCCTCCCCAGAGACGTCACGCCGCAGGTCGGGCTCGCACCGCCACGGCGACAGTCGAGTAGGTCCGGCCAGCCGCAACCGAACGCCCGCGTCCAGCCACAGGGCAGGACCGGTGTCCAGTCACAGTCGGGGCGACCGCCGGAATAACACGACTCGTCAGGGCTGGAGCCCCTGTCGCTCGATCTCGTCGGCGAGCGGGCCCGGGAGGTACTCCCCGTTACCGGGCGTGATCCGGGGTGTGAGCCAGCCGCCGTCGCAGTAGTGGTGCGGGTCCGACTCGCAGGCACCCGGTGCGTCGATGCGGCCGACGACGTTGTGGAGGAGTTCGTGGACGACGACGTGGCGCTTGGTCTCGTTTGCGGCCCGTGCGTCGACCAACGAGAAGCGACCGCCGACCTCGCCGTACCCGACCTCGCCGGCAGTGAACTTCGTCACGACCACGTGGTGATAGACGCCGGCGCGCCGCCCCAGTCGATCCCCGTAGTACTCGTCTTTGAGGTCCCAGAAGTTGTCACCGGTGTACACGGCGGTCTGGTTGATGCGGCCACCCTCTCTGACGTGGACGTCGATCCCCGTTCCGTTCGGGCGCTCGACGGGCATCGAATCGAACTCGGACTCGATGCGTTCGTAGAACGCGTCGGGCTCGGGGTCGGCCTCGCCGGCGTAGTCGACCTGGACGTAGACGTCCATCGCGAGCGGGTCGCTCTCGGGCAGTTCGGCGCCGCCGGCGGCCTCGTGTCGATGTTCCCAGCTGTCGAGCAGGCGGTCGCCGTCGGTGTCGGGGTCGAGCAGGTCGGTCCCCAGTCGGACCTCTCGCCAGTCCCCGAGGCCGTCGTCGTCGCTGTCGGGGTCGTAGGGGTCCGTCCCGAGATCGATCTCGCGCTCGTCGTTGAGCCCGTCGGCGTCGGCGTCGACGGACCGGGGGCTCGTCCCACGTTCGACTTCGCGACCGTCGGTGACGCCGTCCTTGTCGGTGTCGGAGTCGAGCGGGTCGGTCCCGAGCGACCACTCGCGGCCGTCGTCGAGCCCGTCGTCGTCGCTGTCGGGGTCGAACGGGTCCGTCTCGATCTCCTGTTCCTTCCGGTCCGAGAGGCCGTCACCGTCGGAGTCGAGCCCGCTCGCGTTCTCACGGGGGTCTGCGGACGGTCCGGACCCGACTCCGCCGTCGCCAGTCGTGCCGTCCCCGCCGTCGCGTCCCGGCTCCGAGGTGTCGAGTAACTCGTCGATGTTGTCGAGAAGGGCGTCGCTGTCGCCCCTGTCATCCAGCCGAGCGGATCCGTCCTCCGTCGCGTTCGGCGAGACGTCGCTACCACGTGCGTCGACCGTGCTCGCACCCAGAGCCCCGACGCCCGCAGCGACGACGATTCCGAGCACCGCCAGCGCCAGGACACGTCGCACACGATCCGTATGAATAGCCATCGTAAAAATAGTTACTCATCTAACGTGACGCTCGAGGATCACCCTGTGAACACGGGTTGCGCTGGAATCCGCCCGCCGGGGCGGCTAACAGACGGGTTTCGGGTTGACGCCGAGCGATTCGAGCGTCTCGAAGTAGTCCTCGTAGTCGGCTTCGACTGCGGCGGTCGCGGCCGCGACGGCGTCGTCCCACTCGTCGTCGCCACAGACCGACGCCAGCAGGTCGCCTCCGTCGACCACGTAGTCGTCGTAGTCGTCGCCGAACGACCGGAACGTGCTCGCGGTCCCCGGACCGGCCTGCCCGACGAAGTAGCCGACGACCTGGTCGGCGTTGTTGCCCGCCGCGAGGGCCCAGCCGACGAACGCGCCGAGGCGCTCGACCGTCCCCTCGACGCCCCGCAGGTGGTCCTGCACAGCGGGTGCGTCGCCGGGTTCGTAGTCGCCACGTTCGTCCGCGGCGGCGTCGGCGTGGTCGCGCTCGGTCTCGGCGGCGTCGGCGAACAGCGAACGTCTCGGCCGCGAAGTGGGCGCGGTCCGCGGCCGCCCGCAGCACCGCGCCGTCCTCCATCTCGCCCGTCGTGTCAGCGTACAGCGCTTTCGACGACCCGAGCCGCGAGAGCGGCGTCGCGACCTCGTCGCGGACAGTCTCGACGAACTCCTGTGGATCCATACCCGACGAATCGGCCGGCGAGGGTTTGTAATCATCGTCTCGGGGATCGGCCGGTGCCACCGCGAGGGGGACTCGTGGCCGCTCGACCCGGAACGCGCCGCCGGGACGAGCGGGCTTTTGGGCGTCTCGTACCAGATGTGACCATGGAGTACACGACACTCGGTTCGACCGGCATGGAGGTCTCGCAGGTCTGTTTCGGCTGCATGAGTTTCGGCAGCGAGGAGCCGTGGATGCTGGACGAGGCGGAAGGCCGCCAGATCATCGAACGCGCGCTCGACCTCGGCGTCAACTTCTTCGACACGGCCAACGTCTACTCCGACGGCGAGAGCGAAGCGATCCTCGGCGACGTGCTCTCCGAGTACGACTGCGACGAGCAGGTGGTCGCCACCGAAGTGCGGTTCCCCGCCGGCGAGGACCACCCCAATGCTGCGGGCCTCTCGCGGAAGACCATCGAGCAGGAACTCGATGCCAGCCGCGAGCGCCTCGGCGTCGACACGGTCGACCTCTACCAGACCCACCGCGTCGACCCGAACACGCCGCCCGAGACGACGCTTCGCGCGCTCGACGACGCGGGAAGATCCGTCACGCCGGCACCT
>PXSD01000173.1:17011-28441 GCA_003023165.1 Halobacteriales archaeon QS_9_67_15 | reverse complement strand
ACAGCCGACAACTCGCGTTAATCGTCGTGAAGCGCCACAAGATTCAAATAGTAAAACGAAATCTCCCGATTCAGCCGCGAAGCGACGCGAAGTCGGATCGTCTATTGTAAACAGTAGTTAGTAATACGGTTTCTTTATTCAGACTGGAGGACGAAATCAGCCCCCAAGAAATGTGTTCAGTTCGCTAAATTCGTCGGGTGAGAGAATAACCTCGGTATCGAACGAATCAAACCGGTCAAAGTCATCGTCAATCGTCAATACTGTATTCACTCCTTCTTCTATCGCTACCTGAGCATAGTACCCGTCCCATCCACCAACGTTTGCTTCACTCGCCTGAGAAAGTCCACCCCGAACTATGTCCTCGGGTATTCCGTCATACCAATGGATTCGTTTTGCGTCCATGAAATTCTGGAGCAGACGAGATGCGTCTGTGTTGGAATGCCCATAGTACGTCGTCAGGACAATGTGTGCTCCGACTAGCGCCGGATACGGAACAACGGCATCTATGTCGCCAGCGATGGCATCTCGGACGTACGAGAGCGCAGAGTCACGGACTGGAGCCGCTGTGTGTGCGAGGGCTATCACACCGACATCGAGAAGATACGGTTCATCAGCGTCAGTCATTGTTGTTTTCCTCTGCTCCGCTTCGAATCGCATCCCTGTGCTTCTTTGCAATGGGGTTTACTCCTTCGTCAAGCGGCTTCGTCTTCTCTTGTTTGGATGACGTTTCCGCGATGAGTTGGGTCATACGGCCAATGATCTGTTCGGGATCGTCTTCAGGTTCAATGACGGCTTTCCCGTCTTTTTCGCGGATGTTGACTTCTGTACCAGGAGTGATATTGAGGCGTTCTCGCACTTCTTTCGGGAGTACGATTCGTCCTTTCGAATCCACCGTAGTCATATTCCCACTTAGTGTGGGAGATTATATAACCGCTTTGTTTAGGATGTTTGTTCAGACATCCATTATAAATAAAGAAATCGTATTACCAGCTACTGTAAAAGGGTGGTGCCGGATTACTGTGGCACGACAGGTCGTACCGTGGGCCAGGACGACAGGCTCGCGGACCGTCGCGAGTCATACTGCCGGCTGTACGTCTGTCACGAATTTCGCCGCCCCGGGACGGCGAATATCTTCACGAAGGTACAGCCGGCAGTATCAGTCGTCGCGGCGTGCGAGACTGACGAGGTGGGCCATCTCCTCGACGACGAGTTCCTCGGTCCCGAGTCTGGCGGCGGCTTCGCTACCCGGGAGACAGAACACGGGGACGCCGTCGACCATCCCGGCCGTCGCGCGGGAGACCATCGCTCGCGTCCCGATCTCCTCGTAGGAGAGGATGCGGAACAGTTCCCCGAACCCGGGGAGTTCGCGGTCGAACAGCGGTCGCGCTCCCTCGACGGTCACGTCGTCCGGTGTCACGCCGGTGCCGCCGGTCGTGACGACGACGTCCACGTCGTCCCGGCCGGTCAGGTTGAGAAGTGTCGTCTGGATGCCGTCGAGGTCATCCCTGATGACCTCTCGCGTGACGACTTCGTGGTCCGCCGCTTCGATCAGCGCCTGGATCACGTCGCCGCTCAGGTCGTCTTTCTGTGTGCGCGTAGAGGAGACCGTAACGACCGCAACGCCGAGCAACTCTACGTCGGCCCCGTGGGCGTGGGCGTGGCCGCCCGTCTCTCCGTGGTCGTGGCCGCCTGAATGCCCGTGAGCGTGGTCGTGACCACCTGGTTCTCCGTGGTCGTGATCATCTGAGTGTCCGTGTTCGTGACCGTCCGATTCCGAGCCGGAATGGCTGGCAGATTCCCCAAGCGGGTCGTCCTCACCACCCGATGGACTCGACTGTTCCGACTCCGCCGGAGGACCGGTTTCCGCGCTCGAATCGTCGGGCTCACCGGCCCCCAAATTCAGACTGGATTCCGGATCGGAACCGGATTCCGGGCCTGAACCGGAGTCTTGGTCGGACTCCCCGACCGGGTCGGCGCTAGACGGGGACAGCGGGTCAGATCCGCCGGTAGTCGGTGGCTCGTCCGTCGCTTCCGTGTCAGTCGCCCCGTCGGCAGTGGTGTCTCCGGGGTCGGACTCGCCGTTCTGAGGGTTTCCGGAATCCTCGTCTCTCCTCGTCTCCTCGCTGGATGCGTCGGTCTGACCGGACCGCTCGGTCGCTTCGTTGTCAGTTGCGTCCGCCGCATCGTCGGGTTCGTCTTCGTCGTCCTCGTCGTCACCGTACCCCCGGTCGGTGTCGCGAGACTGGAAATCGACCATGGGATCGATTCTAGACAGCGACTCAAAAACCCCAGCATACCGGGAGGGACTCCGCCGAACGGACGGCAGACGGTTCGTCACCGTTTTGCACACTGCGCGAGTTACTCCGGATATGTACGCTGTCCAGTTCGCGGAGCACGGCGACCGAGACGTTGTCGAGTACGCGGAACGACCGGGTCCCACCGTGGGGCGAGACGAGGTCCTCGTCGACGTGAAGGCGGGCGCGCTGAACCACCTCGACGTGTGGACACGACGGGGGCTCCCCGGGATCGACCTCGAGTTCCCGCACGTCCCCGGGAGCGACGCGGCCGGCGTCGTCGAGTCCGTCGGCGACGCCGTCACCCGCTTCGAGCCGGGCGACCACGTCGCGGTCTCCGCTGGCGTCAGCTGTGGCGACTGCGAGTTCTGCCGCGACGGCGAGGAGTCGCTCTGTGAGAGCTACCACCTCCTCGGCGAGCACGTCCCCGGCGTCCACAGCGAGTTCACGGCCGTCCCGGAGGACAACCTCGTCGCAGTTCCCGATCACGTCGACTGGGAGACCGCCGCCGCCGCGCCGCTCGTGTTCCAGACCGCGTGGCGCATGCTGATGACGCGGGCGGAACTCCGAGCGGGCGAGTCCGTGCTCGTACTCGGTGCCTCGGGCGGCGTGGGGCACGCGGCCGTCCAGATCGCCGACTTCGCCGGTGCGGAGGTGTACGCGACCGCGAGCACGGACGAGAAACTCGACTACGCCCGCGAGATCGGCGCGGACCACGCCATCAACTACGAGGAGAACGACTTCTCCGACGAGATCTACGAGCGAACGGACGGCCGCGGCGTCGACGTGGTCGTCGACCACGTCGGCGGCGAGACCTGGGACAAGTCGCTGAAGAGCCTCGTCAAGGGCGGGCGGGTCGTGACCTGTGGCGCGACCGCGGGGGCCACGCCGGAGACGAACGTCAATCGCGTCTTCTGGAACCAGCTGGAGATACTCGGCTCGACGATGGCGACCCCCGGCGAAGTCGACGACGCGCTGGCGAAAGTGTGGGACGGGACCTTCGACGTGCGCGTCCGCGAGACGCTCCCGATGAGCGAGACCGGCCGAGCGCACGGACTGCTCGAAGACCGCGAAGGCTTCGGCAAGGTCGTCGTCGTTCCGGACAGCGAATTCGATGAGTGACGCGTCGGCCACCGAGAGCGAGAGCCCGCCCGGTCCGGACGGGGACCCAGAGTCGACCGCGTCGTCCGCCGACGGCGCCGGCTACGACGTCCCCGACCCGACGGGGAAGGAGTTCGGGCTCCGCGGCTGGGGGCTCGTCCTCGCGCTGGTCCTGGCGTTTCTCGTGATCCCGTGGACGATCATCGCCCTCCCGTCGGCACAGAACTTCATCGAGTCGCTCCCGCTCGGGTGGCGCGACGCCTACCTCGTCCTCCCGTTCGTCCCCGCGCTCTTCCTGGGCGCGATCGGCGTCTGGACCGCAGTCGCGAACCGCCGCCAGTGAGTGTCCTCCCGCTCGTCGTCGAAGAGATATTGCCAGCCGGTTGCGGCTCGATCCAATTCTGATAGCCGGCCACCTACACTTATATCATCGAACCGGGAATCCACGCTGTGTCGATGGTAGCGCAGATCCTCGCGCCGGTCGTCCTCCTCGCGGCGATCCTGGGGAGCGGCGTCGCAGTCTTCGTCTGTGTGTTCCGCGACCGCGCGGGTGCCAAACCGCTCGCGGCGTTCATCGTCGCGGCGAGCGTGGTCGCGCTGGCGCAGGGGATGACGCTCGCGACACCGACGCTGGCCGACAAGATCTACTGGTCGAACGTCGCCGCCAGCGTCTCGACGGTCCTTCCGCTGGCGTGGCTCGGAGTGGTACTCGCCTACGTCGAGAGCGACCGGGCGACCCGCGGGCGGACACTCGCGATACTGCTCGTTGAACCGGTCGTGTTCGCGGCGCTCGTCTGGACCAACGGCGACCACGGGCTCGTCTGGACAGACCGCTGGATCGTCCTCGCAGAGAGCAGTGGGTATCTCGTCCGGGACCAGGCCATCGGGATGTGGGCCCACACCGGCTACTCGTACCTGCTCGTCGTCGCGGGCGGATTCGAGCTCCTCCGGACGAACCTCCGGACGACCGACTTCTTTCGCAGCCAGGGGACGGCCCTCCTCGGTTCGATCTTCGTCCCCGTCGGCGTCAACGCGCTCACCATGTACGGCACCGTCCCACCCCAGTACGAACTGCGGGGGCTCGCGTTCGTCTTCGCCGGCCTCGTGATGACCGCGACGCTCTTTCGCGGCCGGCTGCTGTCTGTCACCCCCGCGACGCGCCAGCTCGGGCGTGAAGCCGTCATCGACGAGATGGACGACCCCATCCTCATCCTCGACGACGAGGACCGCATCGTCGACGTCAATCCGGCCGCCGCGGCCCTGCTGGACGTCAACTCCGGAACTATCGTCGGTACGCCACTGTCGTCTGTCGCGCCCGAGCTCTCCGACGCCATCGGATCACTCGATACTGGGAAAACCGAACTCGAACTCGATAGCCAGGACGGCTGCCGCTTCTACGACGTCCGCGTCTCGCCGCTCTACCGTAGCTGCGGCGGCACCGCGGGCCGCGTCGTCAGCTTCCGCGACGTGACCGACAGACGCCAGCGTCGACAGCGTCTCGACGTCCTCAACCGGGTCCTCCGCCACAATCTCCGCAACGAGTTGAACGTCGTCCGCGGCAACGCCGAGCTCCTCCGCCGCGAGATCGACCTGTCGGCCGGCGATGCGCGACGGCGACTCGACCGGATCGAGGAGACTATCGACACCGTCTCGACCCGCAGCGAGAAGATCGGCCGCGTCTCCCGAACTATCGAGGACCACGACCGGGAGAGCTTCGACGCGACCGCCAGACTGGAGGGGCTCGCCGAGTCCATTGAATCACGGTACTCCGACGTGACCGTTCGGCTCCGCGTCCCGTCGGAACTGACCGTCAGCGGCGGACCGTCGCTCGAACGCGCGTTCGAGGAGCTGCTCGAGAACGCCGCCGAACACGGCGGCGAGTCGCCGACGATACGGGTCGTCGCGTACCGGCGTGACGGCCCCTTCGCGGAAGTGCGGATCGCCGACGACGGGCCAGGGATCGAGCGCCAGGAACGCGTCATCATCGAGGAAGGGCGCGAGACGGCACTCGAACACGGTAGCGGCGTCGGGCTCTGGCTCGTGAACTGGGTCGTCCGCGAGTGCGGCGGTGCAGTCGAGTTCGACGACACGGACGGCGGGACGACCGTCGTCGTCACGCTCCCGGACGTCGACGCGAACGGACGCTCGCCCACGGACGGCTCCGTCTCCGACGCCGAGAGTGAGCGTACTCACGCCACCGACACCAGCGAGCACTCCGACGACACCGACAGTGGCGCGTCCGACGCCGAGGACTCCTCAGAGATGACTGCCGACGACTGACCGGTCGACGGGGAACGTCGGTTCGGCCGACGTGGCCACAGGCCTCACTCGAAGTCGCGTCGCATTGCTATCTCGAACCACGGACAGAGCCGCAGTTGTCGGTACCAGCGCGGATTCTCGTGGAGGCGCTCGTAGGGTACCCACATCAGGCCGCCTACCTCGTCGGGGTCGGGGTCGAGCGATTTGTCGACCAGGGTCGCCTGGAGGACGGCGCACACCTCGTGTTCGACGCCCTCGTCCATGTAGTAGCGTTTGTACTTGA
This sequence comes from Halobacteriales archaeon QS_9_67_15, assembly GCA_003023165.1. Taxonomy (GTDB): domain Archaea; phylum Halobacteriota; class Halobacteria; order Halobacteriales; family Haloarculaceae; genus Halosimplex. The sequence continues at coordinate 22,504 of PXSD01000173.1, read as the reverse complement.
AGCGGTCCGTCACCCGGAGATCGTCGTACTGGTCGGGCGTGACGCCCAGTTCCTCCTCGAGTCGTTGCCGCGTCGCTTCGATCTGCGTCTGGCCCTTGACCGGGTGTGAGGCGACCGTTCCGTCCCAGTACGTGTCCCAGAGGCGCTTTTTCGGACTGCGCTGGGCCAGCAGGATGCGCCCGTCCTGGTCGAACAGCAGCGACGTGAACGCCCGGTGGCGCCGACCGTCGCCGGTGTGGGCGTCCAGTCGATTGACCAGTTCCTCCTCGTTGTCGTCCTCGTCGACGCCGACGACCAGTTGCTCCGCGTTCTCGTGGTACTCCTCCGCCGCACCACCGCTCGATGCGGCGTCTTCGGGTCCGCTGGAACCCTCCGCGTCCTCCGAACTCATGAGGGCCATATCGGAGAGCGGGTTCAAACAGTCTTCGACTTCGGTTACTCGTCCGAGACGACCGTGTCGCCGCGACCGCTCACTCGGCGGGCCAGGCCGGTGGGTCGGGCTCGTAGGCATCGCCGACACGGAACTGCATCGCTCCGGGGCGGATGGCCGCGTCGAGGTGCGACCGCTCGTCGATCTCGCCGTCGAAACTGAACGACATCGGCTCGTCTGTGGTCGTGACCACCAGCTCCGTCGTCGTCAGTTGCGTCACGTGCTGAGGCGTCCGGTGCAGTAGGCGACCCAGGGCGTCGTCGGCGAGAAAGTCCATCGCCGGTGCGTCTTCGACGACGACGACCTCCAGACGACCGTCTTCGATGTCGGCCTGCCCGCGCCCGTCCCCGAAGAATCGTCTGCCGTTGCCGACGAGGAGGACCATCGCTTTCCCCTCCCACGCGGGGCTGTGGGACTCGCCGATTCGGATCTCGAGCGTCGACCCCTCGTACGCTCGGGCCTCAGAGAGCGTCTGGAGCGCGTAGGCGAGCGACCCGATACGGGCCTTCACGTCGTCGTCGGTGTCCTCGCTCGCCTCCGCGATCAACCCGCCCATACAGGAGTTGACGAACACGTCGCCGTCGGTGACGCCGAGGTCGAGGTCCCGGCGGTCGCCGCTCTCGGCGACCTCGAACGCGTGCGCGACGGATTCGACGCCGACGTTTCGGGCGAAGTTGTTGCCAGTGCCCGACGGGACGACGGCCAGTTCCACGTCGTCGAGCGCGCCGACCGCTTCGATGCCCCGTACGACCTCGTTCAGGGTGCCGTCGCCGCCGCAAGCGAGGATCTGGTCGGCCTCGCCGGCGGCCTCGCGGGCGAGCGTCACTGCCTCTCCCGGTTCGGTGCTGTCTCGGACGTCGATGCCGTGTGAGCCGGCCCGCTCACGGGCCTCCGCCGCGCCCGCTCCGTCCCCGCCGTGGGGGTTTCGGACCATCACGCGGTGCATATCTACACACGGGGCGGCAAGTCTTTACGACTGTCGCCCCTTGCTAGGGCGTGTACACCGTCGACCTCCATCTGCACACGCGGCCCTTCCACAACCCGCGTGGCGCCCCGACCGCGTTCGACCCTTACGGCGCGAAACTGATGGCTGTGACGGCTCGAAACAGAGGTCTGGACGGTCTCGCGCTTACGAACCACAACTACAGAGTCCCCTACACCAGCGCCGACCCGGTGTTCATCCCGGGGATCGAAGTCACGACACGGCACGGCCACGTCCTCGTCGTCGGCCCCGACCCGCCCGACCGGACCTACGGTGACAACCACCACCCGTCGGACGTCGTCGAAGACGCACACGAGCGTGGCTGTGCGGCCATCATCGCGCATCCGTTCCGCGACAGCACCGTTATGGAAGTCGACGCGCCCTTCGACGCCGTCGAGATCAACGGTAAACATCCCGAGCGGAAACCGAACATCGACAGGATCGCCGAAGAACGCGGCATCTCCGTCGTCGGCGGCAGCGACGCGCACTTCCCCTTCGAGCTCGGCCGCGTCCACACCCTCGTCCGCGCGGACGAACTCACGCCCGAGAGTCTCGTCGCCGCGATCCGGGACGGCCGCGTCGAACCCGGACGACGGACGTATCTCACCGACAGGGCACTCCTCCCGGTGTACGACGCGATCCACGACGTCCGCGAGGCCGCGAACCGTGCGCTCCCGAATTGAGAAGCGAACGGAACCACCCGACGCGCTCGTCGGGGATGAGCCTCACTCGGTGGACGCTGGAGTGACCTCGTTATCTCACTCGTTCGTCCAGAATCAACCTCACTCGGTGGATTCTGGAGTGACCTCGTTATCTCACTCGTTCGTCCAGAATCAACCTCGTCTTCGTACTCACGACCTCCTCTAACTCCCTGGTCTGGGTGATAATCTCGTTGACGCGCTCGGTGTCCTGGGCGTCGACCACGAAGACGATGTCCTCCTCACCGGAGACCTGCCAGACGAAGTCGACCTCCTGCCACTCCGCGACGCGGTCGCTGATGTCGTGCGTGTCGACGTTCACGTCGACGCCGACTTCGATCATCGACTTGACGTTCCCAGTCCGCGTCGCGACGGTGAACCGCTCGATGACGCCCTCGTCGACGAGCGACTCGACCCGGTTCCGGACGGTTCCCTCGGACGTCCCCACACTGTCGGCGATCTCCGTGTACGGCGTCCGTGCGTCCCGCCGGAGGATGTTCAGGATCTCTCTGTCGAGGTCGTCCATCGAACACACCGTTGTTCTACGGGCCCCCACTTGACCGTTGCGAAAATCGTAACCTGACTTCGAAAGCAAGGCTTATCACCCGAGATGGTATACGCATCTCGTAATGACGGACGCCTACGTGGCAGTAGAGGGCGGACGCGTCGTCGAGGCGCGCGCGCGCTCGCCGGGCACGACTCGCGGGGAACTGGTCTTCACGACAGCCTACACCGGGTACGAGGAGAGTCTCACCGACCCCTCCTACGAGGAGCAGATCCTCACCTTCTCCTATCCCCTCATCGGGAACTACGGCGTCCGAGAGGAGCGGTTCGAGTCCGACCGCGTCCACCCGCGCGGCGTCGTCGCGCGCGACCTGACCGACGACGTCGCCGAGTGGCTCCGGGAAGAGGGCGTTCCCGCCGTCGACAGACTCGACACGCGTGACATCGTCACCGAGATCCGAGACTCCGGCGCGATGAAGTGCGGCATCGCCGCCGGCGAGGACATCACCGAAGAGGACGCGCTGGACGAACTCGACCGGTGCAAGCACATGAGCGACCACGTCGACATCGGCGACCGGGTCACGACGCCCGAGACGGTCGTCTACAACGAGGACAGCAAGGGTCCCGACGTGGCGCTCGTCGACTGCGGCGCGAAAGGCTCGATCGTCTCGTCGCTCGTCGAGCGCGACGCGACGGTCCACCTCGTGCCCCACGACACGACCGAAGCCGAGATCGCCGACCTCGACCCGGACGTACTGTTTATTTCTAACGGTCCGGGCGACCCGCAGAACTTCGAGCAAGTGAACGAGCTCGTCGACAGCTGCGTCGGCGAGACGCCGATCGCCGGCATCTGTCTCGGCCAGCAGGTCGTCGCCGAGGCCCTCGGCGGCGAGACTGAGAAGATGGAGTTCGGCCACCGCGGCGTCAACCAGCCGGTCCGCGACCTGCGCACCGACCGCGTCGTCATGACCACCCAGAACCACGGCTACACCGTCGCCGACCCCGGCGACAATCTCGACGTCACCCAGATCAACGTCAACGACGACACCCCGGAGGGGCTGGAGAACGACGAACTCGAAATCATCACGCGCCAGTACCACCCGGAGGCAAACCCCGGCCCGAACGACTCAAAGACCTTCTTCGACGACGTGCTCGCCATGGCCGAGGACGAGACCGTCACGACGACGACGAACTGACCGACACCGAGCGCACTCCTCACTCACGCAGTCCGGAACTGTCGACAGAACAGATACTTCAGCAGGTGCCCTTATCATCGGCGGTGACGTATCTCCGCTCGTATGCCCGAAGAGCTTCTATTCGAGTCCGAGAGCAACCGGACCAGAGAATCGATCGCGTCGTCCCTGCGGACGGTCGCGAACAACCTCGAGAGCGGCGCGGCTATCAGCCTGACGGCCGGGACCGAGTCCGTGACGCTCAACCCGCCGTCTCGTCCGACCTTCGAGGTCAAGGCCGAACGTGAAGGGCCGACCGACGGACCGGGGGAGCTGAGTATCGAGTTCGAACTCGAATGGGACGAGGACGCGGACGATGAGAGCGACGGCGGGACGCTGGAGATCGAGTGAGCGCGGCGTCCGGAGGGCTATCGCCCCCACTCGTAGAACCACCACGACGCGCCGAACAGCATCAGGCCCGCGCCCAGCGCCGACGTGGCGGGCTCGGGGAACACGAAAAGTACGAAGCCGACCAGTATCACGAGGCTGGGCTCGAGTTCGTTCCAGTATTCCGGCTTCGACGGGAGTACCATATCTCGACTTCGGCCGGACGCCTGAAATACGTTGACCGGGTCGCCGGTCTCAGGGACACGTCGACGGGAGGACGATACGGATACAGTTGCCGCTGTTTTGCGTCCGATTCACCGCGATGTCCCCGTTCGAGAGCTGGACGCTCCAGTAGACGAGCCAGAGACCGAGACCGGTACTGTGGTAGACGTTGCTCATCTCCTGTTCGCCGGTGAGGACGTTCACTTCGTTGTCCGGGAACGACGGGCACTCGTCTTCTACGACGAGTTCCGTCGTCTCGGGGCCCTCCTCGACGGTGACCGATACCGCCGGATTGTCGTCGTCGCTGTGACGGACCGCGTTTTCGATGAGTTCCACGGCTACGATGCCGAAGTTATGGACGGCAACTACCGAGGCACTGTCCGGGAGCGTGCAGTCGATCGCCGCAGCTGGAAACCGTTCGGAGATGGTCGCCACGGCCTCGTTGACGGCCTCGACGAGGTCTATCTGGGTCGGCTTGGCGTCGCTCACGAGGAAGTCGATGATGTCGCGTTCCTTCTCGGCGCTCGCGAGCAAGTCCGAACCCGTCTGACGGATCACCTCCGCTCTGTCCGCCACCTCCGGGGCGGCCTCCGCGATCATCTCGGCCGCGCCGAGGATGACGTTCATGTCGTTCCGGAGGTTGTGACGCAAGAGATTGTCCATCACGTACAGTTGTCGCTCGCGTCGGTGACGCTGGGTGATGTCTCTCGTGAATCCGGCTATCCGGGCGACCTCACCGTCTTTGCGGATCGGCTGTCCCCGAACCCAGACCCGGACATCGTAGTCCTGTTCGGGGTTAACCCGGTATTCGATGTCTACTTCTCTGCCCGCCGAGAGCGATGTCATGGCTTGTTCGACCGCATCGATATCGTCCGGATGGATCGTATCCAGAAACGTCGTCGGATCGGCTTCGAGTTCGGCTACCGGCCTGCCGTGCACGTCCTCGTATGCCTGATTGATGAACAGCAATTCGGACCAGTCCCGGGTAAACATCCAGAGCACGTCGCCCGATACCGCGGTCAGCTCTTCGAGTTGTGCGGCCGTCTCACGGTACTTGCGCTCGGCTTCGATACGAGCGGTTACGTCTCGCGAACTCAC
>PXSD01000173.1:0-16982 GCA_003023165.1 Halobacteriales archaeon QS_9_67_15 | reverse complement strand
CGTCTCGCGAACTCACGACGTAGCCATCCAGCTCCGAGTCGGTCACCGTCGACATCCGGCTCTCCATCCACACCCACGAGCCGTCCGACGCACGGAACCGGTAGGTGGTCGTCCGTTCGACGGACGCCTCGCTCTCGGTCATCTCCGTGAAAACCGACTGGACCTCCGGTCGGTCGTCGGGGTGGATGTACTCGAACGCGCTCTCGCCGACCAGTTCCTCCGGATCGTACCCGAGAATGTGTTCGACCGCCGCGTTGGCGTATTTGAACGTCCCGGCCTCGTCGAGTACCGCGATCTTGTCATGCGAGTGGTCCGCGAGGACACCGAGCGCGGCCTCGTCGATCATCCACCCAGTATCTATCCCAGGCCTGTATAAGTATGACGGACTGATTGGTCCTGTCCGAGTGAATGTCAGAGTCGCCGACAGTTGCGCTGTGGGGTGACGCCCGCGTCGCCTCAGGCCGGGGAGGGCGCTTCGGCGGTCGAGATATACGCGGCGAGGTCGGTCGTCGATATCATGCCGATGACGCCCTCCTCGTCGTCGACGACTGGGACGTGGTGGAAGCCGTGCTCCATCATCGTGTCGGCCACCTCTCGGGTTGACGCCTGCGCCGTCGTCGTCACGACACTGGTCGTCATGTACCGCTCGACGGTCGTGTCGGCCTTCGGCTTGGACTTGGCGACGATGTCGACGAAGTCCGTCGTCGTGAGGATGCCGACCAGCTGGTTGTCGTCGTCGGTGACGACCAGCGACCCGATCTCGTGCGTCTGCATCAGCTGGGCCGCGTCTTCGACGAGCGTGTCCGGTCCCACCGTCTTCACGCCCGAACTCATCAGTCGAGCGACGAAGATGTCGTCCATGGGCACTCCTATACATATCAGGAATATAAACACCGACGGTTTCGACCGGGGACGGGGCGCCGACGGCCCGACACCGTTCGGCGTCTCCACGAGTCCTGTCCCGGTATCGTTGCCGACTACGCGAGTCCCGAGTCGGAAGACACAGGCCGGTGCCGCCGGAAGTTCGGGAGTATGTCCTGGTACTTACTCGGTATCGCCGGCCTGTTCGAGATCGCCTGGGCCATCGGACTGGAGTACTCAGAGGGGCTTACTCGGCCTGTTCCGACCACCGTAACGGTCCTGGCGATGGCGGTCAGCGTCTACCTCCTCGCGAAGGCCGTCGAGTCGCTCCCGGTCGGCACTGCCTACGCCGTCTGGACCGGCATCGGTGCGGTCGGAACCGCGGCGCTCGGGGTCGTCCTCTTCAACGAGTCCGCCGATCCGCTCCGGGTCGCGTTCATCGGCCTCGTCGTCGTCGGCATCGTCGGCCTCAACCTCTCCTCGGGCGGGCACTGAACGGTCGGGACGGACGCCAGTCTCGGTCCGCTGTCGGGGTTCATACTGCCGGCTGTAAGTCTGTCGAGAATTTCGCCGCCCCGGGGCGGCGAATATCTTCACGAAGTTACAGCCGGCAGTATCAGAACTGCCGATACACCAGGAGGACGATACCGCCCATTAGCAGGAGGACGCCCCACCAGAGCGAGTCCCCCGGTATCGCCTTGAGGAGCAACGTCACGACTCCCGAAGACACGAGCGACCACCCGAGCGTCGTGCGATAGGACATACGACATGTTCGGGCTCTGAACGGAAAGACGCTTGGCTACCGGAGAGGAGATGATACTGACGCGACGGCCGCGTACCGCAGTTTGTCGCCGCTCAGTTCTCTTTGGGCTGGCCCCAGTACTCGTCGCGCTTGACGCGCTGGCCGACGGGCTGGACGTCCAGCGGCTCGTCGGCGGCCTCGATGGCCTCGAGCGCCGCGCGGGCGGAGGCGAGCGTCGAGAAGTAGGTGATCTCCTCCTCGACGGCCGTCTCCAGCGGGGCGCGCTGGCGCGAGACGATGAGGTCGACCTCGCCGTTCTCGATGGCCGCGACGAACTCGTCCTCGCTGTCGAACGCGACCAGGTCGAAGTGCTCGGCGTACCCCTCGATGAGCTCCTCGCCGGCTTCGGTCTCGCGACCGGGGAACTCGCTCTCCGAGAGGTCGACGACCGCCGTGCCCTCGAGCGGGATCGGCTTGCCGACGGACATCTGGGCCTTCTGGTAGGCCTTGCCGAAGGAGTCGGCGGTGCCCATGACCTCACCGGTTGACTTCATCTCCGGGCCGAGACGCGGGTCCGAACCCGGCAGACGGTCGAACGGCAGGACGACCTCCTTGACCGAGACCTGCTCGGGGACCTGCTCGGTGACGTCGAGGTCGTCGAGCGTCGCGCCGGCCATGACCTTCGCCGCGACCTTCGCGATCGGGACGCCCGTCGCCTTGGAGACGTACGGCACCGTGCGCGAGGAGCGCGGGTTAGCCTCTAAGACGTACACTTCCTCGTCTTTGACGGCGAGCTGGACGTTCATCAGCCCGACCGTGTCGAGCGCACGGGCGATGTCTTCCGTGACCTGACGGACATTCCTGTTCACGTCGCGTCCGAGCGACCGCGGGGGGATCATACAGGCGGAGTCGCCGGAGTGGACGCCCGCGGACTCGACGTGTTCCATGATGCCGCCGATGAGGACGTCCTCGCCGTCGGAGGCTGCGTCGACGTCGAGTTCGACGGCCCCTTCGAGGAACTCGTCTACGAGGATCGGCTTGTCCGGACTGACGCGGACGGCCTCCTCGATGTACTCCGTGAGGTCCTCGTCGCTGTAGACGATGTCCATCGCGCGACCGCCGAGCACGTATGACGGGCGCACGAGGACGGGGTAGCCGATCTCGTGGGCCAGGTCGAGCGCTTCCTGCTCGCTCGTGGCCGAGCCGCCCTGGGGCTGGGCGATGTCGAGGTCGGCCATGAGGCGGTTGAAGCGGTCGCGGTCCTCGGCGAGGTCCATGGCGTCGACGGCGGTACCCATGACCTCGCAGTCGAGGTCGCAGCGTTCGAGTTCCGCTTCGAGCGGGTGCCCGATGTCGACGGACGTCTGGCCACCGAACTGGACCATCACGCCGTCGGCGCCGGTCTCCGCGACCACGTCGGCGACTTCCTCGGCGGTGATGGGCTCGAAGAACAGGCCGTCGGAGGTGTCGTAGTCCGTCGAGACCGTCTCGGGGTTGTTGTTGACGACGTGCGCCTCGATACCCATCTCCTCGAGCGCGCGGACCGCGTGGACCGAACAGTAGTCGAACTCGACGCCCTGCCCGATGCGGATCGGGCCGCCGCCGACGACCACGACGCTCTCGACGTCGCGGTCGACCTGCACCTCGTTGCGACTCAGTCCCGACATGGGGTCACGGGAGGAGTAGTAGTACGGCGTCGTCGCCGCGAACTCGCCGGCACAGGTGTCGACGAGCTTGAAGTCGCGGTCCGAGGTGTTCGCGCTGACCTCGTCGACGGTCGCTTCCTGCCCGGGCGAAGTCGCTGCCTCTGCGGACTCCGCCTCGGAACCGCCATCCGCCATCGCGGTGTCGTCGTCGGGCGCGTCCGGGCCCTCGACGACCGGGAGCCAGGAGACGTGCGTGTCGTTGAACTCGCCGCCCGCGAGCGCGGTGATCTCCTGGTCGGTAAAGCCCACGTCGGCGGCTGCCTGGTAGTTGCCCTCCTGGGCGGCCTCGGCCGCATCGGCGATGCGCTCGAAGCGTTCGAGGTACCACTCTCTGATCTCGGTGACCTCGTTGATCTCTTCGACCGTGTAGCCGCGACTGAACGCCTCGAAGATCGCGTAGGGGCGGTCGGGGGAGGGACGTTTCAGGTAGGTTTCCTCGAGTTCGTCGTTGAACACCGTCGAGAAGTCGACGGCGGGGTCGTACTCCGAGGACCGCAGCGCCTTGAGGAGCGACTCCTCGAAGGTCCGACCGATGGCCATCGCTTCGCCGGTCGACTTCATCGCCGGCCCGAGCTCGAACTCGACGTCAGTGAACTTGTCGATGGGCCAGCGCGGGACCTTCGTGACGACGTAGTCGATGGCCGGCTCGAAGGCGGCGGTGGTCTGTCCGGTGATCTCGTTTTCGATCTCGTGGAGGCGCTTGCCCAGCGCGACCTTCGCGGTGACGCGAGCGATAGGATAGCCGGTCGCCTTCGAGGCGAGCGCCGAGGAGCGGGAGACGCGCGGGTTGACCTCGACGACGCGGTACTCGCCGCCGGGCGTGCCGTCGTCGCGCCAGGCGAACTGGATGTTACAGCCGCCCTGGATACCGAGTTCGCGGATGACGTCGAGGGCCGTGTCGCGCATGACCTGGTGGCCCTCGTCGGGGATGACCTGCGAGGGAGTGACGACCGTCGACTCCCCGGTGTGGATGCCCATCGGGTCGAGGTTCTCCATGTTGCAGATGATGATACACGAGTCGTCGGCGTCGCGCATCACCTCGTACTCCAGCTCGATCCAGCCGTCGATGGACTCCGTGATCATCACGCGGTCGTCGCGCGAGAGGCGCAGCCCCTTGCGGACCTGCTCTTTCAAGATGTCCATGTCGTCGATGACACCCGACCCCGCGCCGCCGAGCGTGTAGGTCGTCCGCATGATGACCGGGAGCCCGCCGACCGATTCGACGGCCGCCTCGACCTCGTCCATGGACCCGATGGTGATCGACTCGGGGACCGGCTCGCCGAGGGACTCCATGCGCCGGCGGAACTGGTCGCGGTCCTCCGTCGCGTAGATAGTGTCGAGCGGCGTGCCCATCACGTCCACGTCGTGCTCGTCGAGGACGCCCTCCTCGGCGAGTTCGGCGGTGACGTTCAGGCCGGTCTGACCGCCCAGGCCGGCGATGACGCCGTCGGGGTTCTCCCTCCGGATGACCTCCGAGATGGCCTCGGTGTTGATCGGTTCGATGTAGACAGCGTCTGCCATCTCCGGGTCGGTCATGATCGTCGCCGGGTTCGAGTTGACGAGCACGACACGAGCGCCCTCCTCCTGGAGCGCGCGACACGCCTGTGCACCCGAGTAGTCGAACTCGGCCGCCTGCCCGATCTTGATCGGGCCGCTCCCGATGAGCAGAATTGTACGGTCCTCGTCCTGTGTCATTACTCTGGGGGAGTCCACTCATCGTAATAAGCCCGGCGAAAGAATACGGATATCGAAAGCCAGTTTCGAAAATCGTACCCCACTCCGCAAAAGCTGCTATCCGTCCGTTTCGGGGAGCAACGGGCACACGAACAGAGATCTGCCGTTGTCAGCGATAGCTCTCGGTGACCGTGTCGTCCGACCAAGGGACCGAACAGCTGGAAACGGCACGGCGGTCGCTCGTCGGTGGCGGCGAGACACCGATTGAGACTCGTACTGGTGGCTGTAAGTACGTGAAAACTCGAACTGAGAATCCGGGCGGAACGGGTCTGTATCCGCAGATAGCAGAGACTGGTGAGTAAAAGAATTACAGCCACCAGTATCAGTTGGTGGCGTCCGGGAACCGGTAGCGGTAGGGCTGGTCGCGGATGACCTCGACGTCGCCGGCCTGGGCGTGGCGACCCAGCACGGTCGCCACGCGGTGGGCGCTCTCGAACTCCTCACCGTGTGCTTCGAGGACGTCGAGGATCTCCCGCGCTGTCAGGGGACCGTCGGTGTCGGCGTCCTCCAGCACGGAGCGGATCCGTTTGAACTCGCTCCGGCGTAAGCGCATACACAGTAGTACAGCCTCACCCATCATTAAACGCCGTCAGACAGCTGTCAGACGGTCGTTCTCCGGAAACCGCCGGACGGCAGCGGGCCGGACAGCGTCACCCGGTGTCATACGAACTGGCAACCAGTCCGCACGTACGACGGTCGCGCCGACGGCACCGGTATCGTTCAGAGCGCAGAGTCGTGTTCCGTCTCGAACTCGCGTTCCTCGCGGTACTGGTCGACGAACGTCTCGACGTCGAATTCGTGGAGCCACTGCTCGAACTGGGCGGCCGCCCCGTCGTCGTCGGTGTGACTCACCGCGTGGTCCATCAGTTCGAGCAGGAGTTCGACGACGACCTCGTGGAGTCGCCGCGAGTCGAACTCCGCCAGCCAGATCATCGAATATCCCACCTGCCCGTCCTCGGAGAGGTCCTCCGAGACGACGGCCTCGGGAAACTCCTCGATCACGATCCCCATGACGTGGGCGGTAGTGAACTCGGGGAACTCGTCGGCCGTCTCGATCGTCTCTCTGAGCACGTCCGCGAGGAACTCGGGGACGAACCGACCCAGCGGGTGGACGTCCATCACGACAGCGTGGGCCTCGCCGCAGGGACACTCGTATTCGCGCAGCCCCATGTCGAGGTCGTGGACGGCGACGCTCTCACCGCAGGGCAACTCGATGTCCGCCCCGTCGCTCCCGGGGACGCGCGGCTCTGCCATTGTCGACCTATCGTCCGTCGGCCATTTAACCGCCGCGATACGGACGCGGAGCGTCCGACCCCGAGTGCTGTCGGTCCCGGAGAGTCAGGGCCAGTCGTCGCGCTCGTCGTCGCCCGTCGTGTCGTCGGGCGTCTCCGGTTCGCCCAGTTCCCACTCGGCGGCGGCGGCAGCGTCCTCGACGTGGAGGAACTCCCAGCCGACCGCTTCGGCGAGGCCCGCGTCCTCGTCGTCGGTCCCGAGGAAGACGTGGCGTTCCGTGCCGAACTGGCGCTGGACGTTCTCCAGGCTCTCGGCGCGACTGCGCGGACCGGAGAAAAAGTCCTGTCTGATCCGGTGTTTGCGCGTGAAGTTCGTCACGACGTAGGTCGGCTGTTCGGAGACGACGCCGACGTACTCGCTCCACTGGCGCGCGTCCTGGAACACCCGGTCGGGGTAGGCCAGCTCCTTCAGCGCGTCCAGGTCGAAGGCGAGCGTCATGTCGCTGCTGCCGCCGCTGTCCATACTGGACAGAGGAACTGGCCGGGGCAAAACGGCTTCGATCAGGCCCCGAGGCTGTCGCTCTGGCCCGCCGGCGCGCTGGCGGCCTGCCCGCCGACGTCGCCGACCGCCTGCAGATACGCGCTCGTGAACGACGAGATACCGAACACGATGACCAGCGTCTCGACTCCCCGATCGAACGCACCCGTTAGGTCGCCCAGCGGAACCACCCCGGCGACGAACGTCACCACCAGTCAGCCAGAAGACGACGACGAGCGCGACCATCCGGAGGGCGTTCTCCGTCACCAGCGCGTAGCTCCGGGAGATCGACTCGAAGACGCCGTCGCCCCCGAGTGCGATCCGCTGTCGAACGAACAGGAACAACACGGTCAGTGCGAGGCCGGGACCGACGAAGAACAGATGAGCACCAGCGCGACGAAGCTCGCCACGAGCGACTTCACGCACGCGCCGGTCAGTCCCGACGTGATCTCGTCGACCGGAACGCTATTGGGGTCGTTCGCGGCGAGCGCACAAACACTCACGACGTGCAGGAACTCGGCGATGAACGGCAACGCCGCCAGCGAGGCGACCGCGGCCGGGAAGGGGACGTCCAACCCGGTCTGTTCGACCACGTCCACGAGCGGGAGCGCGTCCGAGTAGCCTCGCTCGATCAGTTCCATCCGGACGTCCCGCAACGAGTACCCACCGGCTTTCTCGAGCACGAACTCTGTCCCCCGGGCGAAGAAGGTGTCGTAGACCACGACGTTGCTCTGTCTGAAGACCACGAACAGGACGACCACCAGCAGTCCCGGGACCGTAAGGAGTCGACGCACCGGATCCTCCAACGTGTCACCCACCGATACTGACATGGAGCGGACGGACTGCTCTCTCACTTACATTATGCTACATCTCTCAGACCGACGGCGTACGGTCGGCAAACCGCGAAAACGGGCGTCGTTACTCGGCTTTCGGAGTGGCCTCTTTGAGCTTCTCCATGTCGACGTCCTCCTCCATGAGGAGGTCCTTGTGCCGGGCGACCTCTCGCTCCTCGCGGATGAGCCTCTTGTACTTGGACTGCTGGGAGAGGTCACCGATGAGGACGCCGCCGACGATCTTGCCGTCGTTAAATGCGAGTCGGCGCCACTCGGTGTCGCTGAACTTGGCACTGGCGTCGTCGTCGCCGATGGTCGGGTGACCGAACGAGAGGAACGGGAAGTCGAAGTGCGTGATCGAGTAGGAGGAGACCCAGCGGAACTCCTTTGGGTCGTCCGTCCGGCCGCCCTCGCGGACGTCATCGACCATGTTCTGGGCCGCGATCGTGCCCTGTTCCTTCGCCGACCCCCACGAACCGTTCTCGCCCATCTCGCCGAGGATCGTGTCGTAGAACCGGGTGATGTCGCCCGCCGCGTAGACGTCGTCGACGTTCGTCCGCATGTACTCGTCGGTGACGACGCCGTTGTCGTTCGTCTCGACGGGCGCGTCCCGCAGGAACTCCGTGTTGAAGCTCAGTCCGATAGCGACGCCCGCCCAGTCGCCCTCGAAGCGCTCGCCGTTGGGGTCGATAGCCGCCTGCACCTGGCCGTCGTCGTCCGTCTCGAACCTGTCGACGCCGGAGTTGAAGACGGGCGTGACGCCCTTTTCGCGCATCGCGTCGTGGAGAATCTCCGCTCCTTTCGGTTCGAGCGCGTAGCGCCACCACGACTCGCCGCGCATCAGGTAGTTCGCGTCGAGGCCCTGCGCGCCGCAGATCGCGGCGAGGTCAATACCGAGGAGGCCGGCGCCGACGATGATGCCCTTCTCGGCGTTCTCGACGTTCTCCTTGATCGAACGGGCGTCCTGGAACGTCCAGAAGTGGTCGATGCCGTCGGCGTCCGCGTTCTCGATGCCGTAACTCGACAGGCTGGTCGGCGTCCCACCCGTCGCGACCAGCAGTTTGTCGTAGTCGTAGACGGCGCCCTCGTGCGTGTGGACCTCGTTCGCGTCGGTGTCGATCGTCGTGACGTAGGTGTCAAGTTGCAGGTCGATGTCCCGCTCCTCGTACCACTCCGGCTCGTGGATAGAGATCGGTGCCTCGGGCAGTTTCCCCTTGGCGAACTCCTTGATCAGGATACGGTTGTACAGTGCTTCCCCCTCATCGGTGATGACGGTGATATCTGCGTCCGGGTCCTCCTCGCGGAGTGTCTCCGCCGCGGAACTCCCCGCGATACCGTCACCGATGATTACGTGGGATGGGCTCATGCCCGGCACCTTCGTAACCGTGCTTAATGTGGATTGCTATCTGTCCATGCGGTTGAGTAACAAACACATCCGAGAGAGTGGAGAGGCCGGTCGTTCCGTCGTCTCGAACGCCGTCGAGACACCGGCTCGGCCGATTCGATCGCTGTCGACAGCGGTCGAGCGAGACGTTGAAGTCCCAGGGCACCTAGGTTCCGACGAGATGAAGATCCGCCAGAACGTCCGTCACTTCGCGGCGAAGCAGGCGTTGACCCTCCCGGTCGTCGGGGAGACGGTCACCGACTGGCTCGTCGACTTCCACACGGATTATTTCGCCGACCTGGCCGAGCCAGGTCACGCCGACGACCGCCGGGACCACCTCAGCGACTTCTTCGACGCGACGATGGACACCTACGTCGCCGCACTCGATGCGGGCTTCGAGGAAGCCGAGGCCAGGGAGGTCACCCACGTCCAGGCGAACTTCGACTTCTACAACCACGGCTGGACCGAGATGATGGAGTTCCCCGCCGACGAACTCGAAGAACACTACGAGCGCTACCGCGACTTTTTCGAGCGCCACGGGATCACCATCGACGACCCGCTCGGTGGGTTCCGGCCCGCAGACGGCGTGACCGGCGCCCCGTCGACGCCCGAGAAGTTGGACGACCCCGAACACCCCCACGCCGAGGGCGGCTTCGCTGACGACGTGTACGTGGAGACCGCAGACGGCGAGCTGGTCGTCGGCGGTCAGGAAGAACCGGAGGACGTCCGCGTCGACGAAGCCCCCGGTGTCGACGACACCTGACGACGGAACTTCGACAGTCCGTGTCGGTATCCGGTGGTGGGTATCGACGCCGCGCGGTCGGAGAGATCAGGTACCGGTTATCAGGTTCGCGCAGGCGTATCCCGCTTCGATACCGCCGTTGAGCGACCGCTCGGGGTACTGCGCTCGGGAGGCCATCCCCGCGTAGTAGACGCCCGCAGCCACCTCGTCGCCCAAGTCGTAGGGCACGACCATGTCGAGGTAGCCGCGCTCGTAGATGGGGGCTGTTCGCGGGTTCCGCGCCGTCTTCACCCAGTTGACGCTGTCGGGGCCGAACGCCGGGAACAGGTCGGCGATGCCGTCCTCCCAGTGGGCCTCGACTTCCTCGTCGGACATCTGCCAGAGGTCCTCCCCCGGGTCCTGGATGTAGCTCGCGGTGTAGTAGAGGTGTTCGCCGCCGTAGCGCTCGGGCGGGACGAAGTTCGTGTGCTCGATGAACACGCCGAACGGCGCGTCGTCCTTGATGTTCAGCCAGTAGGTGTCCGACAGCGACTCGTCCATGCTCCAGACCGAACAGACCGTCCCCTGGAAGTCGATCTCACACGGGTAGCCCGTCAGGTCCTCCAGAACGTTCGGCATCGCCGCCACGACCACGTCGTCGACGGCGTGCGTCTCGCGCTCCCCGTCGCGTTCGGCGGTCAGCGACTCGACCGCACCGTCAGACCGGGACAGCTCCGTCACGCGCGCCCCCGTCGTGATGGTGTCCTCGCCGACGGCGTCGAGCAGTTCGTCGAGCAGGCGACCGAATCCGCCGTCGAGATAGCCCAGTTGCTCGCCGCGGAGCGGGTCGCGCTCGCCGCGGAACTTGACGCGGCCGAGGAGCCACGCCGCGGAGACGTCCTCCTTCCGGGAGCCGAACTTCGCGTCGAGCAGGGGTTCCCAGAACGACTCGAAGACGTGCCGGGTCGTGTGTTCGAGCAGGAACTCCTTGATCGGCACGTCCTCGAAGTCGGTGATGTCGTCGTACGTGTCGAACGTCGGCCAGCCGCCGCGCACGTCGACCTCCGTGACGAGCATGGCGAGGCGGAACTTGTCGTAGACGGAGAGGTGCGGGTAGGCGAGGATCTCCCAGGCCTTCTCCATCGGATGGACCACCCCGTCGACGTAGTAGGAGTCGACCTTGTAGCGCCACTCGAGGTCCTCGCCGAGACCCAGCTCCTCGATCAGTTCGACGATGGTCTCCTCGGAGGCGGAGAGGTGGTGGTAGAACGTCTCGATGGGGTCGCCGGCCGTCTCGTACACCGCGGCCAGCCCACCGATCCTGTCGCTCGCCTCGAAGACCTGCACGTCGCGACCGCGCTGTTGGAGGCGATACGCGGCCGCGAGGCCGGCGATGCCGCCACCGACGACTCCGATCATACTCCGCGGTTTCACGGTGACGGGAAAAGCCCTTTCGTTCGGTGACACTCGAACTCGACAGGGCCTCGTCCTCACTCGTCGATCCGGGCGGTCGACTCGTCCGGCGTCGACGGGAACGCGATCTGGAGGGAGGACCACCCGCCGGTCGCGTAGGTGAGCTACCCGAACGCCCCTGCCCCCGGCGTCTCGCGGTTCCAGGCGGCGACGACGGCGAGCGCCAGTCAGACGGCACCGCCGAGCGCGGAGGCACCGACCAACGAGTAGAGCGCGTTACCGGCCAGGGACGGTCCCGAGGAGTCGATCGTCGCTCGATACGTGAGTCCGCTACCTTTTTGTCCGCAGTCCGGCAATTCCGACGCATATGGTGACGGTGCGGGCCCCAGCGACGAGTGCGAACCTCGGGAGTGGCTTCGACGTGTTCGGAGTCGCCCTCGACAGACCGGCTGACGTAGTCAGGGTCGAACGGGCCCGAGAGACGACGATCGACTCGGGTCGTCGGCCGCCAGCGCCGCCGCGGCGGCCGTCGCGCTCAACCGACTCTACGACCGCGGACTCACCCGCAAGGAACTCGTCCCTATCGCCGCCGAGGGCGAGGCCGTCGTCTCCGGCGACGCCCACGACGACAACGTCGCGCCCGCCATCCTCGGCGGGTTCACGGTCGCGACGCCGGACGGCGTCTCGAAGGTCGATGCGGACATCCCGCTGGTGACCTGTCTCCCCGACATCGTCGTCTCGACGCGCGACGCGCGCGTGGTAGTCCCGGACGGAGCCCGCGTCAGCGAGCTGGTCGAGACGGTCGGCAACGCTGCGACGTTGACGACCGGGATGCACCGCTCGGACCCCGACCTCGTCGGTCGCGGGATGGATGACTCGGTCGTCACCCCCGCCCGCGCGAAACTCATCGACGGCTACGACGCGGTGCGACAGGCCGCCTTCGACGCCGGGGCGACCGGCGTCACGATCAGCGGCGCCGGTCCGAGCGTCGTCGCCGCCTGCTACGACACCGACCGGCGAGCCATCGCCTCGGCGATGGTCGACGCCTTCGAGGAGCGGGGCGTCGAGTCCCGCGTCTACCAGACCCGCATCGGCGACGGCGCGACGTCGTACTGACGACGCCTCATACGGATTATTGTAGCGATTTACCGGTACGCGCCGACCCCGGGGTCGGCGCAATCCGGAAATAATCTACAATAATCCGTATCAGTCCGCAGTTCTCCACCACTCGGCCGTCCGTCACTCCCGATCGGGGAAAGCCACATACCTTTCGCCCCACGACCTCATGGTATGGGATCGACAGACAGACCCACCGTCAGGGACGTGATGTCCACGCCGCTGGAGACGATTTCGGCGGACGCGACGGTGATGGAAGCGGCACAGCGGATGCGCGACCGGAACATCAACGCACTCGTCGTCCTGACGACGCCACGAGCGATCGTCAGCAGCACGGACGTGATCGGCGCGGTCGCTGACGGGAAGGACGTCACGGAGCTCCAGGTAGACGACGTGATGACGACGGACGTCGAGACCGCCACGCCCGACCTCTACATGGAGGAGGTCGCCGCGATGATGGAGATGTACGACATCAAGCACCTCCCGGTCGTCGAGGACGACTACATCGGGATGGTCTCCTCGACGGACGTGACCGCCCACCTCCCCTGACCGAGACCGGCGGTTCTCCGATTCCCGACCGGCCGTCGTTCCGTCCTCGTTTGTCTCCCGATATTCGGGCGCTCCACGCCGGTCAGCGACCGAACCGCCGCTGTCTGTTCTGGTAGTCACGGAGCGCCCTGAGGTAGTCCCGCCGCCGGAAATCCCGCCAGTTCACGTCGGTGAAGTACAGCTCCGAGTAGACTGACTGCCAGATCATGAAGTCGGAGAGCCGCTCGGCACCGGTCTTGACGACCAGGTCGGGCTGAACCGGGAACACGAGCTCCCGTTCGATGGCGGCCTCGTCGATGTCTTCGGGGGCGAGTTCGCCGGCGTCGACGTCCTCGGCGAGCCCCCGGACCGCGGTGGCGAACTCGTGTTTGCCGCCGAGGCCGATACTGACGAGGACCGGGGCGTCGGCCTGCTCGTCGTCGTCCGGGCCGCGGACGGCGAGTTCGCGGGGCGCGTCGACGTTCCGGAGTTCGGTGCGGATAGTGTCGACGACTTCGGTGTCGAGCACGCTGACGTACACCGCGATCTGGGTGACGCCGAACTCGACGGCCCAGTCGAAGAACCGCTCGAGCGTCCGGTAGGCGCCGGCTTCGAGCAGGTCGCGCTCCGTGACGATGACCGCGACCGTCTCCGGGAGGTCGGCGTCGCTGTAGCGCAGGCGGAGCGCGAGATATCGGTCGTACAGGCCCACACCCCGGTTTCAGACGGACCGGTCCTAAATCTCACGTTCGGCGACCGTCACGGTCCCGGGCGGGCCGACGAGTGTGTCGGCGTTCGAGGCCGCCCCCGCGTCGTCGACCGTCTCGCAGCGACGGGAGCACAGACTTCGCCGAACGTGTCACGGCGACGGGAGACGGCGATCCCGTTCGGAAACGGTAAGTAGCTCTCCGCTGGATACCGACAGTAACGTGACATCGACACTCCGACGGGCGGGCGCGTTCGCCCTCGTCGGGACGCTCGCGCTGGCGGTCCCGCCGATCGCCGGCGACACGAGCCGAGCGCTCGCCACCGTCGCCTCCCCCGGGCCCTTTCTCGTCGTCGCCGCGCTGGCGCTGTACGTCGTCGACGAGGGGCCGCTGTTCGAGCTGTTCGCCCGCCCCGGCGACCGCCGGGACGGGCGGCTCTACGGCCTCGCCGGCTTCGCCCTCGCGGCGGCCGCGCTCTCGCTGCTCTCCGTTCGCTTCTCGATGCCGATGCCCGTCTTCGTGGGGACCGTCCTCCTCCTCTCGTGGGGGAACCTCGGCGGCCACCTCGTTCGGTCGGTCGTCGACGAACCGATCCTCGCGACCGCGGGGTTCGTCGTCACCGGCTTCTTCGCCGGCAGCATCGGACAGTACGCCGGCGCCGTACTCGTCGGGCTCCCGACGGCGTGGCCGCTGGTCGCCTTCCTCGCCGCGAGCGGCGCGTTGCTCGGTGCGCTCCTGCGAGCGGTGCTGTTCGAGCGCGACGACCCGCTGGTCATGGTTTCGGTCGGCCTCCTCCTCTGGCTGTTTGCCGACCTCCCGCTGTCGGTCGACCCGACGCAGATCGCGGTCGCACTCGGCGTGACCGTCCTGCTCGGCTATCTGGCCTACGCGCTGGAGACGGCGTCGCTCCCGGGGATGGTCACCGGCGTCTTCCTCGGACTCCAGACCATCGTCCTCGGCGACTTCGGCTGGTTTTTCCTCCTGTTGACCTTCTTCGGTGTCGGCGGGCTCTCGACGAAGTTCCGCTACGAGGAGAAACAGGACCGCGGGGTCGCCGAGGAGAACGAGGGCGCGCGGGGGAGCGGGAACGTCCTCGCAAACTCGCTGGCCGGGCTGGTCGCGGTGCTGGCCGCGGCCGCGAGCCCGACGCTGACCCGGCTCCCGCCGGAACTCTTCCTGTTCGCGTTCGCCGGGTCGATCGCGGCCGCGCTCGGCGATACGCTCTCTAGCGAGATCGGCGGCGTCTTCGACAACCCGCGGCTGATCACGACCCTCGAACGGGTCGAACCCGGGACCGACGGCGCGGTCACCTGGGAGGGCGAAGTCGCGGGCCTCACCGGCACGGTACTCATCGCCGCCATCACCGTCGGCGCCTTCGAGACGGTCGGAGCGCTCGGTGCCGGCGTCGTCGTCTTCGGAGGCGTCGCCGGGATGACCGTCGATAGCTTGCTGGGCGCTACCGTCGAAGGAGTCGCTCTCGAAAACGAGGGCGTCAACTTCTTCGCGACGCTCTCTGGCGCGGTCGCCGCAGGCCTCGCCTCTCTGGGCGTCGGTCTCGTCGTGGTATGACCGGGACGGGCCGCGTCCGGCCGGGGAAGCGCGGGGACTTGCCTGCACTCCGAGCCGTCCAGGGGACCGTGCTGGCCGAACCGTGGGAGGAACTACTCTCCGTCGCCGTCGACGGCCCGCCGGTGCTGCTCGTCGCAACCGGAGCGACGGCCGAACACGCATACCCGGCGACGCCCGTTGGCTACGCGCTCGCGGTCACCGACGGCGACGATGCCACCGGCTACCTCGCCGAGCTCGCCGTCGAACCGGGCTCACAGGGCGAGGGACACGGGTCCGCACTGCTCGAGACGCTGGTCGAACGACTCCGGGGATCGGGGGTCGAGCGACTGCGCGTCACCGTCCGGGTCGTCGACGAGCGAGCGCGGTCGTTCTACCGGGACCACGGGTTCGAACGGACCGAACGGCTCCCGGACCGCTACGAGAGCGGTGACGGGCTCCTGCTGGAACGCGATGTCGCGCCGTGAGAAGCCGCGAGCCGGCGTTCAGACCTCGTCGGCGGTGAGGACCCGGACGTTGACGGGCTGTTTGACGAACTCGTCCGTCGTCCGACAGACGACGAGGCCGACGCCGCGCTGGGCCGCTACGTCGAGGATCCGCTGGGTCAGTTCGCCGTCGAGCACGACCGACGACGGGACGACGTCCGCGCCTTCGATCAGGTCGAACGCGTCCTCGGCCGACCCCTCGGCCAGCAGTCCCTGGGTCGAATCGAGGAGTCGAACGCACCCGCTCCCGTCGTCGACGACTGCCTCGACGTGTGACGCGAGGGTGTCGGGCGTGGCGTCGGGCTCCGCTCGCTCGGTCGCCTCGGCTTCCGTCTCGGACGGTTCCTCCGCCTCCGCCGAGACGGCCTCCTCCGACGGCTGACCTCCCGCGGTCGCGGCTCCTGACGGGCGGTCCACGTCAGTTTCGTCAGTTTCGTCAGCCGCCCCGTCTGCGCCGGCCGTGTCCGCCGCTACCGTCCCGGCGTCGTCGGTCCCGTCTGACTCCGCTCCCTCGTCTCCGTTGGCAGGTGAGTCGGGTTCGACGGGCGTCTCGGGGTCGAGCGGTGCCGAGTCGCCGTCGGGCGGTGACGGCTGCGCGCTCCCGTCGGTCGCGGCGAGACCGTGCGTATCGTCGGCTTCCGCGTCCGCGGCCGAGACCGTCTCGAACGGCACCTTGTCGCGGAGCGCGTCCATGAGTTCGCTCCGGGAGAGGTCCTCGACGGACCGGTCCGTCGGCGCGAGCGCGACGTAGTCTATCTCCCCGACCTGCGACAGTTCCTTCAGGATGAGGTCGCCGCCGCGGTCGCCGTCGAGGAACGCGGTCACGGTCCGGCCGTCGGTCATGTCGGCGACGGCGTCGGGGACGTCCGTCCCCTCGACCGCGATAGCGTTCTTGATGCCGTATCGGAGGAGCGTCAGTACGTCCGCGCGGCCCTCGACGACGATAACAGCGTCGGTGTCAGCGACCCGCGGGCCGGCGGGCAGGCCGTGGAACTCGGTGATGTCCTCGACGCGGACGCTCCTGCGGACCTCCTCGACGAGGTCCTCGCTGGACATGGTCGTCGCGTCGAACTCCGCGAGGAGTTCCTTCGCGCGCTCGACGACCTCCCGGCGCTTGGCCGAGCGGACGTCTTCGATGTTCCGTACTTCGACGTCGGCCGTCGACGGACCGACGCGGTCGATACTCTCCAAGGCGGCCGCGAGGATGGCCGTCTGGACGCGGTCGAGCCCGCTCGCAATGGTGACCTCGCCGAAGGAGCTGCCGCGCTCCGACTCGACCTCGACATCGATACGGCCGAGTTTCCCCGACTCCTGGAGGTCACGCAGGTCGAGTTCGTCGCCGAGCAGGCCTTCGGTCTGACCGAAGACCGCACCGACCACGTCACTGCGCTCGACCACCCCGCTGGTCCTGATGTC
>PXSD01000172.1 GCA_003023165.1 Halobacteriales archaeon QS_9_67_15 | reverse complement strand
GGCGTCTTTCGTCATCACGAGAGAGCTTCGCTCTCTCGAACGACAGCGAGCCGCGGGAGGCGAGCGTCTCGGGGCTTTCAGCTGGTGTCTGCGCTCTCTTCGGCGGTTTTTGCTAAACTAAACACTGCCGATTCACGGGCGGCCGCCGGATCAGCGGTGATTCGACGGGCCTATTGTCTCGGGAATTTAGGTCCGATGCGTGCAGTCGTTCGACCTCACGCACCCGCTGGAGACGGACATGCCGGTCTATCCGGGGACGGAACCGGTCAGCGTCAAGCGGGCGGCGACGCTGGACAGCGACGGCTACCGGACCACCCGTCTCAACCTCGATTCGCACGCGGGGACGCACGTCGACGCGCCGGCGCATCTGACCGACGGACCGTCGCTCGGTGAGTTCCCGCTCGACCGGTTTCGATTCTCGGCGGCAGTCGCCGACCTTCGTCCACTGGCCCCCCGCGAGGCAGTAGACGGTGACGCGCTCCGGGATGCGGTCGCCGCCGACCCGGCGAACGTGGACCTCCTCGCGGTCCAGACCGGCTGGGACGACCACTGGGGGACCGACCGCTACTTCGACCATCCGTCCCTCACCGCCGACGCCGCGACCTGGCTCGCGTCGACGGAGTGCGACCTGGGCGTCGACACGGTCAATCCGGACCCGACGCCGACCGAGAGCCCCACCGACGCGGAACCGGACGGCTTCCCGGTCCACGAGCTCCTGTTCGAGGCGAGCCGGCTGATCGTCGAGAACCTCCGGGGACTCGACCGCCTGCCCGACCGGTTCGAGCTCCACGCGTACCCGCTCCGGTTCGAGAGTGCCGACGCTTCGCCCGTCAGAGCGGTCGCGTTCCCGGACGACACGGACGGCTGAGAGCGCGACTGTCGAACATCGACACCCTCTTTTCGGCACCCGGTGGAGATAGCGTCATGACCCACGAGATCGCCGTGATCCCCGGCGACGGGATCGGACAGGAAGTGACGCCGGCCGCAGTGGCGGTACTCGAGGCGCTCGATCTGAACTTCGACTTCGTCGAGGGCGAGGCGGGCGACGCCCTAAAAGAGGAGACCGGCGAGGCGCTCCCACAGGAGACGCGCGACCTGGCCGCCGCCGCCGACGCAACGCTGTTCGGCGCGGCCGGCGAGACCGCCGCCGACGTGGTCCTCCCGCTCCGAGACGTCGTCGGCTCCTTCGCGAACGTCCGTCCCGTACGCTCGTATCCCGCGCTCGACGCCGTCCAGCCGGACACGGACATCGTCTTCATCCGCGAGAACACCGAGGGTGTCTACTCCGGCATCGAGGCGGCAGTCGACGACGGCGTCCGGACGCTGACGCGCGTGGTCACGGAGGACGCCTCCCGCGAGATCGTGGAGTTCGGCTTCACGTACGCGAAGCGGAACGACTTCGACGACGTGACGATCGCTCACAAGGCGAACGTCATGCAGGAGACCGACGGGCTGTTCCTGGAGACCGCGCAGGAAGTGGGTGACAGCTTCGACATCGACTACGACACGGCGCTGATGGATGCGCTCGCGATGCACCTGGTGATGACGCCCGAGGACTACGGCGTCGTGGTCTGTCCGAACCTCGCGGGCGACATGCTCTCCGATCTCGCGGCGGGGCTGGTCGGTGGGTTGGGACTGCTCCCGAGCGCGAACGTCGGCGAGGAGAACGCGCTGTTCGAACCCGTTCACGGTTCTGCGCCCGACATCGCGGGCGAGGACGTCGCGAACCCCTCGGCGATGATCCTCTCGGCCGCCATGCTTCTCGACCACCTCGACTACGGCGACGAAGCCGCAGCCGTTCGGGAAGCCGTCGAGGGCGTTCTCACAGACGGACCGCGAACCCCCGACCTCGGCGGCGACGCCTCGACCGACGCGGTGACCGAGGCAGTCCTCGACCGCCTCTGAGCGACCGACACCTCCGCCCGTCCTCGCTCGTCCCCGTCGCGTCCCTGGATTGTAAGTTTCTCAGTGGTCCCAGTTGCGACCGTATGCCAACAGTCGAACTCGACGAGGAGACGGTCGAGTGGCTGACGCGCTGAGGGTCGACGACGAGTCCTACGACGAACTCGTCACCGAACTGCTCAACATCTACGAGGCGGAAAGACTGACGCTGTTCACCAATGAGTGACCGCCCCGGCGGCGGTCACGGGTGGTTTCGGTGGCAGACGCGGGTCGTTCCGACGGTCGCCCGCGAGCGTCGCCGACTCACTTGCTGGCGAGGTCGCAGATCTCGTCCCACTTCCCGCGCGACTGGAGCTTATCCTGTAGGTCGCCGGCGTACAGCTGTGCCATCTCCTCGGCGGCGGCGAGTTGTTCCCTGTCGACGCCGCCACCGCTCCCGCCGAGGCCGAGCGCGTTCTTGACGCCGTCGAGGAGCCCGCCGGAACTCCCGGACCCGCCGCCCTGTGCGGCCATGCCCGTCCGCTGGTCGATGTTCTCGAGTTCGGGGACGATACTCTCGACCTTGCCCGTGTTCGCCACAATGTGAGCGTTCTCGGGGTCGTCTGGGTTCTCGATCTCGAACTCGACCGCGGTCATGATCAGCCCCCACTGCTGGTTCGAGAAGTTCGAGGCCGCGACCTTCTCGTTGAACTCCT
This sequence comes from Halobacteriales archaeon QS_9_67_15, assembly GCA_003023165.1. Taxonomy (GTDB): domain Archaea; phylum Halobacteriota; class Halobacteria; order Halobacteriales; family Haloarculaceae; genus Halosimplex. Next base: position 22,808 of record PXSD01000172.1, on the reverse strand, counting down.
GGTCTACCTGCATCCGCTCGCCGACGATCCGGTCGGTCCAGTCGCTCTCGCTCATGTGTTGGAATTAGACCCTCTCCGGTATGTATCTCCCGCTCCGATCGGTGTCGAACGATCCCCGGCTGTGACGGGACGCTGCGGGCGACGAGACTCCCTCAGCTCCCGTTGCTTTCGCCGCTGGAGTCGACGCCCATCGCGTCGAAGAGCTTCTTCCGCACGGCTTCTTCGGTGAGCTGGAGCAGCGTCTCGCGGTTGTCTTCGGTGGTCTCGATGCCGGTGAAGATACCGAGCGGGATCTCGACTGCGGCGTCGGTGGAGTGCCCTTTCGCTTCGCCCATCTCGCCGAAGGCGTCGTCCAGGACCTTCCCGATGTTCATCCGAATGTCCTTCGAGCGCGCGGCGAGGTAGATCGTGTCGTCGGCGATGGCGAAGACGGCGGTGGTCGTAATTCCCTCCAGGTTCAGGAGGTGCTGGGCCGCCTGGGCCAGCGCGTCGCGGTCGCGAATGAACCCGGCGTTCGAGACGAGGTGGCTCCCGCTCACCAGGGGTAGAGATAGGCGGCGGCGGTGAGGTCGGCCGGGGTCGTTTCGCGCTTGAAATCGAGCGTCTCGGCGCGGATCCCGTAGAGGAGCGCGGTCGCAACCTCCTGACTGAGGTTGAGGTCGAGTTCCTGGATGTACTTCGTGAGGATGGTGGATGTCGCCGAGATGTTCGAGCGGACGTCCTCGAATCGGGTGTCGAGGTCGTCGCTCTCGTGCTCGTAGTGGTCGACGAGGATGTCGATCCGCTCGGTCGCGGGTTCGCCGCCTTTCGCGTAGTCGACGAGCGCGACCGTGTCGTAGTCGGAGATGTCGACCTCGTCGCGCGAGACCAGGTCGATGCCGAGGAGGTTGACGAACGCGCGGTTCTCCTGGTGACCGATCTCGCCCTCGTAGAGGATCGCCGTGCGGTCGTCGGTGTCGTCGATGACCTCGGCGAGGTTTCGAGCTTTGAACTCGAGTTCGCCCGTCTCGAGCGCGCGCAGAGCGGAGTCTGCGATGACGGTCGAGGGATTGATGACGACGTCCGCACCGAGTTCAGTGAGTTCGTCGGCGGAGACCGGGTCGGACGCCCGGGCGACGATGAAGTGGTCGCCGCCGCGGTCGCGGATGTTACCCACTGCGGCGGCGTTGGCCTCGACGTCCGAGGAGAGGATGAGGACCACGTCGCAGTCGGCGACCTCGTCGACGACCGATTCGTCGCGGATGTCCGCGACGTTCGCGTCGAGGTCCTGGTCGCGGAGGGCCTCGACGCGGCCTTCGTCGCGGTCGAGGATCTCGACGTCCTTGCCCTTGCTGACGAGTTCCTCGGCGACGGCGTGACCCACGCTTCCACACCCGAGGATGGCGTAGCGAGACATCGACGCCATCGTGATGCCGGTGCTCATCGTGTCACGTCACATGGGCACGAGGCATATAATTCCCCAGTTTTCCGCGCGTCGACGGACCCGAACAGTAACCGTTATGAATCAACCTCCGTAAGTCGAATTCGAGGGCCGGTAGCTCAGTCCGGCAGAGCGTCTGACTCTTAATCAGACGGTCGAGGGTTCAAATCCCTTCCGGCCCGTCCTTTCTGACGTTCACAATTCGTGAGCCCCTGCTGTGCGTCACGGAAGGGATTTGAAGCAAGGAGGAGGTCGCTCCGACCGTGGTTCAAATCCCTTCCGGCCCGTTCACTCTGGCGCTCGTAACCCACGAGCGCCCGCCGTGTAGCTCCCGACCCGACAAAGACCGCCGGAGGCGGTTCTCCGTGCCGTCGACGCGTCGGAGCAGAACAGACCGGAACGCATCGATTCGGCTGCTTACCGCCACTCGTCGAGTGAACAGGCCGCTACCGCCGGCACCGAGAGCCACGCCTCGTCACGGGCAATGTCGGCGACGACGAACTGCGCCGCACCGTCGGTGTCGTCGACCGTCGCGACGACCTCGCACTCCTCAGTCGCTTGCTCGTCGACCGACCGCGCATCGACGCTCATACGTCGATCCTTTCTGGATAGTAGCTTGAATGTTTTGAATTCGTCCCGATATCGGGACAGAAGTTGGCAACTAATTCTCGTAACTGGATCGATGAACGAAAAAGTCGAACAGAACTGTACGATCTAGGTCTATAATAAAAGAACACCTCCGACCGGGCGGAAATCACGGAGACAGGTTCAGAGCCCGGTAGAAGCGCTCGGAGTGACCGAACGGATGGGCGTGATAATTATTGGTTGATACCGTATACGTCGTCGGACCAGTCGCGTGCGGGGTGGTCGTAGACGGGGTGGTCGCGGTCGCGGTCGTCCAGTGCTGCGAGGTCGTCGTCGGTCAGCGACCAGTCGAACAGGTCGAAGTTGGCTCGTACGTGTTCGGGCGACGAGGATTTCGGGAGTACGACGATGTCACGCTCGATGGCCCACTTGAGAACTATCTGCGCGGGGTGTTTGTCGTGGCGGTCTGCGAGCTCCCGGACGATGTCGTCCTCGAAGACCTCGGTGCGAGCGAGCGGTGCCGCCGCCTCGACCACGGTGTCCGTCTCGCGACAGTACTCGACGAGGTCCGGCCGCTGGAACCACGGGTGGAACTCGATCTGGTTGACGGCGATGGGCACGTCCGAGACGTGGTGTGCGCAACTGAGCTGGTACGCGCTGAAGTTCGAGACGCCGACGTTCCGGACCAGCCCCTCGTCGCGGAGCGTCGCCATCGCGTCGAGCGATTCCCGGAGCGAGATCGCCGGGTTCGGCCAGTGGATCAGATACAGGTCGAGATAGTCAGTGCCGAGCCGGTCCAGCGAGTCTCGACAGGACCCGAGGAGCGAGTCGTAGTTGAGGTTCTTGGCGAGGACCTTCGAGGTGAGGAAGACGTCGTCGCGGTCGTATTCGGCGAGCACTTCGCCGATCTCGGCCTCGTTCTTGTACCCCTCAGCTGTGTCGACGTGCGCGTACCCCGTATCGAGCGCAGCTCGAAGACCCGACTCGAGCGTCTCGCCCTCGATGTTCCAGGTCCCGAGCCCGATCTGCGGGAGTTCGTCGCCGCTCGGCAGTGTCAGCGTCGGAACGTCGGTCATAGAAGTGTCACCGGGTCGGAGTTAGGTCGGTGCCCGGTTCAAATTACTGGTCACCGCTGGTCTCTCCGTTTCCCACTCGGTAGCGACGTTCGAGAGAAATCGAGAACGTAAACGGGTGGACGGTCATCGCTCAGTCCCCATCAATAGTAGTTCTTGCTCGATCCGCTGTCGCCAGCGACCTCTGTGTGCTGAATCGTCTCCGGTCGCTCACCTGACAATCAATCTACTCTGTCGCGGTTGGCCGCTCGCTTTCCCGACGCTCAAACACACCCATGAGTTGGATACCGACCGCGGCGACGACGAGGAAGCCACCGAGTAGAGATATTGCGGGGATCTCGCCGACGGCATCCGCCAGCGCGCCGCCAGCGAGTTCGAACGGTGCGACGAGGAGGCTGTGAAGCATCGCCACGGCTGAGAGCGTCGTCGCACGCCCGACCGAGTTGATGTGGTCGTTGAGATACTGCCCCTGCAACGGTTCGGTCACGCTTCGAACGGCTCTGAGGACGAAGAACATTGGAATCGCGGCGACCGGAAGCAACGCGACACCCGCGAACAACCCACCGAGGGCGACCGGTACCCCTCGAAACCAGCTCTCGATACCGATACGGTCCCGAATCCACCCGGCACGCGCAGTGACGACCGCCGCGACGAGTCGAAACGCTGCGAACACGAGTCCGACGACGACCACTCCATCGAGCTGGACATCAAATACCGGTGGCAACTCGGGCACGGCGTCGACCGTCACTGGTTGAATAAAGAAGTTCACGACGCCCATCACTGCCGCGAAGACACCCGTGTAGACGACGAACCACCGGAGGTGGGGCCCGAGAAGGCGGTCTCGGACCGCCCGCAATGCGTCGAGTGGCCCCGGATCGGGGTGTGCCTCTTCGACCTCTGCTCCGTCCGCTACCTCGTCGGGTGTCGGGAAGGACAGCACGACTGGCACGCCAGCGGCGGTCAACACGCCACTGACAATCCACGGCCACGCGAGATTCACGCTCCCGAGGAGTCCACCCGCGACCGCCGCGACAGCCGAAACGACGAGTCCGAGCGACTTCCCGCGACCCCTGATATCGGCGAATCGTGACCCGTCCGTCCGGGCTCGAAGAGTGTCGTAGAGCCACGCGCTGTCGCTCCCTGATGTGAATGTCCGAGCGATCGCGAGCGTGACGTAGGCAAACAGAAATCCTGACAGCGATCCCGCGAAGGCGAACGCGAGACTCCCGAGGCTGCTCCCGAGTGTGCCGATTAGGAGTGCGCGTCGTCGCCCGATTCTGTCGCCAACGTACCCCGTCGGCGTCTCTGCCACCAACACAGTTAGCGAAAACACGGCGTCTAACAGTCCGATGCCGGAATAGGAGATGTCACGCGAGAGTAGAAACAGTACCCATATCGGCCCCGAGAGGTGCGCGTTGCGCGTCGCCTCGAACACGTAGTACTTCAGGACGGTCCGGTCCCTCATCGAGTCGAGAGATGGCGGGACCACAGAAATGAATTCGCTGAAGCGCTTTTTGGTTAAAAAAGCGTCACAAATGTAGGTCTATCGCCTGTGGACGGCGACGAACTTCGCCACTTCGCGGAAATACTCACGAGCGCCACTGGTTCCCGTTCGAGACGACGTGCGCGATGGGGTAGCGGTGACACACACGTGGAGCGGATCGGCACCGATGTTGGTACATGTAGGACAGCCCTCTATGGCGACTGCCAGACGCGCGCGGGGGGCGGGCCTGCGCGCACGAGCGCTCGACACCTCCGAGGCTCACGGGTGACACACCTCCACGTCGCGGACCGGACAGGGTCTCCCCTCGTCAGCAATCGGCGTACCGCAGTACCGACGGGTCGCTGTCTCTCGGAGTGGTGAGTTTAAAAACATCAGAGCCGAACCGCGGTGAAACTGCTATCTCTGAGATGGGTGAAAAAGCGGCAGAGACGGCTTTTGTATATCGGATGGGTTCGGGCGGAGTTGAACCACCGGTCTCGGCCTTGTAAAGGCCGCGTCATAACCAACTAGACCACGAACCCTCTGACGTGGATTCCCGCCGGCCCGGAATAACGCTTTCTCTCTCGGTCGAACCCGCAGGCTTACCCCGGGTCCGTCCGAACCGGACCACATGGTCGACAGGCGGATCGTCTGGGGGATGGTCTTCTTCCTCGTCCTGTTAGTGGGCGGCGTCTACGTCGTCCAGTCGCCGTTGCTCTATCAGGTGACGGGCGCGAACCCCGACGGGTACGACCGCGTCGACGTCACCGCCTACGGCGAGAACGGGACCGAACTCGCGACGGTCCGGGTCCGGGTCGCCGACACCCAGGAAAAGCGCTACCTCGGGCTGAGCAACACCTCCGAGCTCGCGATGGGCGAGGGGATGCTGTTCGTCCACGAGTCGGTCGGGACGCACGGGTACGTCATGCGAGACATGGCGTTCCCGCTTGATATCGTCTTTATCGACGCGGACGAGCGAGTCACGACTATTCACCACGCCGGGGTGCCCGAGGGGAGCTACGAGCAGACCTACAGCGGCCGCGGGAAGTGGGTTCTGGAGGTCCCCCGGGGGTGGGCGAATCGAACTGGAGTCGACGAGGGCGACCGGGTCGCTATCCCGGCTGCGGCGCGGAACGCCAGCGGGGGACCTGATACGGATTATTGTAGCGATTTACCGGTACGCGTCGACCCCGGGGTCGGCGCAATCCGGAAATACTCTACAATAATCCGTATGAAGCGTCCGGTCACTGGTGTCGGATGACCTTCGGTACGGGAAGCTCTCTCACGGCTTCGATGGGCTTTTGCGACCTCGTCACTGAAATAGAGCGATGAGTGTCGACCTCGACGAGGAAGAGGTCTTCGAGGACGTCCGCGATCGCGTGGACGACCCAATGCGTCGGTTGTTCGCCAAGTACGGCCGCGAGAACGCCTTCGAGTTCGTGGTCGGGCTGATCAGCAGTATCGCCGCGCGGGTGCTCGACCTGATCCCACCGCTCCTGTTGAGTATCGCGGTGGACGCCATCTTCCTCGACAACACGGAGTATAGCCTGTGGTTGGTCCCAGACGCGTGGCTCCCCACCTCCACGACCGCTCAGCTCTGGCTGACGGTCGCGATCATCGCCGGAGCGTTCCTGCTCGGCGCAGCCTTCCACTGGACGAGAAACTGGGGGTGGAACTCCTTCGCACAGTCTATCCAGCACGACGTCCGGACCGACACGTACGACAAGATGCAGCGGCTGAACATGGAGTTCTTCGCCGACAAGCAGACCGGCGAACTGATGTCGATCCTCTCGAACGACGTGAACCGCCTCGAGCGGTTCCTCAACGACGGGATGAACTCCTTCTTCCGGCTGTCGATCATGGTGGTCGCCATCGCCGTCATCCTGGTGAACACCAACTGGCAGCTGGCGCTGGTGGCGCTGGGCGTCGTCCCGCTCATCGCCGTCTTCACGAAGAAGTTCATCGACGTGATCCAGCCCAAGTACGCCGACGTGCGCTCGTCGGTCGGCCAGCTGAACTCGCGACTGGAGAACAACCTCGGCGGTATCCAGGTGATCAAGGCGGCCAACACCGAGGGGTTCGAGTCCGACCGCGTCGACGACGTGTCCGAGGACTACTTCGACGCCAACTGGGACGCTATCGATACGCGGATCAAGTTCTTCCCGGGCCTGCGACTCCTCTCGGGGATCGGCTTCGTTATCACGTTCGTCATCGGCGGCCTCTGGGTAGTCGGCGAACCGCTCGGGCCGCTCTCGGGCGAACTGCAGGCCGGTGAGTTCGTCCTCTTCATCCTGCTGACCCAGCGGTTCATCTGGCCCATGGCACAGTTCGGGCAGATCATCAACATGTACCAGCGCGCCCACGCGTCCAGCGAGCGCATCTTCGGGCTGATGGACACGCCGAGTCGCATCCGCGAGGAACCGGACGCGGACCCGCTCGTCGTCGACGAGGGCGAAGTCGGATTCGACGACGTTTCGTTCGGATACGACGCGGGCAAGGCACAGAGCGCCTCCGGAGCGTCGAGCGGGGACGACGACCCGCGAGACTACATCGTCGAGGACGTCACGTTCGACGTGGACGGCGGTGACACGGTAGCGCTCGTCGGACCGACCGGTGCGGGCAAGTCGACGGTGATGAAGCTCCTCCTCCGGATGTACGACGTCGACGAGGGGGCCATCCGCATCGACGGGACGGACCTGCGAGACGCGACGATCCCGAGCCTCCGACAGACGCTGGGCTACGTCAGCCAGGAGACGTTCCTGTTCTACGGGACCGTCCAGGAGAACATCGAGTACGGGACGTTCGACGCCGACCACGAGGAGGTCGTCGAGGCGGCGAAGATGGCCGAGGCTCACCAGTTCATCCAGAACCTCCCCGAGGGCTACGACACGAAGGTCGGCGAGCGCGGCGTGAAGCTCTCCGGTGGGCAGCGCCAGCGCATCGCACTCGCGCGGGCGATCCTCAAGGACCCGGACATCCTCGTCCTCGACGAGGCGACCTCGGACGTCGACACGGAGACGGAGATGCTGATCCAGCGGTCGCTGGACAAACTGACCGCCGACCGGACGACCTTCGCGATCGCACACCGACTCTCGACGATCAAGGACGCGGACAAGATCGTCGTCCTCGAAGACGGACAGATCGTCGAACGGGGGAGCCACGACGACCTGCTGGCGGAGGACGGCCTGTACGCGAAGCTCTGGGCGGTGCAGGCGGGCGAGGTCGACGAACTCCCGGAAGAGTTCGTCGAGCGGGCGGCCCGTCGTCGGGCGCAGACCGAGGCGACCGACGACGACTGATCCGTCGGGGACGACGGACCCGTCACCGAAGCGACTCTCCCCTGTCGTGTGCGCGGATAGCACGTCACCACATGGACTCATCCGGGAAGCTTTTTGCGTCCAGAACTGAAGGCACGAGCATGAACGTCCTCCTGGGCATGGGCGGGAGTCCCGACGGGTTCGACGCGCTGGAGGAGACGCTGGCTCGCGCCCGCCAGGCCGGTGACGACCTCACGGTCGCAGTCCTCGACACGTCCGATGACTACGACGTCGACGACGTAGCGGCGAAGATACGCGACCGACTCGACGAGGCTGGCGTCGAGGCAGACGTCCATGAGTTCTCGGGCCACCCCGGGAGCCAGCTGACACAACTGGCCGAGCGCGAGGGGTTCGACCGGATCGTCATCGGCGGCGGCCAGCGCAGTCCGATGGGGAAGATCGAACTTGGCGAGGTCGCCGAGTTCGTGTTGCTGAACGCCGATACGACGGTGACTCTCGTCAGATGACGGGGCGCACCTACCCCGACGACATCGTCGACTCCTTCCCGCAGCCACCGCTGTCGCTCACCGACGAGGAGGGGCGCGACATCCGGATCGAGTCCGGCGGGATGGACGACTTCGACGCGCTCGTCGCGATGTACGACGACTTCGACCCCGCGGACCGCGCCCAGGGGATCCCGCCGATCAAGGAGGGCGCCATCCGGGAGTGGCTGGACACACTGCTGGCCGAGGGGTCGCTGAACGTGGTCGCTCGGCACGACGACCGCGTGGTCGGCCACGCCATCCTCGTGCCGGGCCACGAGGACGCGTACGAACTCGCCGTGTTCGTCCTCAACGACTACCAGGGCGCGGGTATCGGCACGAAACTCCTCGAGGGGCTGCTGGGACACGGCGTCTCGAAAGGCGTCCAGCGCGTCTGGCTCACCGTCGAGCGCTGGAACGAACCGGCGATCGCGCTCTACGAGAAGCTCGGGTTCGAGACGAGCAACGCCGAGAGCTTCGAGCTCGAGATGTCGATCCGACTCGGCTGACCGCTGGCGGGGTTCGCCGGTCAGACCGAGAGAACCGGTTGACTGGCGTACTCGACGACGTACTGTGCAGACTTGCCCAGTGCCTCGTCCGGTCCGGTCCCGCGTGAACGCGGGACGACGATGAAATCGGCCGGGAGGTCCTCGGCGACGTCGAGGATCGCGCTCCCGGGGTGTTGCTGGAGGCGGGACCGGGAGAACCCGACGACGGTGGAGTGCGAGACCGACACGTCGCCCGCGATGTCGTTCGCGCCGTCGACGAGCAACATCTGCTCGTCGGCGACGGCCTCGGCGTCGATGTCGCCGGCTTCGACGCCGCGCTTGACGGGCTCGTCGACCACGTGCAAGACGTGGACCGCGGCGTCGTATCGCTCCGCGACTCCGAGCCCGTATCGGACCGCCGTCTCCGCCTGCTCGGTGGCGTCGACCGGAACGAGGACCTGTTCGATGTCGAGGCTCATTGGCAGGACGTTGCTCGGCGGGGGCAAAAAGTCACCGAGGTTCCGTCGCGCGCGCCCGGCGTCGAGCGCCCGCCCTACAGGCAGCCACGTCTCACAACAGTTTATACGTCTGGACGGGCACGACTCGACCATGTTCGATACGGTGGTCATCGCGACGGACGGGTCCGAGAGCGCCGCCAGGGCCGTCGACGTCGCGCTCGATTTCGCCGCCAGGTTCGACGCCGCCGTCCACGCGCTCTACGTGGTCGACCAGGGGGACGTGGCCGCCTCGCCCGACGAACTGCGGAAGGAACTCGTCGACGCGCTCGAAGCCGCGGCACGGGACGCGCTCGACAACGTCCGCGACCGCTCCGACCGGTCAGTCACGACGGCGGTCCGAGACGGCCGTCCCGGGGCGGAGATCCCGCACTACGCCGAGGAAGTCGACGCGGACGTCGTCGCGCTCGGGACGCGCGGCCGGCACGGCGACCACGGGTTCGTCCTCGGGAGCGTCGCCGACGCCGTCGTCCGCCGGAGTGACCGCCCAGTACTGACCGTCCGTCAACTGGACGCCACCGAGGTGGACGAGCGGTCCGTCGCCTGAACGCGGCGACACCGATACCACTCGGCACTCGCGACTCGATACCTGCGACTCCCACAATCGGGGCCTTCATTGCCTCCCGACCGCTCGGACCGGTATGGACGACTACGTCATCGACGACGAGCGGCTCGCGCTCGAACGGAAATCGCTGCTTCCGGGCGAGGGGTTCTTCTATCCGGACTCGCTGCAGGAGACGAAAAAGGAGAGCGAGGCGGTCGAGGCGCTCTCGGACGCCCGGACGGTGGTCATCGCGGACACGGACGCCGACGGCCTCGGCTGCGTCGCGCTGATCCGGGAGGTCTACGGCGACGAGACGGCACTGGTCCCCTCCGGCCCGCACGAACTCCGCCAGAGCATCGAGTGGGCGGTCGAGTACGCACCGGACGAGGCGACGGTCTTCGTCTGTGACCTCTGTCCGGACAGTCCGGACGACGTCGAGGGCCTCGACGCGCTGGCCGAGCGGACGACCGTCCGCTGGTTCGACCACCACCAGTGGGACGACGGCGTGGCGGCGGCCGTCGAGGCGGCGGGCGTCGACCTCACCGTCGGCGACTCCGACGAGGTCTGCACGACCGACGTGGCGCTGTCGGAACTCGACCGCGACTTCGCGGAGAAATTCACGGACCTCGCGCGGGTCACTCGCGACCACGACCTCTGGATCAAGGAGGACGAGCGCAGCGACGACCTCGCGGACTACGCCGTGTGGGCCGAACCCGAGGAGTACGTCCGTGTGATCCGCCGCTACGGCGTGGACTTCCCGCCCGCGGTCGAGAAGTTCCTCGAAGAGGAACGCGTGGAGAAGGAGGCGCTCGTCGAGAAGGCGGTCGAGCGAGCGGAACTGCGCGAGATCGGCGAGTGGACGGTCGGCGTGACCTACGGCCGCTGTTCACAGAACGAGGTCGCCGAAGCGCTCCGCCAGCAGGGCGCGGACGCCTCGGTCGTCGTCAAGCCCGTCGGGAGCGCGTCGATCCGCGGCTCCGAGACCTTCGAGCGCGCTCACGAGGTCGCCCAGCAGGTCAGCGGCGGCGGCCACCCGCGCGCCGCGGGCTGTAAACCGCACATCTACGACGACATGCTCGACTACGCCCACCACTGGACGACCCGCGGCGCCGTCGCGAAACAGGCTATCCTCGACGGCTTCCGGGCCCTCCCCGAGGAGGAGCCCGAGGGAGGCGTCGAGACCGACCGATAGCCGCTTACAGCAGCGCTTGCACGTTCTCCCGCAACTGCTCGGCCCGCGCCTCCCTGACCGACTCGTCCGCGCCGGCCCACCAGTGGTCGAACCACTGGAGTTCGCAGATCCAGGTGACCGACCGGTAGAACCGCTGTCTGCGCTCGAAGGCCCCGTCACGCTCGAAGGCGACACCTCGCCCGTCCTCGTAGGCGTCGAAGAGCGTCTCCCGGACTCGTCGTCGGACGGGCGAGTCCGGGGGTGCCTGCTTCGAGAACTCGCGGACGACCCACGCGAGTTCGTAGCGGGCGTCGCCCGCTTGGGCCGCGCCCCAGTCGAGGACCGCCGTCACCTCGCCGGTCTCGGGGTCCCCGAGCAGGTTCCCCGGCCGGTAGTCGCCGTGCAACAGGACCGGTTCAGCGTCGAGGTCGAGCGTCGTCAGTCTCTCCTCGGTGTACTCTCGAAGCCCCGATCCGAGGTCCCCGAACCGCGTCCCGTCGAGTTCGTCGAGGGAATCTTCGACGATATCCCTGACCCGGTCGGCCCACTCCGACCGGCCGTCTGCGACGACCGGATCGCCGCGAGCCGCGTCCGTCGGACCGTTCTCGGCGGTGACGAGGTCGCCGAAGGCGTCGAACGAGCGCAGGTCGTGGACCCGAGCGAGGTATCGCCCCGATTCGCGGACGAGTCGGTCGAAGACGCCGTCGGTGCCGTCGAGCGGGACGGTCGAGACCGACTGGCCCGGACGCCGTTCCATCAGGAACGCCGGCATCGGGAGATGGTCGTGGGACTCGCAGACGCCGAACACCGCGGGGACCGGGAGGTCGGTCTCCCGATCCGCGAGTTCGAGCAGGTCGACCTCCACGAGGAACCGCTGGTGGGTGCGAACGGAGAGTGCGTCGGACGTGCGGAAACACTTCAGAACCGCCTCGCGGGTCGCGGTCGGGTCGCTCTCCGCTCGCTTGACAGGCACGACGGTGACGGCGTAGACGATGTCGCTGCCCTCCGGTATCGGGTCGGCGTCGACGAGTCGCCAGTCAGGCCGGACCGCGGAGACGGTCGCGGCGAGTTCGTCGCGGGAGAGCGGGTCGTCGGGTCCGAAACCGGGGTAGTTCATGCGCCGACCGGACTCACTTCTCGCCGGCGAGCCACTTCTCTGAGTAGGCGGTCCCGCAGGTACACTGGACGTACGCGTGGATCACGTCGCCCTCGTTGTAGAGGCCCTCGACCTCCTCGTTCTGTTCCTCGGCGAAGGCGAAGACGAAACGAGTCTCGTGCGACCCATCGTTCTCCTCGGTGTCCGGGCAGACGCCGCCGGTCGCGTCGGCGTCGACGGTCCCGTCGTTCGCCATCGCCCGCTTCGCGAAGGCCATCGGGTCGATGTCGGTCGCGCGCTCGAACGCGCTCCGGCCGCTGTCGCCCTCGACGACGAGGGCGACGCCGTCGTCGAGGCGTTCGCCGTGGCCGGCGAGCGCGTCGATTCCCGATACCGCCGACCAGCGCAACGGCGAGCAGTACAACCTCCACATCGGTCAGTGCATCTACTGCCGACTCTGCGAGGAGGTCTGTCCCGTCGACGCGATCCTGCTGACGCAGAACTTCGAGTGGACCGCCGACACGAAAGACGAGTTCGTCCTCGACAAGGAACAGCTGAAGAACGTTCCCTGGTACAAGGACATCGACCCGCTGGAGTCGCGCGAGCCCGACCGCGGCGGGTGGATCGGCGAAGGCGACGGCGAAGTCGATTATCAGTGAGAATGAGCGTGTCATAGAAACATTCACAGGGAATTGATTTCGCCAAGGTCCAGATTGAAACAGCTGCTCAGTGCGTATGCGGGTTTAACGTACCGGGGGTTGGCGCAATAGTTAATACATTTGGCATAGGGGTTTGTTCACATGTATCGTGAGAGTGTTTGGTATCCGAACACGGTGAGAGATGCCGCGGTCGTCGCGCTGTTACTCGGGATGACAGCCCTGCACTTCACCGAACTCGTAGGGCTGATGGACGCCGGACTGTTGTTCAACTGGCTTCCAATCCAACTGGCCTACGATTTGGTGTACACGCTCGTGGCTGTCGTGATTCTCTACTGGGTGTACACCGTCGCGCCGGACATCCCTGAGGAATTCCAAGAGCCCGCTACCGGCGAACGTTCAACCGATAGCGACGAGGGAACCGAGGTGAAAGCCGATGACTGAATTCACCAGCGATATCGGGCTCATCGTCGTCATCGCGGTTGCGTATTTATTCGTTGTGCTCGGGGTTGGGCAGTACGCGGCCCGCCGAACTGGCGAATCCCGCGAGGAGTACCTCATGGCGAGTCGGTCCTTCGGGACACTCGTCCTACTGGCCGCATTGTTCGCGACGAACATGTCGGCAGTCGTGATGATCGGAGCGCCGGGGCTGGCGTACAACATCGGGCCCAACGCGTACGGCTACTTCATTGGCCTGCTCGTGTTCACGTTCCCGCTGTTCATGATGACCATCGGCCACCGCGTGTGGCTCATCGGCAAGAAGTTCAACCACATCACGCCAGGACAGGTGATGAACCACCGATTCGACTCAACGTACCTCGGCGTGCTGACGATGGCATTGTTCACGTTCTGGACGGTCCCGTACCTGCTGGTCGGGATTCAGGGCGGGGGCATCGCCGTCCAGCAACTCACCGAAGGGTTCGTCCCCTACTGGGCTGGCGGCCTGATTGTCACGCTCGTCGTCTTGTTGTACGTTACCGCCGGTGGGATGCGGGGTACCGGGTGGACGAACGCCTTCCAGGGCGCAGTGTTCGTGACAGCGCTGGTCGGGTTCGCCATCGCCATCTCCCGAGGAATCGGTGGCTTCGAGGCGGCGACTAGCGCGGCACTGTCCGAAGCACCGCCGCTCCTGAACCGCGCGGACATCCCGCCACTCGGATTCAAGCAGTACCTCTCAGTGGCAGTGCTGGTTTCCATTGAGACGTTCATCCTCCCACACCTGTTCATTCGGTACATGACGAGCCGGTCGATTGGGAACCTGCGGCAGACCGCTGTCGCCTATCCCATCGCGCTCATGCTGACGTGGGGGCCGGCAGTCATGCTGGGGTTTTGGGGTGTTGGGCAGTTCCCCGAGATTGCAAATCCGGATTTCGTCCTCCCAGCGCTGATTGCCGCGAACTTCCCGACATGGCTCGTGGGGCTGGCACTGGCCGGTATCCTCGCGGCGATCATGTCGACGTTAGACGGCCAGGTCTTGACGCTAGCGACGATGCTCACCGAGGACATTCTCCGGCCGTTCTTCGACGTTACCGAGCGGACAGAGGTAGTGGCGACGCGAGTGTTTGTCGTCGGCCTCCTTGCAATCGCCTACATCGCGGCGCTGCTGACCCGTGAGTCCATCATCGACACGACTATCTTTGCGTTTAGCGGCTACGCACTGATGTTCTTCCCCATCGTCAGCGGCTTCTACTCGGTATCGACCAGTAAGTACGCCGCCGGAATCGGTCTCATCCTCGGATTCGTCGGCCTGTGGGGGTTCCAGCTCGGCGTCATCCCGGGCGACCTGGCCTTCGGGTTCCTCCCAGTCATCCCGCTGCTGGTCGTGCAGTTACTCGCGATGGCTGTCGTCACGCTCGTAACCGACCCGCCAGCAGAGAAGATTGTCGATGAGTACCGCTCACTGTTTAACGGACAGTGGTAACGGTTCGAGTAGGCTCGCCCAGTAGTCGGTAGCGCAGTTTCTCTATTCGGGTTTCTTCTGAAGTGGAAGAGCTACATTGGTAGATGGGCAGGCTGTACTGACCGATTCACGAATTTCGTGAGGAGCTTTCTATGACACGCTGTTTCAAATTCTACTATACTCTCCGCCCCCGACGAACGACGACTCCCCGAGCAGGTTCAGCAGGACCAGTGCGCCCGATGCGACGACGAGGAGGACGACGGCGACGGGGACGGCCGCGTCGAGCCCGCGACCCTGGAAGGTCGCCCAGATCTGGACCGGGAGCGTCCGCGGGTAGTACGCGAGCATGAGCGTCGCACCGAACTCGCCGGCGGCGCGGGCGAACGCGAGTGTCGCACCCGCGAGGATGCCACGGCGGGCGAGCGGGAGCGTCACGCGGCGGACCGTCCGCCAGCGGGAGACGCCCTGGGTCCACGCGACTTCCTCGAGGTGGCGGTCGACGCGTCCGAACGCGCTCCGTGCCGAGAGGACGACGAACGGCGAGGCCACGAACGTCTGCGCGAGGACGACGCCCGCGAGCGTGCCGTCGATGGGGACGCCGACGAGGCCGCCCAGGCCGTTCGACCCGACAGTGCTCAGCAGGACCATGCCGCTGACGACCGGCGGCAGGACCAGCGGGAAGGCCACGACGGCGGTGACGAGCGTCCGGCCGCGAACGTCTGTGCGCGCGAGCCAGTAGGCCAGCGGAACGCCGAAGCCGAGTGCGAGAGCGGTACTGGCGGTCGCCGAGAGGAGCGTGTTCCGGGCTGCGTCGACGACGAACGGCTCGCGGAGCGACGCGAACACCGACGCGGGCGACTGGGAGACGAGCAGCCACGCCACCGGGAGCGCGTAGAGCGCGAGCAAGCCGGCGCCGACGACCGGCGCGGCCGTCTCCCACAGCGACCGCTCACACGCGGTAGTCACGCGGGACATCACCGCTGTACTCGGGGAGCGCGTCCGGGCGGGCGAACCCGTGGTCGCCGAGGTACTCGCCGGCGACCAGGCGCTCGTACACGTCCGCGACGCGCTCGCCGCCGTATCTGGCGACCGCGGCGTACGTCACTGGCGCTCCGCGGACTGTCCGGCCGGTCGGCAGTTCGTAGCTCGCAGTGCGGTACTCGGCGGTACGGGCCGGGTCGCCGAGGTCGACGGCCGCCGGGAGGTCGACGTAGTCGTACCCGCGGTCGACGGCCATGCTCCGGTAGACGACGGCCGCGTCGAGGTCGCCGGTCTCGAACCGCGAGAGCAGCGACGTCTCGGGGTAAACCTGCCGCGGGTCGGTCAGGTCGTCGCGGAGTCCGGGTCGGTCGTAGTGGTCGCTCGCGAGCGCGAGCGAGAACAGCGTTCGGTAGCCGAGCGGGTCGAGGTCCGGGGTCGCGAAGTCGACGTGCCAGTCGGTCGCGAGCACGCTATCGAACAGCACCGGGTCAGCCAGTGCGAGAATGTCGGGGTCGCGCTTGCCCTCGGCGACGAGTCGCGCGGCCGTCACGGAGCCGTGCGCCTCGACCCTGATTTCCCGGTCGACCGACGCGCGGAACCCCTCGGAGAGCGCGAGCTGGAGGCTCCCGGCCGCGAGGACGCTGACCGGCCCGTCCCGGCCACCGTTCGTTCCGGCAGCACTACCGACACTCCCCACACAGCCGCCGATGGCCGCCGCGATCCCGGTCGCACCCGCCGCTCCAGCGGTCTGCAGGAGCGTTCGGCGAGTGACGCCCTCGTACTCGGCCGACCGTTGTATCGGCATAGACATATCGATGTTGTGTCGACCGAGACATAACGGTTTTGGTCGGGCCGGTCGACGAGTGAGCATGGACGCGGGGTTCGAGGCGCACGTGCGGGTCGGAGAGGAGACGTTCGACGGGCGGGACGCGGCGCTGTTGCGGGCCGTAGCGGCCCACGGCTCGCTGAACGCAGCCGCCTCGACCCTGGGTCGGTCCTACTCGCGCGCTCACGGTCGGATCGGCGACCTCGAGGCGCAGGCGGGGCCGCTCGTCGAGCGCGAGCGCGGCGGCAGCGAGGGCGGCGGGAGTCGACTGACCGAGAACGCTCGCGAACTCCTCGCGCAGTTCGAGCGACTGCAAGCGGCGCTGGAAGGGACGGCGACCACCGAGCGACTCGTCCTCGACGGCACCGTCCGGGAGCGAGACGGCGACCTCGTCACCGTCGAGACGGCCGCGGGGACCGTCGGAGCGCTCGCGTTGACGACGGCGGACGACGTACAGGCCTCCTTCAGATCGGACGCCGTGACGCTCCACGCTCCCGAGAGCGCGCCCGGCGAGAGCGAGACGAGCGCACGCAACCGATTCGAGGGCGACGTCCTCTCCGTCGAACGTGGCGACGGGACCGCGCTCGTGCGGGTCGACGTCGGCGCGGGCGACCCGCTCGCCGTCAGAGTCACAGCGACGAGCCTGCGAGAACTGGCCCTCTCCGCCGAAGACCGGGTCGTGGCGTCGTTCAAGGCGACCGCGACCCGCGCCACGGCGGCGCCGGATGCGGGCGAGAGCGGCGAGCGCTGAGGGCTCCGGTCGCCCGCCCCCTCATACGGATTACTGTAGATAGTTTCACAACAGCGGGCGTATCTGGGTTGTGCAGGCGCTGGAACCGGGGATGTCGTCTCGACCTACGGTAAATAACTACAGTAATCCGTATCAGAGGTCTTTCTCCATCTCGACGTGGTCGATCCCGGCCTCCTCGAACACGTCGCTCGTCGTCTCGTAGCCGAGCCGTCGGTAGAACTCCTCGACGTGGGTCTGGGCGTGCATGACGAGCCGGTCGATGCCGCGCTCGGCGGCGGTCGTCTCGAGCGTGCACATCAACTCCCGGCCGATCCCGCCGTCGCGCCGGTCGGCGACGACCGCGACGCGCTCGACCTTCCCGACACCGGGTTCGACTTCCCGGAGGCGCGCGGCACCGACCGGGTCGTCGCCGTCCGTCGCGACGAAGTGGACCGCCTCGTCGTCCTTGCCGTCCATCTCGACCTCCTCGGACACGCCCTGTTCCTCGACGAAGACGTCGCGACGGACGGCCAGGGCCGCCTCGCGGTCGGCGTCGCTCTCGGCGACTCGCACGTCGGGGTACACAGCCGTCCGGTGGGAGCCGGACGCCCCTGAGAATTGCGGTCCGGCGTCCGAGGTGGAAACTCGCTGCGGACGCGTTCGGCAGGGTGAGCCGGGTCGCGAAGATCAGGCGTCGTCGGGGCTGTAGTTCGGCGCTTCGTCGGTGATGACAACGTCGTGGGGGTGGCCTTCCTGCTGGCCGGCCTGCGAGACCTTCACGAACTCGGCTCGCTGCTTGAACTCGGGGATGGTCTCGGCGCCGACGTAGCCCATGCCCGACTTCATGCCGCCGACGAGCTGGTGGAGTTCGCTCGCCAGCGTCCCCTTGTAAGGCGTCGTGGCCTCGACGCCTTCCGGGATCATCTCGTCGTCTTCGTCCCCGTCGACGTCCTTGAGGTAGCGGTCGCCGCCGCCGGACTGCATCGCGCCGACGCTCCCCATGCCGCGGTACTGCTTGTACTTCTTGCCGTTCATGGTGACGACGCGGCCCGGTGCTTCGTCGGTGCCCGCGAAGTACGAACCGAGCATGACGGCGTCCGCGCCGGCCGCGATCGCCTTGATCGCGTCGCCGGAGTAGCGGATGCCACCGTCCGCGATGACGGGGACGTTCGCCTGGCTCGCCACGTCGGCGACCTGCGCGACGGCGGTGATCTGGGGCATCCCCGCACCGGTGACGACGCGGGTCGTACAGATGGAGCCGGGGCCGATGCCGACCTTGATGCCGTCGGCGAAGTCGACGACGGCCTCGGCCGCCTCTCGGGTGCCGACGTTCCCGACGACGACGTCGGCGTCGACCTCGTCGGCGATCTCGCGGGCGTTCTCGATGACGTTCAGGTTGTGCGCGTGGGCGCAATCGATGAACAGCACGTCCGCGCCGGCCCCGTCGGCGGCGGCCGCGCGGTCGGCCTCGAACGGACCGACGGCGACGCCGACCCGGAGTGCACTGTCCTCGTCGCGGGCGGCCGCGTCGTACTCGCGGCGCTGGAGGATCCCCTGCATCGTGATGAGGCCGACGAGGCGGTCGTCGCCGTCGACGATGGGGACGCGCTCGATCTTGTGTTCGTACATGAGTTCGAGCGCCTCGCGGGGCGTCACGTCTTCGGGCGCGGTGATGACCTCGTCGGTCATCGCTTCGCGCACTTCGTCGGACTCCCCGACTTCGAGGTACGGGCGGATGTCCGTGCCCGAGATGATACCGAGGACTTCGTCGTCGTCACTGACGACGGGTGCGCCCGAGACGCCGGCGCGGGCCATCAGCTCGTCGACCTCGCGGACCGTCTGGTCGGGCGAGGCGGTCACCACGTCGCGGATGACGAGCTCGTCGGCGCGCTTGACGCGCTCGATCTCGGTGACCATCTCGTCGACGTTCATGTTCCGGTGCATGACGCCCAGCCCGCCCTCGCGAGCTATCGCGACCGCCGTGTCGCTCTCGGTGACGGTGTCCATCGCCGCCGTGAGGACGGGCACCTGCAACTGCACGTTCTTCGAGACGCGCGTCGTCGTGTCGGCGTCGTCCGGTTCGACGCGACTCTCCTTCGGTCGCAGCAACACGTCGTCGAATGTCAGCGCCTCGGGGACGCGGAGTTTCTCAGAGAAGGGCTCTGGATCGTTCGCCATGTAAACCGTCGCTTCCGCCGACCCAAAAGCGTTGTGAGACTGTCGCTCCCTGCCAGTCGTTCCCGAAGCACGGAACGTATCTCACTGGTGATCTCCGCGTTCGCGTCGCATGTGCCCGATTCTCACGCAATTCTTATACCCGATTGGGAGATAATGGGAGATATGGACTCCGCCAGTCCCACCACTGCTGGCATCGGCCAGAAGACTGCCCGCGACGCATTCAGCGTCGCGTTCACAGCTTCTGCCGACTTTTTCAAATGGGACTTCGCGGAGAACCCCGCCTCGACGTTCGGTGCGAACTGGTGGCAGTACGCCGGTCGCGGCCGACAGTATCGAGGCGCGGGACACCCACCGGCCACGGGAGACGGCCACTGCTGAGTGCATGAGCAGCTCCCAACACCCGGTCGCGCTCACCGTCGAGCGGCGGGTCGGCGGTGCGACGAAGCTCCTCGCGACCATCATGTGTCTCCCGCTCGTCGACGGGATATTCCCCGCGCTCGTCCTCGCCGGCGCGCTCTCGGACCCTCTCGGCATCCTCGAAGTCGGTCTCCTCATCTTCGGTGGCAGCGCCACCGTCGCCGTCGTCCTCGCCGAGATGGACGGCTCTCGCCGCGACCAAGCGACCGCCGTCCTCGCCGTCGGGGCCGTGTTGATCCCCGTCGCCGCCGTCGAGGCCGCGCTCGCCCCGACCATCCGCGACATGCTCACGATGGTCGTCTTCGAGCGCTTCGCCGGCCTCGTCATCCTCGCCGTCGCCGCCAAGACGGCGAGTGCGCGCGTCGGCGAGTACCTCCCGCGCCCCGCGGTCATCATCGGCCTCGGCCTCGTCGCGAGTTTCGACCCGAGCGGGCTCTCGCTGACTGTCACGACCGAGACGGAGCTCGTCCTCCGCGCCGTCGCGGCCGCCGCGGTCGGCGTCGGGTTCGCTCTCCTGGTCGCACTCCTCGGGCCGTGGCTCCGCGCCGTCGTCGACATCGACCGCTTCCGCTTCGGGAGCGCCGTCGCGCTGGGCGTCCTTCCGCTGTCGATCTTCGGCCTCGTCCCGGGTAACGCCCCCATCGCGCTCGCGGTCCTCGGCGTGACCGCGCTGTTCGCGTTCAACCCGGACGGTGAGGGCGAGGGGGTCGCGTCGCCGGACGACGCGCCCGACGACGCCGCGGTCGCCGATGGTGGTGACCCCGACGCGGACGACGACGAAGACGCCGAGAGCGAGGACGACGAACACGAGTCCGTCCCCGGTCGCGTCTCCAACTACGTCACCGCCGACAACGAACGCGCACCCTGGTTGTAGCGTAATCGTCGCCGGGTTTTCTGACGATGTCGTGATCGCTGGCAATTACAGCGTGAAAGCCCCCGCCCTCTCGTCGGTTGTGACTCGCTGCGCTCCTCACTGCGTTGCGGTGCTTGCGTCGTCTCACTCGACGAGAGGGCGGCCCCTTTCATTCCCACCCGATTCAGTTGGCCACCAGTCTTGGTGGGTGGAATGAAAGGGGCGGCCTGTTCGGCGTCTTCGTGAGCGGAGCGAACGAAGGCTCGAAAGACGAGCATCGCGAGTCTTTCGGCGACGGCGGGCGATGCAAGCACTGGACCGAGCGAAGCGAGGGAAGCGCGCAGCGAGCCCTCCGAGTCGAACAGGTCGGGGCTTTCACGCTATTTGCGGTCTCGGCGTCTCACTTGTCTGTAGATTCAACATCATCAGCTCATCGTCGCGAGGGGAAGGGCTTTAGCCAGGGCGAGGCGTTCCACTGGTATGGCAGACAATCGCGTCGTGCAGGGGCGGATGGTCACGCCCGAGAGCCTCGCGGAACTCATCGAGGGCGGATCGGTCATGGACGCCGAGGCGATCGCGGACGCCGACCGCGAGTGCCCCGAGTGCGGCGGCAACGTACTCGAAGTGGGCTACATGCCCGGTGTCACCTCCTTCGTGACCGGCTACAAGTGCCAGGACTGCGACTGGTCCGCGGTCGAAGACGACGACTGATTACGGGAGACCGAAACCCCTTTAATGAGATTGGGCATACCGGTGTGTGCAGGCGGGGTCGTGGCCAAGTCCGGCATGGCGACTGACTCCAGAGGCAACGCGCCCGGGACGACACTCCAGCTGATATACTGAACGGGTCGGCTGATCACTGACCCTGTGATGACCCTCTGGAGTTCCGAGGCGCAACCGGAGATATCAGTCGATCGGGGGTTCAAATCCCTCCGACCCCATACCGTATAAAAGTAAAGCGGCTAATTCTGCCGCTTTCACTTCACCAGTCCAGAGGGGCCACTCTCGATAACCGAGGTGGTGCTGCGTGAGTCGTGTCGGTGCTACCGGAGAGACCGAGACGCCGCCGTTTATTTGTGAGTTCTGCGGCGGCAAGATCACTGACGACGAGCAGCACTGTCCTGCTACTGACGACGGTAGGAGGTGTCGCCCATGACTGGGTGGCCGCTTGACATCGAAGGCACCGAGTATCACCCCGTGCCTGAGTCGTGGGTCGAACACGGAGACGACCACGGAACCGGCGAGCCGCGCGTCTACGCCGTCTCTGTGACGCACCTCGGCCGCAAAGAACTGTCCATCCGTTACCGGCACGGACCGACGCCGAAGACCATCCGTATCCGAATGCGCGGGACCGAAAACTCAACCGGTGACGGGATCGTTCCATCGCTGCTCGCAAATGATTACGGCAGTTGGCCCCGGTCGGTGGTCCCAACGCCGAACGTCAAGCCGCAGGACGTTGCGCGAGACGAGGAGACCGAACGTCTCCGAGAGATCTGGGGATCCCGCGTCGACGAGATCCCGGAACCAGAGGAAAAAGCAATAGCTGACGGCGGCCGCGCCGCTGAAGCGTTATTCGACATCGACCAGTACCATCTCTCGGCATTCAACGGGGGTCGGTACGATGACTGAGGTCGCTTGTCGAGGCGCCGTCGAGAACCTCAATTCGATCATCACCCTCGTCGACGAGGCCGCCGAAGCGGCTGAGGATCGTTCGGTCTCGACATCGCGCCTCGCCCTGGCGAAGTCTGGCTTCCAGACCGCCGCGAACACCGACGGTGAGCTCCGGGATCTGGTCCTCGAGGACTCGGTCGTCCACCTCCGGGCCGCCATCGAGATCGTGCAGACCAACGAGGTGCTGGTTCCTGCGCGGAACGCGCTACAACTCTGCAGCAATGGTCAGGGAGGTGAGACCGATGTCTGAGGCCAGGCGAGACACATACTTCGTCGTTCGCGCCCACCACGCCGGCCGGGACCGGTATCTTCACACACGGGAGGACTGCTCGCGTATCAAGACGGACAGCAACGTTCAGGAGACTACGCGGCAAGCACACCCCGATAACCCAATCTGCTCGGTCTGTCGCGGCGAGTACGAG
>PXSD01000171.1 GCA_003023165.1 Halobacteriales archaeon QS_9_67_15 | reverse complement strand
GTTTGAGCAGATTCAGAACGACGCCCTGCTGTCGTCGTCGCTGTGGGCGAACATCGCGCTGGCCGGGCTGTCGATACTGCTGTTCGTGTACATGGGCCGGAACGTCGAGGGGACGCGTGCGAAGCTCATCTTCGGAGCCACACTCATGATCCCGCTCATCTCGATATCGAGTTACACGGGACTCGTCTCGGGGCTGACAGTCAGATTCATCGAGATGCCGGCCGGGCACGCCCTGGCTGGCGAGGAGGTAATGAGTCAGTGGGGCCGGTATCTGACGTGGGCGCTGTCGACGCCGATGATCCTGCTGGCGCTGGGCCTGTTGGCCGACGTGGACCTGGCGAGTCTGTTCACAGTCATCACGGCCGACATCGGGATGTGTGTCACCGGGCTGGCCGCGGCGCTGGTGACTTCCTCTTACGGGCTCCGCTGGGCATTCTACGTCATCAGCTGTGCCTTCTTCGTGGTGGTCCTGTACGCCGTCCTCGTGGAGTGGCCCCAGTCGGCGACGGCCGCTGGCACCGACGAGATATTCGGCACGCTGCGCGCGTTAACGGTCGTGCTGTGGCTCGGCTACCCGATCATCTGGGCGGTCGGCGTCGAGGGGCTGGCGCTGGTCCAGTCGGTCGGCCTCACCTCGTGGGGCTACTCGCTGCTCGACATCGGTGCGAAGTACCTCTTCGCGTTCCTGTTGCTCCGCTGGGTCGCCGCCAATCAGGACGTGGTCGAGACAGCCGGCTTCGGGAGCGGTGCCGGCAGCGGCGCCGCGGCCGCCGACGACGACTAACCCGCTCGGTGCCGAGCGGACCGCCACCGCTCGTCTCACTCCTCCGCGGCCTCGTAGAACTCGCCTTCGTCGAGCACCGGGTCCGATTCGAGGAACACCAGCCCCTCGGCGGTCGGCGTGACGCCGGTATCGGCCTCTAGATCCTCCATCTCCTCGCTGCCCCACCCCATCCCGACCACGGCGTCGAACGCGCCGAAGGCCGGCGTAACCATCGGTGCGGGCGGCGCGTGAGCGTACGCGCGGAATCGGAACTGGTGGGCCATCGCGAACCGATAGAGCAGTCCCTGCCCCGAGAGGTCCGGGACACCTTCGTATCGAGCCGTCTCCGTGGGCCGCCCCTCATCGGACCGGTAAAACACCGCCTCGGTACAGGTTTCGGTCTCGGAATCGAACGTCGCGACGACGGCGCGCTCCCAGCGGTCGGCGCTCGCGTCGAGCAGTCCCGGGACGCAGTCGTTCGACAGGAGGTAGCCGTACTCGGCGACCCACGCTCGTCGGCGTCGACGAGCGCCCCGTGGACGTAGTCCTCGCCCTCGGGCACGTCGAGCCGATGCGTCTCGTCGAACCAGTCGACCAGCGATTCGCGGGCCTCGGCGTCGGCGCACTCGAAGTTGTAGACGGTCCACTCCACGGCCGCGCTTCGACGGAAACGCGCAAAAGGATTGTTTGCGACCGCTCGGAGCGAGTGGGTCCTGCTGGCTCTCAGGTCTTCGCCCTACGGGCTCAGACGCTGACGATCTCGCGGGAACAGTGCGATTCCTTCGGAATCGCTTGCAGTCGGCGCACAGCGCCGACGACACCGGAAGACGGTCCTACTCGCCTCGCTACGCTCGGCTGCGCGGGCTGCGACTTCCGAGCACCCGCTTGACAGGGACGTTCTCGCCTACGGCGAGAGACGCTGCCTGTCTCGCGGGAACAGCACCGCTTCGCGGATGTTGCCCAGCCCGAGCATCGTCATGACGAGGCGCTCGCCGCCGAGGCCCCAGCCGGCGTGGGGCGGCATGCCGTACTTGAACGTCTCGGTGTAGTAGTCGAACTGCTCTGGGTCGAGCCCCTGCTGCTCGAAGCCCTCGACGAGGTGGTCGTAGCGGTGTTCACGCTGGCCGCCGGAGACCAGTTCCATCGTCGGGTGCATCATGTCGAAGCCCGTCGACAGCTGCTTGTCGTCGTCGTGGTCCTTGATGTAGAACGGTTTGATCTCCGAGGGCCAGTCGGTGATGAAGTAGTGCTCGCCCACGTCCTGGCCGAGCGCGTGTTCGCCCTCGGTCGGCAGGTCGTCGCCCCAGACCAGCTGCTCATCGAGCTCGCCGGTCGCGTTGATCCGCTCGATGGCCTCTTCGTAGGTGAGCCGCGGGAAGTCGCCTTCCGGCACCTCGAACTCCTCGTCGAGGTCGAGCGCTTCGAGCTGCTCCTGGCAGTTCTCGGCGACGCCCTCGTAGGCGGCTTTGACGACGGTCTCGCAGGCGTCCATCGCCTCGCTGTGGTCGTAGAACGCCGACTCGAAGTCGATCGAGGTCGCCTCGTTGAGGTGCCGGGGCGTGTTGTGTTCCTCGGCGCGGAAGATGGGACCGATCTCGAAGACGCGCTCGAGGCCGGAGCCGACCATCAGCTGCTTGAACAGCTGCGGGCTCTGGTTCATGAACGCCTCCTGCCCGAAGTAAGTGATCGGGAACAGCTCCGTCCCGCCCTCGGTACCGGTGGCGACGATCTTCGGCGTGTTGATCTCCGTGGCGTCGAGGTCGCGGAAGGCCTCACGGACCGAGCGGAGGACCTCGGCGCGGATCTCGAAGATGGCCTTGGTCTCCTCTTTCCGGAGGTCGAGCGTGCGGTTGTCGAGTCGGGTCGAGAGGTCGGCGTCGACCTTGCCGGAGGGGTCGAGCGGCAGTTCGGGGTCGGCCTCTGCGACCACCTCGAGGGAGTCCGGCGTGATTTCGACGCCGGTCGGAGCGCGCGGCTCCTCCTCGACGTCGCCGGTGACGGTGACGACGGACTCGCGGTGGACGCCGAGTCCCGTCTCGACGAGGTCGTCGTCCATCCCGTCTTTCTCGAACTTGATCTGGATCTTGCCGGTGATGTCCCGGAGGATCAGGAAGGCGATGCCACCGAGGTCGCGGATCTCGTGGACCCAGCCGGCGACTGTGACGGTCTCGCCCGGCGCTGCGTCTGTGGTGTACGTGCGGTCGTCCATGGGCGTGACTTTCGGTGGCCCCGACTTAAGAACAGTCCTTCCGGGTCAGCGGTTCCCACACCGCGCGAACAGTTCACATCTCGCGTCCGCCGACCGCAACGCTTCTGCCAGCAGCCAGAGAATGGGTGGCATGGCAGACCGCGAACTCGACGACCTCGACAGGGCGATCCTCCACGCGCTCCAGGACAACGCCCGAAAGATGTCGACCAGCACGATCGCCGACCGAATGGACGTCGCGTCGAGCACGGTCCGAACGCGGATACGCAACCTCGAAGAGGCAGGGGTCATCACCGGCTACCACGCCGAAGTCGACTACGAGGCCGCGGACTTCCAGTTGCACACGCTGATCGTCTGTACCGCTCCCGTCCCCGACCGAGAGCGGCTCGCCCAGGCGGCGCTCGAGACCGAGGGCGTCGTCGCTGTTCGCGAGGTGATGACCGGCAACGAGAACGTCCACGTCGAAGTCGTCGGCCGCGACGGCGACGACCTCAGTCGGATCGGTCGCGAGCTCGACGAGATCGGCTTCGAGATCGAGGACGAGGACATCATCCGCAACGAGTACGTGCGTCCCTACAGCGGCTTCGATGATACCGACGACTGACGCGCCACCGTATATTGCCGAACTGATTCTATGATGATTTTTATTTGCCGGTTCGTCAATTAGATCGGCTAGTTTATGACGTTCCGGGCATTTTGTTCCACCAACGATGAATCGATATCGAACCGACGGAACGGTCGGGATCGCAGTGAAACACGGCGAGGACAGACGGGGCGGCGGTCCGCAGTGCCTACCGGAGGTGATTCCGTGGTCTTCGGTTCCGCGCGCAGGCGGATGAGCGAAGCGC
>PXSD01000170.1:12239-13989 GCA_003023165.1 Halobacteriales archaeon QS_9_67_15 | reverse complement strand
TGGCGCGCGCCGTCGAGCGGTGCGAGGTCGACTGGAAGGAAACCTCGATGCGAACCGGGAGCGCAGCGACCCGCGGCGTCACGAGCGCGCCGAGGGCTTTCGACCCTTGCCGTTCCTTGCGGTGCCATCTACTTCGAGCGGACGGGCCGAAGGCTGCCAGTTCACTCCGTCGACTCTGATACGCCTAACTGCCAGAACCGACGCCGTCGTTAAGCCCCCGCCGATCGAACCACTGCCATGGAGTTCGACCACGCGGGCATCGCGACCGACGACCGCGACGCGCTCGTCGACCTGTACGGCACCCTCCTCGACGCGCCCGTCGCCCACGAGGAACGGTTCGGTGAACTGCGAGTCGCCTTCCTCGATCTGGGCAACGGCTACTTCGAGGTGCTCGAACCGACCGCCGGCGCCGACGGCGCGGTCACGAACTATCTCGACCGCCAGGGGCCGGGCATCCACCACCTCGCGCTCCGGACCGACGACATCGACGACGCGCTCGACCGCGCTCGGGCCGCCGACGTTCCCCTCATCGACGAGGAGCCCCGCCCCGGCGCGTGGGGGCACAACGTGGCCTTCCTCCACCCGAGCGCGACCGGCGGCGTCCTGGTCGAGTTCGTCGAGCACTGATACGGATTATTGTAGCGATGTACCGGTACGCGCCGACCCCGAGGTCGGTGCTATCCGGAAATAATCTACAATAATCCGTATGAGCCGCCACCGCGACCGGCTCACTCCGGTTCGAGGTCCGCCCAGCCGGCGTCGTCCGGGACCTCGCCCTCGCTGTCCCGTGGTTCGTCTTCCGCGTCCGCGTCCGCGTCTAGGCCCGGGTCCAGGTCCCGAGACCCGTCGTCTCGCCCACTCATCCGGCGTCAGTACCGTCCTCCGGGTCGACGGGACTCTCGGTGCGCAGGTCCGGCGTGGGGTCGGGGTCGCTGGGCTCGACGGGCTCGCCGCCCTCCCAGACGTAGAACCCCTCGCCTGTCTTGCGCCCGAGCTGTCCGGCCTGCACCTTCTCGCGCAGGACCGGCGGTGGCCTGAAGCGGTCCCCGAGCGACTCCGTCAGGTGGTCGAGCGCCTCGAGGGTGGCGTCGAGTCCCCGCTCGTCCGCAGCGGCGAGCGGCCCGACGGGGTGGTCGTGGCCCGCCGTCAGCGCGCGGTCGATGGCCGCGACGCCCGCGGCGCGCTCGTCTATCATCTGCATCGCCTCGACCGAGAGGGCGAGCCCGAGCCGGGTCGCGGCGAAGCCCGGCGTGTCCCGGACGACGACCGCCTCGCAGTCGAGCCCGTCGACGAACGAAACGGCCGCCTCGCGGGTGGGTTCGGCGGTCTGGTCGGCGACGACCACCTCCACGAGCGGCGCCGTCGGCGGGTCGACGAAGTGGAGGCCGACGGCGCGGCCGGGGTTCCTGAGTCCGGCCGCGACGGCCGTGACGGAGACGGCCGCGCCGCTCGTGGCGACGAAGACGTCTTCGTCGATGCGCTCCTCCACGTCGGCGAAAAGTTCGCGGCGGTCGTCGCGGTCGGCGTCCGTCGCTTCGACGACCCAGTCGGCGTCGCCGACGGCACCGTCCAGTCCCGTCGTCGCTTCGAGGCGCTCGACCGCGTCGTCGCGCGTCTCGGCGTCGATCTCGTCTGCGGCGACGGCGTCGTCGAGGCCCGCTTCCACGGCGTCGACCCCGTCCATAACGGCGTTCGCGTCGGCGTCGTGGAGGGTCACGCCGTGTCCCGCGGCGGCACAGCACTGCGCGAT
>PXSD01000170.1:0-12229 GCA_003023165.1 Halobacteriales archaeon QS_9_67_15 | reverse complement strand
CCCAGTACGGCAACGTCCATACAGTCCATGCGAGGGCCGACGCGATTAAGCGTTGTTGCCGGCGACGGCCGTCGGTGGGCTCCGCCCGCCACAGAGCGCGCCGCCCACCTCGAACGTTAAGATGATGGCCGGAGAACAGGTTCTCATGCCCTACAGCTACGAACCGCAGTACTTCGAGGAGTTCGAGGAGGGCCAGACCTTCGAGAGCGTCGGCCGCACGGTCACGGAGGCCGACTTCATCTTCCACTCCGCGTTCACCGGCGACTGGACGGAGCTCCACACCAACGCCGAGTACGCAGAGGACGGCCCCTTCGGCGAGCGCATCGCCCAGGGACCGATGACGTTCATCCTCGCGACGGGGTTCGTCTACCGGTGTGGCTTCCTCGAACGCCGCGTCGTCGCCTTTCTGGGGATGAACTACATGGACATCCCCGCGCCGGTGTACACCGGCGACACAGTCTCGGCCGAGTTCGAGGTGACCGACGTGCGCGAACTCTCCAGTCGCGACGACGCCGGCCTCGTCGTCATCGACAGTTCGATGACCAACCAGGACGGTGAAGAAGTGTTCGCCGGCGACATGAAGTTCCTCGTGAAACGGCGCGAGTGAACGCGACGCGACCGCTCCGCCCGCGGAGCGGTCCGTCTGTCCTATCTGTCAGAGAACACGACCCCGCGACACCCACTTAGGGAACGTCGTCGTCATGCGTATGTCAGACGCGTGTCTACTGTCCGACCACAACGATAAATTCACAGCGATCGACCGCCCACTCCCCGAATATGTACGCCGTACGTCGTTGTGTCGCCTGACATACGACGAAAGACGGGCGAAGGGTTTATAAGTTCCCAAATTTTGTCTATATAAGAACAATGGAACGGCCGAGCCGCCAGCGTGAGCGCGTGGAGTCCGAGGAAAAAGCGGAGGAACAAACGGGCGAACAGGCCGAACAGCAGCAGTGTCCGGAGTGCGAGTCGTCCGCGCTCGTCACGAGCGCCGACGGCGGTGAGGTCGTCTGCGAGGACTGCGGCCTCATCATCGACGAAGGGAACATCGACCGCGGTCCCGAGTGGCGTGCGTTCAACCACAGCGAGCGACAGGAGAAATCGCGCGTAGGTGCACCGACCACCCAGACGATGCACGACAAGGGGCTGACCACCCAGATCGACTGGAAGGACAAGGACGCCTACGGGCGGTCGCTGTCCTCCGAGAAGCGCAGTCAGATGCACCGCCTGCGCAAGTGGCAGGAGCGCATCCGCACGAAAGACGCCGGCGAGCGCAACCTCCAGTTCGCCCTCTCGGAGATCGACCGCATGGCCTCCGCGCTGGGCGTCCCGCGCTCCGTCCGCGAGGTCGCGTCGGTCATCTACCGCCGCGCGCTCGACGAGGACCTCATCCGCGGCCGCTCCATCGAGGGCGTCGCCACCGCCTGTCTGTACGCCGCCTGCCGACAGGAGGACATCCCCCGCTCGCTCGAAGAGGTCTCCGAGGTCTCCCGCGTCGAACAGAAGGAGATCGGTCGGACCTATCGGTACGTCGCCCAAGAGCTCAGCCTCAAGATGGAGCCGGTCGACCCCAAGCAGTACGTCCCCCGCTTCGTCTCCGAACTCGAACTCAGCGAAGAGGTACAGGCGAAAGCCAACGAGATCATCGACGTGACCGCCGAGAAGGGCCTGCTCTCGGGCAAGTCCCCGACCGGCTACGCCGCCGCGGCCATCTACGCCGCCTCGCTGCTGTGCAACGAGAAGAAGACACAGCGCGAGGTCGCCGACGTGGCACAGGTGACAGAGGTCACCATCCGCAACCGCTACCAGGAGCAGATCGAAGCGATGGGCATCCACTGATCGGCCGCGCGCCGACCGAGTGAGGCCCCGTTCGTCCACCACCGACGGCGGACCGCCGTTGACTCCGTCCGCTACGTATGAATCTCCAGAGCCGCTGCGACAGCTGTCGTCCCAGTAGCCCACTGCTGGATTCTGCGATAGCGCTCTCCTCAGCCGCTCAGTCCAGACGTCCGCGATAGCTGTCGCTTCGGAGGCTCCGTCGAGCGCCACTGCCGGGCACGAAAAGAGCGACGGCCGTCAGTCGGCCGTCCTGGCGGCGTCTGGGAGGTCGGTCTCGCTCGCGGCCGTGTCGTCGGACACGTGGGCCATACTGACGAAGTTGTTGATCGCGATGAGGCCGAAGCCGACCTTCGAGACCACGTCGATGTACGTGACGACGAGCGTACTGGTCTCGAGGTCCATGATGCCGAGTCCGGTGGACCCGAGCAGCCAGATCACCGGGTAAACCAGCCACAGGATGACGACGAACGCCCTGAGTTTCCGGAAGAGCGCGGCCATCTCGTCGGACTGGTCGGTCGCGAGCGCATCTGCCTCCGCGTAGAGGAGGTAAATGACGCCGGCGAAACAGGCGCTTCCGGCGAGGTACAGCGCCCAGTTCAGCGGTGCCGAGAGCGTCGCGCCGACGAACCCGAAGCCGATCGTCAGCGCCTGGAGTGTTGCCAGCCGGGCGATGAGTCCCGTCGACGCGCCGACCACGAGCGCGATGAACGCGACGTGGATCGGGGTCGTGAGGAGCCAGTCGACGTACCGAGGCACGAACACCGTGCTCCCGCTCGCGGTGGTGAATCCGCCGATCCCGACCGACATGAGCCCGTAGGCGACGGCCGCGATCCCCGGCACCGACGCGGCGAGCGCGATGAATCGCCGTCGTTCAGTCGGGACGAGCACCGCGCCGTACGCCAGCACGAGCGTCCCGACGACCATTCCGAGCGTACCGACCGCGAACCAGGTTGTGATACTGCCGGCTGTAAGTCTGTCAGGAATTTCGCCGCCCCGGGGCGGCGAATATCTTTATGAAGTTACAGCCGACAGTATGAGTCCGAGCATTGTCAGTCGTCCGTCGCCGCAGCCGCAGTCGTTTCCGCGTCCTCGACGCCCCCCCGCGTCTGGAACCGCGACAGTTCCGCCTCCAGTTCCTCCGCGCGCTCGCGGAGGTCACGCGCAGACGTCGCGACCGCCTCGATGGAGCGGGACTGGTCGTCGGCCGCACCGGCCACCGTGTCCGCCTCCGTTGCGGTCTGCTGGCTGATCGCCGTCAGGTCGTCGATAGTCCCCATGACCTCCTGGGCAGTCCGCGCCTGCTCCTCGGTCGCGTCGTCGATCTCCTGGATACCGGTGTCGACCTCTTCGGTGTACTCCACCATGGTCTCCAGCGCCTCGACGGCGTCCTCCACCGTCGCGACGCCGTCCGTGACGCGCTCGCTCGTCGCCTCCATCGTGTCGACCGTCTCGCTCGCCTGCGTCTGGATCCCCTCGATGCGACCCTCGATATCCGCCGCCGCCTCCTTGGTCTCCTCGGCGAGGCCCTTGATCTCGTCGGCGACGACCGCGAACCCGGCCCCGTCGCCGTCGGCGTGGGCCGCCTCGATCGAGGCGTTCAGCGCCAGCATGTTCGTCTGCTCGACGATCTGCGTGATGACGCTCACGATCTGGCCGATCTCGTCGAGCTCGTCGTCCAGGTCGTTGATCGCCTGCACGGTTTCGCCCGTCTCGTCCTCGATAGCGCTCATCTCCGTGATGGCGCGCTGGGCGGCCTCGCGGCCCTCTTCGCCGACCTTCGCGGCCTGCTGTGAGGTGGTCGCGACCTGTTGTGCCGAGGCGGCGACCTGCTGGGCCGTCGCCGAGAGGTTCTCCATCTCCCCGGCGGCGTCGGACAGCCCCTCCGACTGCTCGGTCGTTCCGTCGAAGATCTCCGAGATGGAGTCGGTGACCTGGTCGCTGGCGCGGCCGACCCGCTCGGCGTCCTGCCCGACCTGCTCGCTGGAGGCCGACACGTCCCCGGCGAAGGACTTCATCCGCGCGAGCGTCTCTTCCAGCGCGTCGAGCGTGTCGTTGATGCTGTGACCGACCGACTGCATCGACGCGTTCTCGCTGTCGGGGTCGACGCGGCGCGTGAGGTCGCCCGCGGCCGCGCCCGAGAGCACGTCGCCGAACTCCGTGGCCCTGGTCTCGAGGTGGGTCGTCATCGACTCCATCTCGGCGGCCTCCTGCTCGGCGCGCTGCCGGGCGTCTTCCGCGTCGGCCCGAGCCGTCTCGGCCTCCTCGCGGGCGGATTCGGCCTCGGATATCTTTTCGCGTATCGAGTCGCGCATGTCCTGGAACGAGCGGTAGAGCGCCCCGATCTCGTCGTCGCGGGCGGTCGCGAGGTCGACGTCGAGGTCGCCGTCGGCCATCGCCTGCGCTCGCTGGGACACGCGGCGCAGGGAGATGACCGTGTTACTCCCGATGGTCACGCCGACGAGACCGAGGTTGATGAGCGCCAGCAGGACCAGCCCGACGAGGTCGGAGTTGATCTGCGCGCCCAGCGCGTAGGCGGTCTCTTTCGGCGAGTGGATCATGACGACCCAGTCTTTGGTCTGCAGTTTCGTGCTCGCCATGAGCGTCTCGCCGTGCTCCATGAACGTCGTCTGACCTGGTTCCATCATCCCGAAGTCCATCCCTGCCCCGTCGTGGGGCGTCAGGATCCGGCTCGCGTTCGGGTGGGCGACGTAGTTGCCGTCGCTGTTGACGACCACCGTCGACGTGTCGTCGTTGCCGTCGGCGAGTCCCCGCGAGTGCGCCGCGATGTCCATCATGAACACGAGCGCGCGGTTCTCGGTGTCCGGCACTGGCGTGACAACCGCGACGACCGGGTGGTCGACGACGGACACCTCGAACGGTTCGGTGACGTACGTGTCGTTCGGGTCGTCGAACTCCGGCGGGTCCGTCGCGAACGGCGCACCCTGTTCGGCCGGGCTCACGCCTTCGATTTCGTCGTTCGAGCTCTCCGTGATCACCATCGACTCGGTGTCGAGATAGTGGATCGCCACCACGTCTGGCGGAACAGCCCCCGACTCGACCATCCGGGTGACCTCCCGGTCGACCGCGTCAC
The DNA here is from genome assembly GCA_003023165.1 of Halobacteriales archaeon QS_9_67_15. GTDB lineage: Archaea > Halobacteriota > Halobacteria > Halobacteriales > Haloarculaceae > Halosimplex. Next base: position 7,299 of record PXSD01000170.1, on the reverse strand, counting down.
CGTCGCCCGACCGGATCGTCTCGAGCTGTGCGGTGAGGACGGCCTCCCGCTGGACGGTCCCGAGCCACGCGTCGATCTCGTCGGTCCGCGTCTCGGAGAGCGTCTTGAGGTCGTCCTCCACGTCGTCCTGCAGCGTCGCTGACGCCTGCGTACTGATGATGGCTCCGAACCCGACCATCACCACCACCGCGACCGCGAGCGCCACCCCGAGACGGGCGGCGTACGACCGCCTGATTACCCCGGGCAGAAGAGAGGGTACGTCGGATGTCATCGTCCGATACAGAGAAATACTTCGTGTAAAGCGTTCGTGCGCGATTCTCAGGGCTGATAGTGAACGGGAGCGGCGACGCTCCGCCGCTCGGGCGGTCGAGTCGAACGGTCTGTCGCGCGAACACACCACTGACGTGACGGGGCGGCAGATCAAGCTTCTCGGCGGAAACGGCCTCGTCATTCCCGTTCGGCCAGGGGCCACCCAAACAGTCATAACACACGACCGGTAAGTAATCCGAAATCAGCCGCGGCAGCCCACTCCCGCGGCGACCAGTAGGATGAGAGACGACACGGACACGGGCGACGACGAAACCAGCGACCCGTTGCTCGCCGTCGTCGCGGACCCGGAGCAGGGGGACCGCCACCTCCCGTACCTGCTGGGCTTGCTCGACGGCGACGACCCCGAGGACCGTCTCCGCGGAGCGTTCGCGCTCTGTCTCGTTGTCGAGGCGTCGCCGGACCTGCTCGGTCCCGTCGTCCGCCGACTCGTCGACCGACTCGACGACGACCCGCCGGTGGCAGTTCCCCACGCGCTCGACTACCTCGCCGCCCGCGAGCCGAAGGCCGTCGACGAAGCGGTCACCGACCTCGCCGAGGAGCGGGAGCTGCGGGCGCGGCAGTTCCTCTACCAGTCCGGCGGCGGCTTCGCCCGCACCGAGTCCCTCTCGGCCGAACCGGGCGACCGCGGCACCGGGCCGACCCGCCTCCCCGGCGGCGAGAGCCACGGCGACGGACCGGCGGTGTACACGGACGAACCGGACGAGGGGCGGCCGGACGCGTCCGGTCCCGAGACACCGGACGAGGGAAGCGACGAGGGCGACGAGTCGGCGGACGACACCGGGGAGGGGCGTCCCGACGACGACTCGGAGACCCCCTCGCTGACGCGCGGGCGGTTGACGCTCGTCGAGCGCCGGCTGTCGGACGTGGTCGCCGAGAGTCGCTTCGACGACCTGAACGTCCTCAGCGACCGCCAGCCGGACCGCTTCGGCGACTGTTACCGCGCGGTCGTGACGCGCGACGGCGGTGACGTCCCGCTCACGCTCTCGGTGTTCCAGGTCCCGGAGGGAGACGGGACTGGGTTCGCGGAGTCGTTCCGACGGGCGATGGCGTCGTGGGTCGGCGTCGACGACCACGAGTCGATTCTGACGGTCCACGACTGGGCCGTCCGCCCCCGGCCGTGGGCGGCACTCGAACACACGGCCTCCTCGCTCGCCGACCGCGACGCGCTCCCGCCCGACGAGGCGGTTGCGACCGCAGTCGAAGTCGCGGACGCGGTCGGGAGCGCCCACCAGCACGGCGTCGTCCACGGGGCGCTCGACCCCCGTACCGTCGCCTACTCGGACACCACCCTGACAGACACCGAACGGGGTCGACCGAGAGTCACCGCCTTCGGGCTCGCTCGCGTCTACGCGAACTACCAGGCGCTCGCGGACTTCCTCGACCCGAGTTACGCCGCACCGGAACACTACGCGGGCCGCTTCGGCCGCGTCGACCACGCGACCGACGTGTACGCCCTCGGCGCGCTCCTCTACCGACTCGTCACCGGTGAACCGCCCTACGGCGGTCGCCCGGACGAGATCAGGGCGGGCGTGCTCTCGGACCGCGAACCCGTCCCCAGCGACGTCGACCCGGACCTGCCGGCCGGGCTGGACCAGGTCGTCCGGAAGGCGATGGCGACGCAGAAACTGACGCGATACGAAACGGTCACCCACTTCCGGCGGGAACTCGGGGGTATCGGCACCGATGGCACGTGACGTCGAGTTCGGCCTCCACCTCATCGCGGACAACCCGAACCTGACCTTCATCGCCTTCGTCGGCCTCGTCCTCCTCTCGGTCATCGCCGCCCGGTTCGGCGCATACGCCTACTTCAACATGCGCTCGACCGGCGTCACCGCCCAGCGCGTCCTCTGGGAGTACCTGCTCTACGTCGGTATCATCGCCGCCCTGTACGGACTCGTCGGCATCCTCGAGATCGTCTCGTCCATCCAGACCCCCTACAAGACCGGCCTCATGCTCGCCGTCGTACTGCTCCTCGCGCTCTCGCTCCGTGAGATCTACTTCAACGCCGCGCTCTCGACCGCGGCCGAGGACCGCTCGGACGGCTTTCGCGGTCGGCGGGTCGTCGAGGTCCTCTTCGTCGCCGTCGTCGCCGCCGTCGTCTTCGGCATCGCCGTCGTCGGCATCGCCCGCCCCCTGCTCGCCCTGCAGGGGCTCGGTGCGCTCGCGTTCGCCGGCTACGGCTTCTGGTTCGGCCGCCAGCAGACCGCACAGGCGATGGTCCAGGGGACGATGATCGACTCGCTCCTGCGCCACCTCCTCCCGGTCATGGCCTTCGCGACGCTCGTTCCCGCCGTCGACCTGGCGACCGTCGCCGGCCTCGACCGCGTCGTCATCATGCACGTCCAGACCGTCTTCGTCATCATGACCGCCACCGCCCTCATGACCGCCACGATCAAACTCCGCCAGAACCTGGCGAGTCTGTGACGGGCAGGAGCATCGACTCCGGCGCACCCTCGTCCCCGAGTCTGTCCGAGTTCGAGCGGTCGGTAGTTACACCGGTTCGCGGTCGGCCGATGAGCGCCTCGACGCCGCTCAGCCACCGGACGGACAACAGGTCGGAAAGTCGGTGATCACGCCGTCTGCACCGGCGTCACGGAGTTCGGCCGTCCCCGCCGGGTCGACGACGGTCCAGGCGTTCACGGTCAGTCCCGCGTCGTGCGCCCGCTCGACCAGTTCCGGGTCACACGCGTCCAGCTTCGGATGCACCATCGAACACCCCAGCTCCGTCGCCCGCTCCAAAGCGCCGTCGGCCGCCGAGACGGCGAGCGCGGTCGGTGGCTTTGCGACCTCCGCGACCGCCCCGGGCAGAAACGACGAGACGACGGTCTCACACCCGGCCTCGGTCACGACCGATTCCACCGCTTGGGCGGTGCCGCGCTCTTTCAGTTCGGCGTGGAGCGTCACGCCGTCGGGGATCACGTCCACGACCACCTCGAACGTCGGCACACCGGCGTCGGACCCCTCGACGGACAGGGCCGACAGCTCCGCGGCGGTGTGGGCAGACACGTCGCCGCTCCCGCCAGTGGTCCGGTCGACCGTCTCATCGTGACAGACCACGAGTTCGCCGGAGCCGCAGATCCGCACGTCGACCTCGACGGCGTTGGCCCGCTGGACCGCGTCCTCGACGGCAGGTACCGTGTTCTCCGGGTTCACGCCACAGAACCCGCGATGGGCGATGCAGTTCACGGGTCGGCGTTCCCGCGGGCCGCAGGTATGTCTTCCCCCGGCGACCGCCGACCGTCGACGTGGTTTTAAGCGGCTTCCTTCCCAACCCGCGTCCATGTCAGCGGACTTCGATTTCAGCGACAGCGTGGTGCTCGTGACCGGTGCCGGTGGGGCGCTCGGAAGCGCCGTGGCCGCGGCGTTCGCCGACGCCGGGGCGACCGTCTGCGGCGCGGACGTGGTCGGCCCCGACGACGAGGACTTCGCCCTCGACACCGACCGCGCCGACTTCTACCAGGGCGACTTCACCGACGAGGACGACGTGGCCGACACGGTCGCGGCTATCGTCGACGAACACGGCAGTCTCGACGCGCTCGCGAACATCGCGGGGACGTGGCGTGGCGGAACGCCTATCGACGAGACCGAAGCCGATACCTTCGACTTCCTCATGGACGTGAACCTCAAGACGATGTTTCTCGCGTCGAAACACGCGGTCCCGCACCTCCGCGACTCCGACGCGGCCGGGCAGGGTGCGGTCGTCAGCGTCTCCGCGCGGTCCAGTCTCGAAGGCGGCGAGGGCGACGGGATCTACCGCGCCTCGAAGGCGGGCGTCCGCATCCTCACCGAGACCATCGCGGAGGAGAACGAGGGCGACGTGCGCGCCAACGCGGTGCTGCCGAGCGTCATCGACACGCCGATGAACCGCGAGATGATGCCCGACGCGGACCACGGCAAGTGGGTCGACCCCGCGGACATCGCGGAGACGGTCCTCTACCTCTGTTCGGACGCCGCGAGCGTCACCAGCGGCGCGGCGGTGCCGGTCTACGGCGAGGTCTGACCGCGTGTAGCTCCCGGATCGCGGTCAACAGCTGCCAGCGCCGCCGGCCCCGGCACAGCTCGCACCGGCGGCGCTCGCACCCGCCATCGCGGCCGCCGACCCCGTCACGACCGCGGCGTCGCCGCTCCTGCTGTAGTCGACGCACTCGCCCCACGCGACCGGTGCGATCTGGTCGTCGATGTCGTCGGCCGAGAGCATCGCCGACTTGAACTCGCCGACGCCCCAACCGGTCTCGGTGACCAGTCTGTCGGCGAACGCTGGCGTGACCGCGGTCCGCCGGCACTCCTCGGCCTCGAACAAGCCGTCTCCGTCGAATGTGAACTGCACGTCGTAGTGACGGACGAACACGCCGTCGAAGGCGGGCTGCATCGCGCGGATCGCCTCGCTCGCGAGCTCCCACACGAGCTCGTAGTCCGGGGATTCCACGTCCTCTCCGAGGGAGAAGCGGGCGATCGGCACCGTGATCGGTTCCTCCTCGGGCCCCTCGTTGACGACGGCGACGCCGGTCACCGCACAGTCGTCGATCCCGTACGTTTCGGGCGTGATGCGGTTCTGCAGGGCCTCGTGGGCGTCGTCTTCGCGCCGTTCCAGGTCGACACCTTCGTCGGAATCGCCGTCGCCGAGCAACCGTTCGATGAGGGAGGGCATAGCGTCTCTCCTATCGTTCGGGGAGGACTTAGCGCCTGCGGTCGTAGCTGTTTTCCCTGCCAGTCGTCGACAGCGGCGTATGGTCGAACGCAAGACGTGGGCGACACGCATCGGCTCCCTCGTCGCAGCGAGCGGGAGCGCGGTCGGTCTCGGAAACCTCCGGCAGTTTCCGATCGAGACGGCCGAGAACGGCGGCGCGGCGTTCGTCGTCTTCTACAGGCGGACAGGCCGAGTGCCTCGGGGTCGTACGGAGATCTTCGATTTCCGTGATGACGAGACGCTCCGCGTCTCGAACCACTTGACCTCAAGACGGTTCACGAGCTGTTCCTGCAGGCCGACCCCACCGGGATCCCGCCGCTGGTGGCAAGCGCGTTCGCTGCCTGAAAATCTCCGTGGCCCCGCTACCGGACCATGTACGGGTCGTCATCCGGCAGGAATCGACCGAGGTCGGCCCGCCGGACGTAGTCGCGGTCGCGCAACTCGTGGAGACGGTCCACGAGCGCCCGCTCGTCGTCGTCTGACCACTGCGCGGGGTCCTTGATGGGAACGATGAGCCATCCGCTCCCAGGGATCTCGGTCGCGTGCTGGGACTCCACGTCGACCTCGTCCGGTGGCCGCGCGCTCATCTTCGCGAAGACGTGTCGCGTGGCGCGCTCGCCGACCGGCAGGAGGACGTGGGCGGTGATCGCCCGCAGTTCGGAGTCGAACATGGCCTCCTGGTCGGCGTAGTCGGCCCGGCTCGGGACGCCCTCCGGGACGCACATGTGGAGATACGAGAGGAAGGTCCCGTTCACCGTGGGCGGCGCACCGGCCTCCGCCAGGAGCCCGCCGTCGACGAGCGCGCGCTGGAGGCGCTCGCTCGCCTCGAACTCGGTGAACGGATAGCCCGTGTCCGCGCCGCCGTGGACGCCGGGGTGGTCGCCGACGACGTGGAAGTCGGCGTTCGCGTCGCCGTAGCCCGGGACGAACGACTCACACGAGGGAGACAGATCAAAAGGATTCGACTGGCGACCCGTGACGTTTCTCACGTGCAACCGGAGTGGCGTGGACGACAAAACTCCGCCGGTTTCCGCAAGTATCCGCGTTTCCCGGTCGATCGTCCGTCCGCTTCGGGAAATGCTTTTCTCCCGGTCTGCCGATTGTCTCCCCAATGACCGCAGGGACTCGCGTTCGACCGCGACGAGGCCGACGAGGTGAGTCGCCGTGACCCACGACGACATCGAGGACCTCCGCGAACGGAAAGAGCGCGCCCGCAAGGGCGGCGGCGAGGACCGCATCGAAGCCCAGCACGACCGGGGCAAGATGACCGCTCGCGAGCGGATCGATTACTTCCTCGACGACGACACGTTCGTCGAGATCGACCAGCTCCGCGAGCACCGCTCGACCGACTTCGACATGGAGGACAAGCGCGTCCCCGGCGACGGGGTCGTCACCGGCTACGGCACGGTCGACGGCCGCACCGTCTTCGTGTTCGCACACGACTTCACCGTGATGGGGGGTTCGCTCGGCGAGGCGTTCGCCCAGAAGGTCTGCAAGGTCATGGACAAGGCCATGGAGACCGGCGCGCCGATCATCGGCCTGAACGACTCGGCCGGCGCGCGCATCCAGGAAGGCATCGACGCGCTCGCGGGCTACGCCGACATCTTCCACCGGAACCAACTGGCCTCCGGCGTCGTCCCGCAGATCTCGGCGATCATGGGCCCCTGCGCCGGCGGCGCGGTGTACTCCCCAGCCATCACGGACTTTATTTTCATGGTCGAGGAGACCAGCCACATGTTCATCACCGGCCCCGACGTCATCGAGACGGTCACCGGCGAGGAGGTGACCTTCGACGAACTCGGCGGGGCCGGCACGCACACGAGCGACTCGGGCGTCGCGCACTTCGCGCCCGCCGCCGAGGAGCAGGCCCTCGACGACATCCGCTACCTGCTCTCCTTCCTCCCGTCGAACAACGCCGAGGACCCGCCGCGCGTCGAACCGTGGGACGACCCCGACCGCGCCGACGAGAGCCTGCGCGACGTGGTGCCCCGGTCAGCGCAGAAACCCTACGACATGCACGAGGTCATCGACGGCGTCGTCGACGAGGACTCGTTCTTCGAGGTCGCCGAGCGCTACGCCCGGAACCTGCTGACCGGGTTCGCCAGACTCGACGGGCGACCCGTCGGCATCGTCGCCAACCAGCCCCGCGTCAACGCCGGGACGCTCGACATCGACTCCTCGCTGAAGGGGTCGCGGTTCGTCCGCTTCTGCGACGCGTTCAACGTCCCGCTGCTCACCTTCGTCGACGTGCCCGGGTTCATGCCCGGTAAAGACCAGGAGAA
>PXSD01000169.1:12581-45674 GCA_003023165.1 Halobacteriales archaeon QS_9_67_15 | reverse complement strand
GAGGTAGATTCGGCCTCGGTCGTCGGTTTCGTTGGTTCGCAGGTCGCGAGCGTCCACTTTCGTCATGTCGTGCACTACAACTCACTGCTGTATAACTTTTACCCACTATTACCCACGATGCTTGTTTTCTCACAAATGTACCATGGATTTCATCAATTTGAACAAGGTCGAACAGAGGAGCAAGCGGTAGACGAATTCAGGCGTTTCAGGACTTCTATCGCTGATCGAGTCGCCAGGTCTTCTTCCGGCAGTCGCTCGTTTGTCCCGAATCGGTAAACGATACCACCGTTCCACGGGCGACACGGGCACTGACTCGAAGCGGGACCTCGCGGCGACTGACGAACTATAGTAGAATTTGAAAGACATCGCTCGGACGACCGCATGACCACGTGCGATCGACCGTGTAAACGCTTTCAAATTCTACTATAGCCACGGGCTCATCGACTATCGACCGGCGCCGGAGAATCCGTTCCCGGCGGCGGTCAGGAACGCGTGCGCCGCGACGGAATGGGTTGTACAGAACGCCGAGGATATCGAGGCCGATCCCGAACGCGTCGCTATCGGTGGGAGAGTGCTGGCGACACCCTCCCGATCGGTCCCGTTGGGACCCCGTACCTGGGCCCCGAGGACGCGGCGTGGTTCGGAGAGCGCTACCTTCGCTGTTCCGAGGCAGCACACAACGCGTGTACGTCGCCGCCGTACCGGCCGACGACCTGGGGGCGTGCCGCGTGCGACGGTAATGTCGACCGGCACCTCTTCGGGGTCGCCGTCGGCGGTCACCCGGCGCGTGTCGAGCCCGTCGTTGACCACCCGTTGCCGGTCGAGACGAATGACTGTCGTGACGGCCGCCTTCGCCGTCGCCGCCGCTCAGTACTCCCAGAGCCGGTCGATACGCGAGGCGGCCGCGGCGTTGTCGCGCCGGAGCCTCTCCACGTCGGTCTCGCCATTGACATTGACGACGTGAATCTCGCCTCGCTCGCCCGAGTAGACGTCCTGGAAGTCGTAGACGACGCCGATCACTTCGACGGAGTCCGGGATGGTGTCGCTCTCCATCAGGAACTCGACCTGGCGGTCGACGTTGTACTCGACGAGGTGGTTGACGGCCGTCTCGTCGTCGAGTCCGTCGGGGAGTGCCGCGACGCCCGGTTCGAGACGGGGTTTCAGCAGGCTCAGACAGTGTTCGATCCCCGGCGGTTCCGAGAGGTCGCCCGTGAGGGCTTGATAGGTCGCCGTCACCGCGCCACAGCCGGTGTGCCCCGTGACGACTGCCGTCTCCGTCCCCGTGTGTGCGATGGGATAGAGGACGTCCCCGGAGACGACCTCCCCGCGCTCGGTCCGCTGGCTCACCCGGTTCCCGATGTTACTGGCCGTGAACACCTGCCCGGGTCGTTCGTTTCCCCACATGTGGTCCTGGAGCACACGGGAGTCCGAACAGCAGACAGCGACCACCTCCGGACGCTGTGACTCCTGCACGTCGTCGAACAGGGACCGGAACTCGTCGGCGTGAGCCGCGTTGTCCCGGAGTAGGTCGACAAACGCCTGCTTCATACGTTCGACATCGTAGAACGACCGTATAGTGGTTCGGTCCCTGGCAGACGAACGCGGCACTCTACCCGGGAAATCGTCGAAAGAGCGCGTGCTACGGGCCGGCGCCCGAACTGTCGGGTGTCTCCGTGAGGACCGAGCGTGCGAGCTCGTCGGAGAGGTCGCCCTCGTCGACGATGTTCGATAGCGTCGGCTCGCACTGCGGGTGGCCGAGGTTCCGGATCGCCAGTTCGCGGTACTCCGCTTCGATGTCGTCCATGCGCGCGAGTTCCGCGAGGCTGTCGCACTCGTTGGCCGTCTGGAGTTCGTCGATCGCCCGCTCGCGGGCCGCCCTGTCTCTCGAGTCGTCTATCGCGGTCTCGAAGTTCCCCTCCGGCGTACTCATAGATGGCAGTTCCGCTGGAGCCGGTATCGGCGCGGTGCTTGCGTTCGCGTGCAGACCCGGCGCCGGCGGTCACCGACTCGACCGAATCGCGGCGGGGATCCGCTCGATCAGGTCCGTCGCGAGGAGGCCGATGCCGTACTCGTCGTCGGCCAGTTCGCCGGCGCGACCGACGATCCACGGTCCGAGACGGGCGGCGTCTACAGGGTCGAACCCCTCTCCCAGCAACGAACCGACGACGCCGGCGAGGCTGTCACCCGTGCCGGCCACCGTCATCGACGGGGTCCCCTCGTCGTTGCGGAACCGCTCGTCGCCCGCGTAGATCACGTCCTCGGCTCCCTTCGAGACGACGACAGCACCCGTCTCTCGCGCGAACGCGTCCAGCGACGAGTACTCCGTCTCGATGCGCTCGACTTCCGCGGTGTCCGGCGTAACGACCGTCCCCTCGAACGGCCCACCGAGCGCGGGCCCGATAGCGGCGGCGTCGACGACCGTCGGGACGGCGACCCGCTCGAGGATCCCCCTGACTGCGTCTGGATGCGGGGACTCGAGTCCCGGTCCGACCACGAGCGCGTCGCTCCACTCGGCGAGGGTGACGACCTTGCCGACGGAGTCTTCGGTGAGCACGTCGCCGGTGAACCGATTCGTGAGGAGGTTCGGCGAGAACCCCGCGACCACCTCTATCGCGACCTCAGACGTGAGCACCTTCGTTACGTCCGTCCCGGTTCTGAGGGCCGCGAGGCCTGCGAGTGCCGGCGGCCCGGCGAACTCGATGCTTCCGCCGACGATACCGAGCCGCCCCCTGTCGCCTTTCTCCGCGTCCGGACTCTCGGAGAGCTTCGAGACCAGTTCCTCCATACGAGCCATTATAGACGAGCGATAAACAGTCCGTGGCCGGCACATACCGGCCCCCGGACCTCAGTCGCCGCGGTTTCGCTCGAACCAGTCTACCGCGTAGTCGACGAGTTCCGGGTGGTCGAGGAGCGCCGTCTCGGCGTCCCCGACCGGACCCCGCTCCACCGCACTTCCGCGTTCGGCCTCGAAGTCGCTCCCGAGCGCCTCGAAATCGGACGTATCGGTCGCGAACTCCTCGTACTCGACCGTGACGACTTCGCCGTTCTCGACGACCGGCGCGTCGTTCCGAACCGTCTCTTTCGGGAACTCGGCCCGGTACTCCGCGAGGTGCAGTGACGTGTTCGTGTCGTAGCCCGTCCCGAGCATCAGCACCGACCCGTCCCGGTCGTAGATGTCCGCGAGCGGTGAAGATTCGCCGAGCCCGCAGTCGTAGCGGTGGTCCGCGACGGTTTCCCGCGCGTCGGCACCCCACGCCGCGAACGAGTACGTCGGGTGTCGACTCCTGACCACGTCGGGGTACGAGCGGAAGCACTCCGGGACGGCACCCATCGACCGCGTCGGCGTGCTCTCCGGGCGGAACGGCGGCCGCTCCTCGCGGACCGTCTCGACCCACGCGTCGGGGACCGGTGGGTTCGACCAGACGGCAGGGTCCGTGTACTGTCCGGTGTGCGTCGGGGCGACGACCGTTCCGGACTCCGTGACCGCTCGCCGGAGGGCGTCGACGACGGCCTGCGCGTCGCCACACACCCAACCGAGCGCGGACAGCGAGGAGTGGACCAGCACGGTTTCGCCGGCCGAGAGGCCGACCTCGCGGAGGTCGTCGACCATCGACGACACCGTCACGGGCTCTTCGACGCGGTCGACCGCGGCGTGTTCTCCCATGAACTGCCTTCGTGGAACGGCGATTTCAGTGTTGTGTGAGCCGCGTCCGCCCTAACGGGGGAGAAATCGGTCCGGAGGAGCCTATCACGAGCCGGCGGCGGTCAGCCCGCCGCAGAGACGGTGACTGCGTCGTTCGAGCCCGAGGCCGTCGCGTCCGAGACGAACGCGTCGTCGCCGGCGAACACGGCCACGGTCTGGTCGTCGACGCGGACGAGGCGATAGTCGTCATCGACGTCGTCGGGCCGCTCGGTTCGCCACTGCTGGAACGCGTCAGCGAACTCGTCGGCCTCTCCGGCGGCGTCCCAGCGGAGGGCCCAGGCGACACCGAGGCGGCTCTCGTGACGTGGTCACTGCCCCAGCCGTCGGCGGCCGCCGACGCGACCGACCGGTTCAGTTCCGCTCGGACCATCGTCCGGACGACGATCTCGCCTTTCGTGTCGTAGTGGTTCGACGAGACCGTCCAGTTCTCGGTTTCGTTCACCGAGAGCGTGAGATTACGCTCCGGTTCTTCGCTCGGCGCCGTCCCGTCGATCAGCTGTTCGCTGGTGACGGGCGTCGGCGTCGACTCGTCGTAGAGCCAGGAGACGTTTCGCGGGTTCTCGACGGTCGAGTGGATGTACTGAGCGCCGTAGAGGTACCGCGCGCGGAACAGCCGACGACCGGCCGGCCCCTGCTTGTACTGCGCCCGGAGCTCCCCCGTCTGGTTCCACGAGACGTTCATGTATCGTTCGACGTACGCGTCGGTGATGTAGACCGACGCGCCCTCGACGAGTCCGGCGGCGACCTGCGAGGAGTCGGTGTCGTCGACGAATCCGCCGAACCCGCTGGTGTCGGCCACGTCGCTGTGGAACTGCAGCCAGTGGACGAACTCGTGGGCCAGCAGCGTCCTCACCTGGGCCTCGCTGGCGTTCTTCGGCATCACGACGACCTGACGCGGACTCGCCTGACCGTGGTAGACGCTCGTGTTCACGAACTCGGAGCCGTAGCCGAACGTGTCGTAGAAGGGGTCCGCGGCGAGCTGGTCGTTGTAGCGTTCGAGCGCGGGCATCTCGTCACGGACGTACACCGTCGGCGGGTCCACGTCCGTCCCGAGCAACGCCTGCACGTCCGCGTACACCTGGGTCGCATCGACGGAGAGATTCCCGCCTTCGACTGCGACCTCGGGGTCGTCCTCGTCAACCGGTGTTGCGGTCGGCGTGTCGGTCGGCGAGGGCGTCGGCGACGCGGTCGGCGACGGCGTGGGCGACGCGGTGGGTGTCGACGACGGTGTGGCCGATGCGGTCGGCGTCGCTGACTGCGTCGGTGTCGGACCGTCGGTCTGTCGGTCGTTCGATACGTCGGTCTGTGTCGGCGCTGCGGTGTCCTGTCCGCCGAGGAGGCTGCCGCAACCGGCGAACAGGGTGAGGGCGGCGACGCCGACGATGGCGACTGTCTGTCTCATGAGTCGGAACCGCTGGAGGGCGGTTGTTCTGCGTATCACTCGGCTGCAACGTATGCGTTTCGGCTCCTACCCGCGTCCACCCGAGCACCCCTGAGCGAGCCTCACCCCTGCGAGCGGTACTCGCCGACCAGCGCGTCGAGGTCCTCGTGGTGTTCGGTGGTGTGGGGTGCCGTCAGCGGCGAGACGCTCACCTCCCCGTCGACGACAGCCCGCCGGTCGCTCCCCTTCGGGTCGGGGACGTCGCCGTCGGCCATCCGTTCCCAGATGCGGTCGTGTAACTGGATCTCCCCGTCCGCTTCGCGGGTCGCGGTCATCTGGTACACCTCCGAGGGAACGGTGACCGTCATTTCGGCGGGTCCCCACTCTGCGACCGGCGCGTTGACGTTGAGGTAGTCCGCGTGGTCGAAAACGCCCGTCTCCGGTGCGCGCTCGACGAGGTACTTCGTGGCGCGGGCGGCCTCCGAGTAGCTCTCCGGGTCGACCTGCACGTCCTCGTAGGCCGCGTCGTCGCGGACCGGGATGTACATCGAGACGGAGATAGCGGGCACGTCGAAGAAGGTGGCCTCGACCGCGGCCGAGACGGTCCCCGACCGGCCGAGCACGTACGCGCCGAGGTTGGCGCCCTGGTTACAGCCCGCGACGACGACGTCCGTCTCCGGCGCGAGCGACCCGAGCCCCGCGACCGTGCAGTCTGCGGGCGTCCCCTCGATGGCGTATCCGAGTCCGTGCTCGCGGACGGTCACGTCGTGCGAGAGCGACCGCCCGACCGCGCTCTGGTCCCCGGCGGGGGCGACGACGGTCACGTCGCCCACGTCCGTCAGCGTGTCGTAGAGCGCGCGCAGGCCGGCGCTCTCGATTCCGTCGTCGTTCGTCAGGAGGATCGACGGCTCGTCCATACACCGTGTGAGGAGGGGCGTCGCAAAAGCCCTCCGTCCGAGGCCGTCGCGTTCCGCGCCGGTCCGCTGTCCACCCTCGCGCTATATCGGCACTCTGTCGACGACGGTCTCGCCGTCGACGACGAGGTTGTACGCGTCCTCGTCGTCGTTCCAGAGGACGAGCACGTTCTCGAAGGCGAGCACGTCGCCGTACTCGGCCGTCCGGAGGTCGGCGTTGAGCGTCGACTCCTTCGTGAGCACCGCGAAGTGGTCTGCCTGTTGGCTCCCGTCGCCGATCCGGTAGAGCGCGTTGTCGCCCGCCGCGAGGTCGTGGCTCAGCTTGGCCGCGTAGCAGTCGACCCGGTCGGTCACGTGGTCGTCGCTGTCGGCGAGCTTCGCCGCGCGCGAGCCGTCCGGCGTGAAGTCGACGCGCCTGCGCCCGTCGCGCCTGAGGAACGTGTAGGCGTACTGCACGTCGACGGTGACGAACTCGCCGTCGCGCCGTTCCTCCCCGTCGAGGCCGCCTTCGGTCGCCTCGCCCTCGTCCAGGCGTCGCTGGAAGACCGGCGTCTCGAGGTCGGGCGCCGCGTCCGGCCCGCGGTCGGCGACCACCCGCTCGGTCTCTCGGAGGCCGATAGCCGTGTTGCGGTCCGCGGGCGCGAGACCGACGACGGTCCCGTTCTCCGCGAGGGCGCCAGCGTAGCGCAGGACGACTGATTCCGGGTCGTCGAGTTCGCTCAGGACATTCGAGAAGAGGATCAGGTCGAAGCCCCCGTCGGTCGTCTCCTGGTCGCTCCCAGTTCCGTCGGCGAGGTCCGCTGGCTCGAACGATTCGGCCGTCTCTCGGTGGATCGTCGGGTGGAAGTTCCGTCTCGTTTCGGCGACCAGCCGCTCCAGCACGTCCGAGGCTTCGCTTGGCTCGACGGCGTGGTAGTCGACCAGCGCGTCCCCGGGGAGCAGATCGTGCAGTCCGAGGGCCGGCCCGCCGACGCCGGCGCCGACGTCGAGGACGCGCAAGCGGCGCGGGACGAGTCCGTCACGGGCGATGTCTGTGAGGACGTACTGGACGACGGCATAGTAGTCCGGGAGGTGGTAGAGCCCGTAGGCCAGCGCCGTCTCGGCGTCGTAGGTCACGTCGCGCTGGTGGTAGTAGTCGTCCTTGACCGCCCGGATCCGTTCGCGCAACCGGTCGCCGGACTCGCCGTCGGGCCAGCCGGCGCCGTACCGCTCGACCAGCAAGTCTTCGAGGACGCGACCGTACTCGACCGGGAACGACTCGACGCCGTGGAACGTCGGCGAGAACGGCCCCTCCTCGACCGGCTCGAAGGTCCCGTCTGCGCGTTCGACGAGGCCGAGGCCGACCGCCGACTCGTGGAGCACCTGCTTCACCGCAGCCGGGTGCGGCTGACCGTCGACGTACTCGTGTATCTCTTCGGGGTCGACCGGCCTGACCTCGCGCAGGTACTTGGCGTTCGAGCGGACCTGCTCGCGCTGGTCCGCGTTCACGATCCTCCCCCCTCGCGTCCGGTGGAACCGTCGGGATCGTCGATTGATTCGGGGGCGGCCGAGCGATACGATCGCTCGAAGGTCTCGTCGTCGGCGTCCGCGATCTCCCTCGCCGCGGCCGCCACGCTCTCGGCGCCGTCGAAGGCGTTCTGGATGTCGACGTACACGCCGGGGTCGTTCCCGGAGACGGTCTCGAGCGCGTCGAACAGCGCGGCCGAGACGGGGGTCTGGAACTCCTCGGGGACGGGTTCGGCAGCGAGTCCGAACGCGAGCACGGCCGCGTGAGCGCGGGCCTGGACCGTCTCCATCGCGCGGTCGTGTTCCGCGGCGGTCGTCTCGAAGCAGTTGTTGCCCGCCGCCGCGATGGCCGCCCGGATCTCGTCGGTGACCGGCCCGGGCGCGTCGGGGACGACGGCGACGTTCCCCGGGGCGTTCGACGCGGCGAACAGCGGGTGCAAGCTGACTCGCTCGCTGTCGGGCGCGGCCGCGGCCATCGTCTCGACCGCCGGGCCCATGACGCCCGTCACGTCCACGAGCGCCCGTTCGGCGCGGTCGGCGTACGAGTCGACGGCCGCTTCGAGGGCCGGGACCGGGACGGCGAATGCGACCACGTCGAAGGCCTCCTCGGTATCGGTCGGGACCGAACGGACCCGCGCGGCCGACGCGTCAGCTCCGTCCGAGTCGAGCGACGCCGACAGCGCGTCGGCGGCCTCGCGGGCGACGCTCGGGTCGGTGTCGGTGACGGCGACCGCCGGAGGGTCGGGCGTCCCGGCGGCGACGGTTCGGGCGAACCACCGTCCCATCTCGCCGCCGCCGACCACGAGCAGGTTCATAGCGCGGGCTACTGTGCGGCCTCTCAAAAGCCGTTCGGTACTTCGACTCCCCCCGGCGACGACGGTGTGCTACTTCCTCCCGTTCTGAAAACGCTTATCAGGTGGCCGGGACATATCCGGGTCATGAGACGCGTCCGCTTTCGCGATTCTGCCGGTAACGTGCGCGGCGGTCGGTGGGCGACCGAAGCGGGGGAAGACGTCGTCACCGCCGCCGCGGGACCGTACGGGCGCATCGCGTTCGGCGACGAGACGTTCGACCCCGAGGAGGTCGACATCCTCGCACCCTGTGAACCGACGAAGATCATCTGCGTCGGCCGCAACTACGCCGACCACGCCGACGAGCGCGACGAAGCGGTCCCAGACCGTCCGCTCCTGTTCATCAAGACGCCGAACACCGTCGCGACCCACGGTAGCACGGTGACGCTCCCGGCCGGCAAGGAACGCGTCGAGTACGAGGCCGAACTCGGCGTCGTCATCGGCGAGCAGTGTCGGAACGTCGACGCCGCCAACGCGGACGACGTGATCGCGGGTTACACCTGCTTCAACGACATCTCCAACCGCGACGACCAGGACATCGAACGGAACTGGGTCCGCGGCAAGGCCTTCGACAACGCCGCACCCATCGGGCCGGTCATCGCAACCCCCGAACACCTCTCGACGGACGCGACCATCGAGTCGCGCGTCAACGGCGAGACGAAACAGTCCTCGACTATCGACCGGATGGTCTTCTCGGTCCCAGAGCTGATCGAAGAGACCACGGAGTACATGACGCTCGAACCGGGCGACGTGATCGCCACCGGGACCCCCGAGGGCGTCGGCCCGCTCTCGGACGGTGACGAGGTCGAGGTAGAGGTCGACGACGTGGGGACGCTCCGGCACACGGTCCGGTTCCCCGACGCCTGAGCCCGAACCGGCAGTTCGCGACTCTGTTCGTCTTCAGACGGTGTACTCGTCCTGTCGCAACTGCACGTGCTTCCCGTCGCTGAAGCCGCGTTTCGTCCACTTGTAGTCCGCGAGAACCCGCAGCGCGGTCGCGCCCGACCGCAGCGCGCCGCCCCAGTCGTAGCCGCCTTTGCGCTGCATCTGCCTGGTCGCCGCGAAGACGCGGTCCCAGTCGTCCGGTTCCCAGCCGCGGACGATCTCCGCGAACGCGACGTTCCTGAGGATCTCGTCGCCGATGGCGCGCTTCCAGCGGCCATTGTACTTGAGTAACTGGTCGTTGGCGGCGAGTTCGCCGGCGATCTTGCCGGTTCGGACGGCCACGTGGTCACCCCCTTCGTGGAACGCCGAGGTCGTCCCCATCGCGCCGCCGACGACGGCGACGCCCGCGCCGGTCGGCGAGTCTATCGGTCGCGTCGAGGAGATCGGGTAGGCCTCCGTCCCGTCCTGTTTCCCGCGGTCCTCGACCAGCGGGAAGTCGTCGAGGTCGTAGCCCGGGTACTCCCGTTCGAGCAGGCGCCGGAGGTATACCGCTCCGGAGGGGATCCGCTCGTCGTCGGGTTCGAGCAGGTCGTAGCCCTCGGGGTTCGCCACGTCGTCGAGGTCCATCCCGATGGGCATCGTCAGGCCGACGCGGGCGACGTTGTCGTCGTTCGGGAAGATCCACGGATACGCGGTGTGTCCAGGGATGAGTCCCCACCAGAACTTGATGTAGGCCGGGTCGAACAGCTCCTCCGGGATCTTGCGGTGTTCCTGGTAGGCGATGTGGTTCGCCTCGTTCGGCGCGACGTAGTCCGAGGCGCTCCGGCCGCCGGGGAGGAACTGGTCGAGGACGCCAGCGGTGACGGTCCGCTGTGGCCCGTCGGCGAGGATCAGGTAGTCGGCTCCGATCTCGTCGCCGTCGGCGAGCCGAAGCGTGTGTCGGGGGGATTCTGAGAGGTCCGTCTCGACCCCGTCGACGCTGGTTCCGACGCGGTAGGTGCCGCCGGCCTCCTCGGCGCGGTCGCGCAGCCAGTCGTCGAACTTCGCGCGATGGAAGGCGAACCCGAAGTGGTCGTACGAGGAATCGATGCCCGTCTCTTCGAGCGTGACGGACTCGGTCGGGCCGATGAACTCCGCGCCGTCGAGGACGCTAAGGATCACGTCGTCCGGGATCGCCTCGGGCGACACGTCCATGATGTCGACCCAGTAGTCGAGCATGCCGGCGGCGTCCGTCGAGTCCGGTCCGATGCGGTCGCGGTCGGCCCGAGGGACGCCCTTCTCGACGACGAGGGCGTCGGCCCCCTCTCGGGCGGCCGCCCACGCCGCCGACGTGCCGGCGGGGCCACCGCCCACGGTCGCTACGTCTACGCGGTCCATACCCCTACCCCTGCCTCGCCGGAGTATAAATCCCTCCATTCCGCCCATCGCGGGCCACTCCGACCGCAGGCGGACGCTCCGACTCGGACTCCGGACTGCGTTCTCGCCGAACGGTCAGACCTAACAGGCCGCTCGTCCAACCGCCGGCAATGCCCGACCTGATGGACACGTTTCTGGAGAACCGCTACATGGTCCAGCCGAACCACGCCAACTCTCTCGGGACCACCCACGGGGGGAACGTCCTCAAGTGGATGGACGAGGTCGGCGCGATGGCCGCGATGCGCTTCGCCGGCCAGGACTGCGTCACCGCCCGGATGGACCAGGTCGACTTCAAGCGACCCATTCCCGTCGGCGAGACGGCCCTCGTCGAGGCCTACGTCTACGAGACCGGCCGCTCCAGCGTCCGCGCCCGACTGCGCGTCTTCCGCGAGGATCCCCGCTCGGGCGACCGCGAACTGACGACCGAGTCGTACTCGGTCTACGTCGCCATCGACGGCGACCGGAATCCCGTGGAAGTCCCACCCCTCACCGTGTCCACCGACGAGGGCGAGCGCCTGCGAGCAGAGGCGCTCGACGGCGACAACAAGGACGCGAACTCGTGACGACCGGGGAGCGGCCGGAGCGAGACCGCGTGTGCGTGGACTTTTCCCGCGACCGAACGTACTCGGTGGCATGACACTCGACGTCGCCCCGCCGGACCCCCCCGAGCTCGAATCCCAACTGGACGCAGCGGAGTACGACGACGTGAACGTCGAAGTGGACGACTACCGCCGCGACGAACTCGGCAAGTTCCTCGAATCGGGCGCGTGGGCGGAGGCATTCGATGACTGGGCGGCCCGCACCGAGATGGACGAGGAGACGTTCGACATCTGCACCGAACTGGGTCTGTTCGCGGAGTTCGACTTCTTCTGGGACGACTTCGCAGACCGCGTCGGTTACCACGCCCCCGGGATCCCGGAAGACTGGCGACGGATGGACATCCACACGGGGCTCGACTCCTGGGGCACCGTCTCGACTATCAACGCGGGGTTGACCGAGTTCGGGCAGACTGTCTGTGACGTGCTCAAGTCGGAGTACATCGACTGGGGCGCGGACTACGAACCGCCGGACGAACTCCCCGACTTCGACGAATAAGGCTCATACGGATTATTGTAGATTATTTCCGGATTGCGACGACCCCGGGGTCGGCGCGTACCGGTAAATCGCTACAATAATCCGTATCAGGCGAGCACCGTCGCCGCCGAAACGCGGTGTTCTGTTACTCTCGCGGGACGGCCACGTTCTTCATCCGACCGCCACACTCGGGACAGGCACCCACCGTTCCGTCGGTCGTCTCTCTGTTCAGGCACTCGACGCACTCGTACCGGGACTTCTCCGGCGTGTACGGGTCCTCCTTATGCATACCTATTATGTGAACACATGTCATCAAAAGCGTTCCTGCAAGGGGATACTAGGTGTATAATCGCCATCTTAGACGGTGTTCGTTAAGACATTCGGTTCTTTGGGAGATATGTGATCAACGTTCGAATTCTCCCGTGAATCGGTGCCTGTTGACGACGTGTCCGTCGAGGGCCGATTCGAGCGCGTCGCGTCCCGCACCGGACTCGACGTCGAGAGTCGTGTCTACGGCGACGGTCGTGAACCGGTAGGTGTGTGGTCCGTCGTCCGTCGGCGGGAACGGCCCGCGATAGCCCAGCTCGCCGAAGTCGTTCGTGCCCTGTCGAGCACCGTCCAGTGAGTCGACTGTCTCCGTCCGGGGGATCCCCTCGGGGATCTCCGTCCGGTCGGCTGGAATATTCCAGATCAGCCAGTGGAGGTAGTCGTTCGCGTCCGGGTCGTCGACCACCACGGCGAGCGTCTCCGCGTCGGCGGGGACGGATTCGACGGTGAGCGGCGGCGACACGTCCTCACCGGCGCCAGTGTATCGCTTCGGGATCGATTCGCCGTCGTCGAACGCACTTGTCGAGACGGTGAGCGGGTCCATCCGTCCGGTCTCCGTCGTTGTTCCGTTTCCCGTACTCGCCGTCGTGCCCGCCGGCCCCTCGTCGGTGTCGGTGTCCGTGGTCCCGCTCAATCCGGACGAACAACCGGCGACGAGCACCCCACAGGTCGCGACCACGAACGAGCGCCTCGAAATCATAGCGGAGGGTACGACCGGTCGGCATTTCAGGCTGAGGGACGGCGCGAGTCCGGAGTTCGCGGAATTAATTACCCTCCGCGACGGAGACTGTGGCATGACAACCATTGTCCCCCCGAATGAACGCGAGTGCGAACGCTGCGGCCGAACCGACGTCTGGGACGACGACCGCGGTACGTGGGCCGTCGCGACCGACGAGGACGGCGACCGACCCACTGGCGACCCCTTCTGTCTCCACGAGTGGAACATCAACGGAACGTACAACCCGCTCGAAGGCGGAGCCTGAGCGTCCGACCGGCTGTGTTCGAGCGCGCGTGATCACGGTAGCCGGGAGTCCGAACCGAAGCCAGGGCAGGGATTTGAACCCCGGGAGTCTCGATTACAAGTCGAGTGCTTGAACCACCCAAGCTCCCCTGGCGCAGTCGTCCCTTACCGCCCCTCCTTTGAGTGGTTATCGCTTTCCAGCGAT
Source organism: Halobacteriales archaeon QS_9_67_15 (assembly GCA_003023165.1). Classification (GTDB taxonomy): domain Archaea; phylum Halobacteriota; class Halobacteria; order Halobacteriales; family Haloarculaceae; genus Halosimplex. The sequence goes on along the minus strand of PXSD01000169.1, from coordinate 32,451 downwards.
TTCTCCAGTTGCACGCGATGGGTGTCGTAGTCGTGCCGATGGTAGAACCGTTTCGCGGCGAGATTCTCCGCCATCGCCTCCAGGACAACTGTCTCCGCTCCGAGTCCGTCGAGCTGGCGCTCCGCAGCCGCGAGCAACTCGCCACCGACCCCCTCGTTGCGGGACTCCGGCTCGACGTAGAGGTTCTCGACGACCCCCTGTGTCACGTCCATCTCGTAACTGCCGCGGTCGAGTGCGTACATCACGAATCCGACGATCTCGCCTCTCTCCGTGGCGACGAGGAGACGGTCGGTCACGGCGTGGCGCGTCAACTCGTCCGCGACCATGCTCCGATTGCGCTCCGGCAGGACGTGCGAGTCGTACTGTATCTGCTCGTCCGCGAGCGCGACCCACAGGTCCGTGACGCGCTCGGCCTGCTCGACCGTCGCGAGTTCGATTTCCATCGAGTCATCGAACAGAGGCCGCGGACGAACTAATCTCTTCGGCCCACTGTCGAAGAGTTTTATCACCCTGGGTGCTCCAGTCCCACAGAGGAATACGGTATGACGATTGATCACACGGTCCGTCGGCAGGACACGACGGCGACAGCGCAGGCGGTGACGAATGACAGATTCGTGAGGGAACGGGGTGACCGGCGGCCCGGGTCCGTCGGCTCCGGCCGGTCGTCGAGATGGGGCCGGTCGGTCGCAGAACGGACCGGCTCGTTCGTCGCGAAGCGGCGACGGACGGGCCGAGCTGGGTGGACTCGCGACCGCGGACCGACGCCGCCGCAGTACTCGAGCTATGGCCACGAGTGAGCGACTCGCGGACTGGCGACTGGCGGTCGTCGAGCGCCCGAAGACCACGCTGTTCGGCGGTCTGTTCGTCCTGTTGTTTCTCGACCTCCTGTTCAAGCTCGTCGGGGTCGAACTGACCGTCGGGTCCGCGTCGCTCCTCGGCGGGAGTCTCGCGGTCGGCCGGCTGGTCACGCTGGTCTGGAACGGGCTCGTCGTCGGACTCGGCATCGGACTGGCGGGGATCGGCCTCTCGATGACCTACAGCATCCTGAGCTTCGCGAACTTCGCGCACGGCGACTACGTCACGAGCGGCGCGTTCGCCGGGTGGGCGGCCGCGTGGCTCGTCGCCGGGTTCGGCTCGGGCGCGTTCGAGGGGAACGCCCTGTACCTCGCGACCGTCGGCTTCGGCCCGGACGGTCCCAGTTCGGCGGTACTCTCGATCAACGTCTTCCAGACGCCACTCGCCGTCTTCGCCGGCCTCGTCGTCGCCGTCCTCGGGACCATCGTCCTCTCGCTGGTCCTCGACCGGATCATCTTCGAGCCGATGCGAGACCAGAGTGGCATCGCCGTCCTCATCGCGAGTATCGGCGTTGCGCTCGCGTTGCGCTACCTCGTCGTCTTCGTCTTCGGGGCGCGCAACCGCGGGCTGACCGCCGGGGGCGCGAAACTCATCCTCGCGAGCGTCGACGGGAAACTCGCGTTCGCGGACAAGCGGTCGACCGTCATCCAGGCACAGAGCGGTGACGTGCCGAGCGGCGCTTTCTACACCGAACTCCCCGTGGTCGACTTCGGCAGCTACTCGGCGGAGCTGGTCACCATCTCTAGCGCAGAGATGACACTCGTCGTCGTCTCGGTCGTCCTGATGTACGCGCTCCACGTCACGCTCCAGCGAACGAAACTCGGGAAGGCGATGCGCGCGATGGCCGACAACGAAGACCTCGCGCGCGTGACCGGGATCCCGACCGAACGCGTCGTCCGCGCGACGTGGATCATCGGCGGCGGACTCGCCGGTGCCTCCGGGTACCTCATCGCCCTCGAGCGCGGGACGCTCGCGTTCAACCTCGGCTGGCTCCTCCTGTTGCTCATCTTCGCCGCGGTCATCCTCGGCGGGATCGGGTCGATATACGGTGCGATCGCCGGCGGGGTCCTCATCGGTCTCACGAACTCCGTCTCGCTGGTGTGGATCCCGTCGTCGTTCTCGACGGCCGCCGCCTTCGCGATCATGATCCTCGTGCTCGTGGTCCGTCCCGACGGCCTCTTCGGGGGGGTGACGACCGCATGAGCGACGCCGACCGCGACGCTGCGACCGCGCCGACCGTCACCGACCGGATCTCCGAGGAGGTTCGGGAGGGCGACGCCGGGCTCATCGCACTCGTCATGTTCGGCGTCTACGCGCTGTTCACGATCTTCGTCATCCTCGGTCCCTCACAGGGGATCGGCGGCATCGTCGCCGCCCTCCAGGCGATCACGTTCTGGACGGCGCTGTACGCCATGCTCGTCCTCGCGCTGAACCTCCACTGGGGCTACACCGGGCTGTTCAACATCGGCGTCGCAGGCTTCATGGCCGTCGGCGTCTACACCTTCGCCGCGCTGACGGCACCGACCGGCGGGAGCCCACCGGGCCTCGGCCTCCCGCTGTGGGCCGGCATCGTCGGCGGGATGGCCGTGGCCGCGCTCGCCGGCGCGCTCGTCGCGCTCCCGGCGCTCAGGCTCCGCGCCGACTACCTCGCCATCGTCACCGTCGCGTTCTCCGAGATCGTCCGGCTCTCGCTGCTCTCGACCTCGCTCGAGGAGTTCACGCTCTTCGACGGCCTCGCCGTCGTTCCCGACCTCACGCTCGGCTCCGGTGCCGGGCGCGGGATCAGCATGCCGATCAATCCGACGATACCGGTCAAGTCGCTCTACTACACGAACCCGATGAACCCGGCCAGCGGGAGTCGAACGGTGGTCGGGAACACGGTCCTCCCGGCGTTCGCGTCGATCGGTGTCAGGGAAACCGTCGTCGTCTCGATGACCTACACGCTCGTCCTCATCGGGTTCGTCGTCCTCTTCTACGTCCTGCTCCGCCGGATCGGTAACTCGCCGTTCGGCCGCGTCCTCAAGGCCATCCGCGAGGACGAACTGGTCGCAAACTCGCTCGGCAAGGACACCCGGATGTTCAAGGTCAAGGTATTCATGATCGGCTGCGCGCTGATGGGACTGGGCGGCATCCTCTGGGAGACCCAGCGCGGGTTCACGGACCCCACGTCGACTACGTTCCGCCCGCTCCAGACGTTCTACATCTTCATCGCGCTCATCATCGGCGGTGCGGGGTCGAACACCGGGAGCGTCATCGGCGGAGCGCTGTTCGCCAGTCTCCTCTTTCAGGGACCGCTGTACGTGAGCCGCATCTTCTCGAAGTACATCCCGACGGGCGACGCACCGAGCACGTTCGCGGCCGCGCTCGGACCGCTGGGTTCGCTGGACGTGACGCCGTTTCTCGCGTACACGCTCCAGAACATCTCGTCGCTCCGGTTCGTCCTGGTCGGCGTCGTGCTCATCGTCCTGATGCACCGCAGACCGACGGGCCTGCTCGGCCACCGCAAGGAGGTGGCGTCGAGCATCGACCTCCTCGACCGCGAACCGCGCCAGAAGCCCGAGACACCGACCGCGGCCGACGGAGGTGGTCGCGATGACTGAGGACGGGACGACCGTCGAAGGGTCGGGCGAGACCGCGACAGCGGACCGCTCGGACGAGGCCGAGACCGAGCAAGCGGTCGACAGCGGCGAGTCCGCGCGCCGGGAACTGGACGCGGAGTCGGCGTCGCTCGTCGTCGAGGACCTCCGGAAGTCCTTCGGCGGTATCGACGCCGTCGACGGCGTCTCGTTCTCGGTCGAACGAGGGTCGCTGACCGGACTCATCGGTCCCAACGGTGCCGGGAAGTCGACGACGTTCAACCTGATCACGGGCGTCCACGAACCCGACGCCGGCCGCGTGGCCTTCGAGGGGGAGACCCTCACCGGGATGCGGACGAGCTCGATCGCCAACAGCGGCCTCGTCCGAACCTTCCAGATCGCTCGCGAACTGGAGGAGATGACCGTCCTCGAGAACCTGATGCTGTCGCCGCGCGGCCAGTCCGGCGAGACGCTCACGAACGCAGTGCTCCCGGGATTGCGCGGCAGCGTGCGCGACGAAGAGCGCGAGTTGCGGGAGACGGTCTGGGAGACGCTCGAACTGTTCGAGATCGACCACCTCGCCGAGGAGCGCGCGGGCAACCTGAGCGGCGGGCAGCGGAAACTACTCGAACTCGCGCGGGCGCTCATGCTTGACCCCACGATGATGCTCCTGGACGAGCCGTTCGCCGGCGTCAACCCCACGCTCGAGGAGAAACTGCTCGACCGAATCCACGAGCTTCGCGAGGAGGGACTGACCTTCCTCCTCGTCGAACACGACATCGACCTCATCATGGAACACTGCGAACACGTCATCGTCATGCACCAGGGACAGGTACTCGCCGAGGGACCGCCGGCCGAGATCAGGTCGAACGACAGGGTGATCGACGCCTACCTGGGTGAGGACGTATGAGCGACGCGACCGACCCCGACGGCGTCCCGACGGCCGAGTCGCCCGAGGAGACCACGGCGACGAGCGACGCGGACGCGGTCGCCCCGGGAGACGCCTTGCTCGCCGTCCGGGACCTCGACGCCGGATACGGCGACCTGCAGATCCTGAGCGGCGTCGACATGACCGTCGCCGACGGCGAGTACGTCACCATCGTCGGCCCGAACGGCGCGGGCAAATCCACCGTGATGAAGTCGGTCTTCGGGCTGACAGACGTCTTCGGCGGGACCGTCAGCTTCGACGGCGAGGACGTCACCGGTGTGGCCCCGGAGACGCTCGTCCATCACGGGCTCGGCTACGTCCCGCAGAACGAGAACGTCTTCGCGGGCCTGTCCGTCCGCGAGAACCTCGAGATGGGCGCGTACATCCTGGAGGAGTTCCCCGAGGACAGACTCGCGGCGGTCTACGACCGCTTCCCGATCCTCGAGGAGCGCGAAAACCAACGGGCGGGGACGCTCTCGGGCGGGCAACAGCAGATGCTCGCGATGGGCAGGGCGCTCATGCTCGACCCCGACCTCCTCCTGCTCGACGAGCCGTCGGCGGGACTGGCTCCCGACCTCGTCGAGGACCTGTTCGACCGCATCGACGCCGTCAACGACTCGGGGACGGCGGTCCTGATGGTCGAACAGAACGCGAAGGAGGCGCTCAGACGCTGTGACCGCGGGTACGTGCTGGTCCAGGGCGAGAACCGGTTCGTCGACTCCGGCGACGCCCTCCTGGCGGACGAGGAAGTCCGCCAGCAGTTCCTCGGTGGGTGAGCGGGGCGGAGCGCCCCTCGAAAAACGGACGCCGCCTCAGGCGGAGTACTCGATGTTCTCTATCACTTCGAAGCCGCCTTCCTCGTAGCGGTAGAGCTGGTAGGTCGCGGCGGCGATGTCACCGACGTCGTCGAACTCGACGGCGCTGGACGCGCCCTGGTAGTTGATCTCGATCTCGCTCGCGGCCATCTCGAGCCCCTCGGCGAGGTTCTCGGGAGTGACCTCCTCGCCGCCCTCGTTGGCGACGGCCTGCATCTGGTCGCGGATCGCCTCGCCGTCGTTCTCGTCGGCGGCGGCGTTGGCGAGTGCGAGGACGGCCACGGCGTCGAACGACTGACCGGTGAACGGACTCTCGGACGGGTCTGCGTCGTACGCGTCCTGGTAGAGCTGGTCGAAGGTTTCGCGGCCCGGTCCGGTCGAGGTCGGGGCGGTTCCCCAGACGTTCCGCATCGAGTTGCCGACGTCCCCCGGCAGATTCCCGCTCTGGAGCCCGTCCGGGACGATGATGTCACAGAAGTCCTGCGAGTAGTCGCCGTAGAAGTCACGGAAGATCTGGACCCCGCTCTTCGGGTAGCCGACGACCATCAGCAGGTCCGGCTGGTCCTGGAGCGCCGAACTCAGCTGTGAGGTGTACGACCCCTGGCCCGGCTCGAAGCTCACCTGGTTCTGGACGCTCCCACCCGCGTCTTCCCACGCGGAGGTGTAGGCATCTGCCAGTCCCTGCCCGTAGTCGTTGTTCAGGGAGAGCGTGGCCGTCGTCTCGGCTTCGAGGCGCTCGCGACCGACGGGGACCGTGACGTTCTCGGCCGTCTGGATCGTGACCGTCGACGACAGCGCGCCGGCGATGGCCGGATAGTCGGCGTCGACCAGCGCCTCCGCCCCCGAGATCCCGGTGTTCGGGTCGGTCGCGGTGTCCTCGAACTGGTACTCGACGCTGAACATGTCGCTCTGTTCGTCCATGTAGTCGGCGGCCAGTTCCGCCGCCTGTCGGATCGGCGGGCCGAGTTCCGAGAGCCCGCCGGTGACGCCCATCAGGATGCCGACTCTGAGCGTCCGTGACATGTCACCGCCGCCCTCGGTGGCGGTTCCGGCGTCGGTTTCCGTGCCGTCGTCGGACTCCGGCGTCTCCGTCGGCGTGCCTTCGTCCATCCCGTCACCGTCCCCGTCGCCTCCACCGTCGCCCTCCGTGGCCGTGTCGTCGCCGGCCTGTGCACACCCGGCCAGACCGGCTGCACCTGCGACCCCGAGTCCCTTCAGTACTCTCCGTCGACGTAGCTTTCGTGCCATCTCGATCCGTCCGTTATCAGGCGACAAGTATAAAGGTGATCCACAAACTGTCACGTTTCGGTACCGAAACGAGACTGCCGAGTTGGCCGTCTGCGGTGGTACTGTCCGGTCAGGACCGACCGGCGAACTGCTAGTAATGAATCGTACCAGAACGCGCTCATGTAATCGGAGCCTACCGTCGTCACGGCGCGTTCACGGCCACCGCGAGTCAGTCGGGGAGTCCGCCGGGCGGTCGGTCAGATGTCTCGACAGTCGGAACAGAGCAGCTGTCCGTTGAACGGCGAGAGGTCCCGCGCGAGCGAGCCGCAGGCCTCACAGAGCGACTGGTCCGCGAAGCGGCCCTCGCCGCGCCGTTCCGTCGCTGACTGGCCGCGGCCCGCTGAGACGCCGGCCACGGCACGCCCTCCCTCGACGGCGGTCGGGCCGTCGGCGGTCGGTGAAAACGGCGACGCCGTCATGAGGTCGTGTTCCGTCAGGACCCCGAGCGGTTCGGACTCGCCGGAGACGAGGACTCGCTGGGTCGACTGTGCGGACATCTCGTCCGCGGCTTCGGCGATAGTCATCTCTGGGGCGACGGTGGGGACGTCTTCGGTCATCGCGTCCGCGACTGTCGCGGAGTCTCCGTCCGTCCGGACGAACGTCTCCAGCGCATCGCGTTCCGTCACGACCCCGACCGGGTCGCTCCCCCGGAGGACGACGACGCTGTCGGCGTCTTCCACCAGCATCAACTCCGCTGCCTCTCGGAGGCCGTCGGACTCGCTGGCACCGAGGAACTCCCGGTCCATCACCTCCCGGACGCTCACGTCTCTCTCCATGTGCGGACGTTTCACACACGTCATCTAAAAGGTACCTACGCCACCCTTAAGACGGCGCACGCCCAATGCAACGCGGCATCGTCCGGTCAGGAAGTGTCGACGGTCGCGGCTCAGTTCGTCGGTTCCGTCTGCTCGCTCGCCCAGTCGACGTGCACGTCGTCACCGGTCGCTCGACACTCCTCGAGGGCGTGCTTCGCCGTTATTCCGGCCTCGTTAGCGAGTTCGCCGCGTCCGACGCCGACCTTGAGTTCCACGTCGACCGCTTTGCGGACGTGGTCGACCGCGTCTTGGTACTCGGCGGCGTCCATCTCGGAGCAGACAGCGATGACGTTGTCGCCACCGACGAAAAAAGAGAGGGAGTCGTACGCTCGGCGCATGTGCCGCATCAGCTCCGCGTACCCCTGTTCGATCTGAATGAAGGTGTCGAACTCGTTGAGTTCGTCGGTGTACTTACCGGTCGCGTCGTTGACGTCGAAGTGAGCGATCTGGAGGTCCTCGCCGGTCCGAAACTCCGGATCGATGGTGCGACCGCGGAGGATCTCACGGCGGGACTTGTCCTGTGCGCTCCCGGCCTCCTGCAACTGTTCGGTGGCAGTCCCCAGCGCCTCGGCGGGTGTCGTTCCGGTCGCGACGCTGAGACTCATGGTGACGGGGTAGCGGTTGCCGACGGACTCCTGGATGAGCCGGTGGTCGGCTTCGTCGAGTCCGTTCGTCACTGCGATCATGTTGTCGAACCGCGAGAAGAAGACGTACCCGCCCCTGTTCCCGACGAGCTGCGAGAGGTCTGCGTAGAGGCGCGACTGGAGCGTCTGGAGGTCGACTTCCCGCCGCGGCTCCGGCGTGACAGTCCACGGCCCGTAGTTGTCGATCTGTACGTGCGTGACCTGCGTGTTCGTCACAGTACCGGCGATTAGGTGGCTGCCTGTATTGTTCTTTCCGTTGTCGACGACCCGGTTCTGGTCGGACGGTACGCCTCTGTCAGCTCCCGTTGTCGGCGAAGAGCCGCTCGTCGTCGGTCGCCAACTCGACGGTTCCCACCTGAGAATCGTAGTCGACGACTTCGGTCGCGGTGAGTTTCGGGAGGTGCGTCTCGAACAGGTCTCGCCTGACGGTGTCGACCGCGTCGGTCGGCACGTCGTCCACCCCCTCGTCTCGCTCCGTCGCCGCGACCTGTCGCGCCAGGTCGGAGACGGGGAGCGCCCGCTCCGTCTCGGCGAGTCGCGCGAGCGCGCGCCGCCGACGGTCGTCCGACCGGATGTCCGCGACCACCGACGCCGGTAACCCGGAACCGCCCTCTCTCGCCGATCCGCCGCCGTCGGTCGCTGCCGTTCGATTCCCCTTCCGCCCGTTCGGACCGTCGGATCCAGACATCGCTCTCGGTCGCCGATGTATGTCCCGGCCGCTTTAGTATGTGTCGCGTTACCAATCAACGGGCACCGGTCTCCGGGGTCGCTCGCCACAGTGAGCGCACGCCGGTAGCTCTTTGAGCCGTCCGGGTCACCGGACGACCATGCAAGTGGTCCTGTTGACGGCCGGGGAGGGAACCCGGATGCGGCCGCTGACAGCGTCGCTCCCGAAACCGATGCTCCCGGTCGCCGACCGGCCGCTCGTCGCGCACGGAGCCGACGCCGCCGTCGACGCCGGCGCCTCGGAGCTGGTCCTCGTGGTCGGCTACGAGGCCGACGCGGTCAGAGAGTACTTCGGCGACGAGTACCGCGGCGTCCCCGTCGAGTACGCGGTCCAGGAGGAGCAGCTCGGGACGGCCCACGCGGTCGACTGCGCGAGCGAACACCTCGACGGTCCGTTCGTCGTCCTCAACGGCGACGACCTCTACGACCGCGAGAGCATCGACGCCCTCCTCTCGGCAGAGGGGCCCGCCGTCGGAACCTATCGCGTCGACGACCCCGCGAGCTACGGCGTCTTCGAGGTGGCGGACGGCGTCGTCACCGGCATCGTCGAGAAGCCGAGCGACCCGCCGACGGACCTCGTCAACGTCGGTGCGTATCGGTTCCCGGCCGCGGTCCGCGAGTGGCTGGACGTGCCGCTCAGCGAGCGCGGCGAACACGAGATCACGGACGTTCTCTCCCGCGTGATCGACGAGCGGTCCGTCGCGACCGTGGAGGTCGAGCGCTGGCTCGGCTGCGGTCGCCCGTGGGAACTGCTGGAAGCCAACGAGTGGAAACTTGCGGAACTCGACCGCGACGTCCGCGGTTCGGTCCACGAAGACGCCGAGCTCCGCGGTCCGGTCGTCGTCGAGGAGGGCGCGACCGTCGACGCGGGCGTCGTCGTGGAGGGACCGGCGCTGGTTCGCTCCGGTGCGGGGGTCGGTCCGAACGCCTACGTCCGCGGCGCGACGCTCCTCGCCGAGGACACGCACGTCGGGACGAGCGTCGAAGTGAAAAACAGCGTCCTCATGGCCGGAACGCACGTTCCGCACCTCTCGTACGTCGGCGATAGCGTTCTGGGCAGGGACGTGAACTTCGGTGCCGGGACGAATGTCGCGAACCTCCGTCACGACGACGCGGACGTTCGATTCGCCGTGAAGGGCGACCGCATCTCGACGGGCCGCCGGAAGTTCGGCGTCGTCGCCGGCGACGGCGTGAAGACCGGGATCAACACGAGTCTCAGCCCCGGCCTGCGGCTCTCCCCCGGCGCGACGACCACCCCGGGCGAGTCGGTCACGCGCGACCGGTAGCCCCCGTCGTCTGTGTTACATTAGATGTGTCGGACCCGGTTTCGCGTCGGTTCCGAACCTGCGAGCGTCCAACCTCTCGCCGTCGATGTGTGCGATTAAGTAGGTCCGTGTACTCGGCTGTGACAAGATGGTGGATCCGACTTCTGATCTCAACGAGGACGTCTCCGCGGACGAGGCGCCGACATGCGCCGTCTGCGGCGACGCGCTGGTAGAGAACCCCGACCACAGAGTCGTCACGCGCGTCGACGACGGCGAGGTCGTCACGATACACTTCTGTAGCGACGCACACCGCGATGAGTGGTCCGGGTGACCGGCGGAGCCGATACGTACCGCTTCGCGTCGTCTCTCCGAGGCCGGGCCGACCTCGTACCGGTAAATCGCTACAATAATCCGTATGAGTCGAGTCGGTCGCTACCGCGTATCGTCCGAACAGCCGGTCAGTTTCGTGGGATAGATACGAGCGGCATTTCGGCGGGCCGAACACCGTCGGACCGATTCCTCCATACTTTAGTACAGGCCCACAGTAGGCCGCCGCATGGGACGAGACTACGCGGGTCTACACGACCCCAACGCGGAGTACACGATGCGGAAACTGGACCAGGAGACGATGGGTGCGGCGGCCAAACGCGGCGGTGGCCGAGACGTCGAGATCACGGACGTACAGTGTACGATGGTCGACGGGAACTTCCCGTGGACGCTCGTCCGCATCTACACTGACGCGGGGGTCGTCGGCACCGGTGAGGCCTACTGGGGGGCGGGCATCCCGGAACTGATCGAGCGGATGACCCCGTTTCTGACCGGCGAGAACCCGCTGGACATCGACCGCCTCTACGAGCATCTCGTCCAGAAGATGTCCGGCGAGGGGTCGGTCGAGGGCGTCACGGTCAGCGCCATCTCCGGGGTCGAGGTCGCGCTCCACGACCTCGCCGGCAAGCTCATCGAAGTCCCCGCCTATCAACTGCTGGGCGGCAAGTACCGCGACGACATGCGCGTCTACTGTGACTGTCACACCGAGTCGGAGGCGGACGCCGACGCCTGCGCCGACGAGGCCGAGCGCGTCGTCGAGGAGCTCGGGTACGACGCGCTGAAGTTCGACCTCGACGTGCCGTCCGGGTACGAGAAGGACCGCGCCAACCGTCACCTCCGACCGGGCGAGATCCGCCACAAGGCGGAGATCGTCGAAAAGGTCACCGAGCGCGTCAAGGACCGCGCCGACGTGGCCTTCGACTGCCACTGGACGTTCTCAGCCAACTCCGCCGAACGACTGGCGGACGCGATCGAGGACTACGACGTCTGGTGGCTCGAGGACCCGGTCCCGCCGGAGAATCTCGAGGTCCAAGAGACGGTCACCGACGACACGACGACACCCATCACCGCCGGCGAGAACCGCTACCGCGTCACCGAGCACCGGCGCCTCCTCGAGAACCAGGCGGTCGACATCGTCGCGCCGGACATGCCGAAGATCGGTGGCATGCGCGAGACGCGGAGGATCGCCGACGTGGCCAATCAGTACTACGTCCCCGTGGCGATGCACAACGTCTCCTCGCCGGTCGCGACCGTCGCGAGCGCCCACGTCGGGGCCGCGGTGCCGAACTCCCTCGCCGTCGAGTACCACTCCTACGAGCTCGGCTGGTGGGAGGACCTAATCCAGGAAGACAACCTCATCGACGACGGCTACATGACGGTGCCCGAAGAGCCGGGTCTCGGCGTCACGCTCGACCTCGACACCGTCGAGGAGCACATGGTGAACGGCGAGACGCTCTTCGACGAAGCGTGAGCCGCGTCGAACTGGTGACGCTCCGCGTCTCTCGCTCGTATTGAGCCGAAGAAGCACTCGATTCACGAGTCGTGACCGCGCGCGGCAGTTACTCCGAGAGGTCGACGCGTTCGCCGGACGCCGCGGCCTCGTAGACGGCGTCGATGGTGCGCTGGTCGACGAGTCCGTGCTCGCCGTCGCCGAGGATCGGCGTATCCGTCAGGACGTGGTCGGCGAAGGACTCGATCGAGCGCTTGGTCTCCCGTATCTGGTCGAACTCCGTCTGAATAGTCGTATCGCCGCGGGTGACGGTCAGTTCCCGCTCGCCGCCGAGGAACGCGTCTTCGAGGAGGAGTTCGCCCTCGGTCCCCACAATGCGGAGACTGCTCGCGTAGTGGGCGTTCTGGCTCGCCGTGCAGGACGCGAGGACGCCGTCCTCGAACTCGACGGTGAAGGAGGCTCGTTCGTCCGGCACGTCGTCGAAGGCCTCGTGCTCGGACCACGTCGCGCCGGAGACGCCGACCGGGTCGCGGCCGGTGACGAAGCGGGTCGTGTTGATGGAGTACACTCCCAGGTCGGTCACGGACGCGCCCGCGCCCGCAAGGTCGGGATTCAGCCGCCACTGGTCGGGATTCTCGTTGATCTCCAGCATGCGCTGGGACATGTTCCCGTGAACGAGCGTCACGTCGCCGATGAACCCGTCGGCGACGAGTTCGCGCATCATGCGGACCGCCGGCTGGACGTGCATCCGGTACTCGACGCCGAGAGTCACGTCACGTGCGGCCTCGACGAGTTTCTCGGCGCGCTCGGTGGTGGCCTCCAGCGGCTTCTCGCAGAGGACGTCTTTCCCGAACTCCGCCGCTGCTTCGACGTAAGGAAGGTGGAGCGCGTTCGGCGTGGCGACGTAGACTGCGTCGTACGCGTCGGTCGCCTCGCCGTCCGTGAACTCGTCGTAGGTGAGTGCGCGCTCGATGCTGTCGTGCTCGTCTGCGACGCCCCGCGCCTTCTCCGTCGTCGAACTGACGACAGTGGTCGTTTCGAGGTGTTCGAGTTCGTTCGTCGCCGGGATGGCGTAGTCGAGCGTCCACCAGCCGAGTCCGACCATCGCGAACCGGACCGTCCCCTCGTCCGCCTGCGGCCAGTCGCGCGCCGTGAAGTCCTCGAAGTACTCGTAGAGGTCCATGTGCGAACCGCGGGACGCAACTGTGATAAGTGATACGGAAACGGCCGATATTCGCCGCCAAACGCCCTGATATCGGCATTCTGGAACGGACAGTCTGTCCGTTCAGGAACGCGCTCTGTGGGAGTTCAGGCCCGCCACTCCATGACCGTCGCGGCCCACGTGTACCCGGTTCCGGCGGCGAGATACAGGACCACGTCACCGTCGTCGAGCCAGTCGCGCGACCGTGCCTCCGCCGTCGCGAGCGCCTGGTCGACGCTCTGGACGTGCCCGTACTCGTCGAGATAGTACGATTGACGGTCGCCGAGCCCCAGTTCCTCACAGAGGGAGTCGTGGAACGACCGCTTCATGTGGGTGATCGCCGCGAAGTCGACGTCCTCGCGGTCGTATCCCGACCGCTCCAGCGCGGTGTCTGCCACGTCGAGGAAGTTCGGCAGGCTCACCTCGGCGAGGCGCTCTTTCATCTCCTCGTGGTCGCGTACACGGAGCTTGTGCATGTCCTGGTTAACGGTGTCGTGGTTCGCGGGGTGTCGCGTCCCGCCGGCCGGCATCACCACGTCCCGGGAGAAACTACCGTCGGTCACCGCCGCGCTCTCTCGGACCGTCGCGAGCGCTCGGCTCGGCGCGTCGCGTTCCAGGACGAGCGCCGACGCACCGCTCCCGAAGTTGAACGTGAAAGAGGTGTCCGGGTCCTCGTAGTCGACGAGGTCCTCCTCGCGGCTCGCGGCGAGGCCACGTCCGCCGCGAGGCTCCAGACGACGTAGTCTTTGAATTCGCTGCCGTGGTACCGGACCGCGTCCAGCGCATCGGGATCGCAGTCCGCGTCGGCCAGCGCGGCCTCCGCGGCGGCGACGCACATGTCGCTCGGCTGGTCGTCGCCGTCGCGGCAGACGTGCTTCCTGCGGATGCCCATCTGCTCGACGACCACGTCGCGCGGAATACCGCTCCGCTCGGCGATGTCGGCACCGTCGACAGTCTCGTCGGGAAGGTACGTCCCGACGCCGGTGAGGTGGACCGTCATCGGTCACCCCAGAGCTTCGCCGGCAGTCGCTCGGACACCTTGCCACCCAATCCAATTCTGAGGGTGCCGAGGAGGCCGCCGGGCACGTAGAGGACGAACAGGACGAAGACGATACCCACGTAGAGACTCGCGTGCCCGTTCAGTGCCGCCTGAATGAACCCTTCGACGGTGATCCCGCCGGGGAGCGTCGTCGTGAGCACTGCCTGGCTCAGCGTCTCCTGGAGATACGGCAGGAGACCGCCGCCCAGACCGCGGTTCGAGAGGAACTCACGGACGCCGTAGTCGAAGAGGTGGCCGTACAGCGGTCCGGCGAGCGTCCCGAAGCCGCCGATGATGCTCGCAAGCAGGGCGTCGCCGGTCGTCAGGAAGTAGAACGTGCTCTCGGGGGTGACCGACCGTTTGAATCCGGCGAACAGCCCGCCCGCGATGCCGCCGAAGAAGGCGCTCATCACGAACGCGCCGATCTTGTACCGGAACGTGTCGTAGCCGACCGCCTCCGCGCGCTCCTCGTTCTCGCGGATGGCTATCATCACGCGGCCGAAGGGCGAGTGGATGACACGCTGCATCGCGAAATACGAGAGGAGCACGACCAGCCCGACCATGTAGAACGAAACGGTGTACGTCCCGAGCGTGTGGCCGAGCAGCGTCACTTCGTCGCCCGAGAAACTCCCGATGGCGAGGTTCAACTGGTCGACGAACGGGACGCCGATCTCGAAGCCGTCCGGGTGGGTCGACCCGATCGCGGGCCCGTCGCGCGGGTTGCTCGCGACGTAGTTCCAGCCGCGGACGAAGACGTACATGACCTGCGCGAAGCCGAGCGTGACCATCGCGAAGTAGACGCCCGTCAGCCGGAAGGAGACGAGGCCGATCACGACCGCGACGAGCGCCGCGAGGAGACCGGCGAGGAGGAGCGAGATCATGAACGGCGTCCCCGGGGGGAGGAGGGGGATCTTGCCGTTCGCGACCAAAATGACGAGATAGGCACCGGTGCCGTAGAAGGCGGCGTGCCCGAACGAGAGGTAGCCGGTGTAGCCGCTGATGAAGTCGAACGACATCGCGAACAGCGCGAAGTACAGCACCGCGACCATCGAGTCCATCCGCGGCAGGATGGCCACGGCGAGGTTCGAGACGGAAGAGCTCGTCAGCAGGTGGTAGAAGCCCGGATACGCCAGGAGGGCGAGGACGACCAGGAGGTGGACCTGCTGACTTCGCAGGTGGTCCACGGGCCAGGAGAGCCTGCGGTTCTCGACCCAGCGGGTGACGGAGCTAATGGCCACCTACCTCCTCGACGCCGTACAGTCCCTGTGGTTTCACGACGAGCATCCCGACGAGGATGAGGAACACTGCCATCTCGGGGAGCCACGTCCAGGTGATGAAGACGTTCTGGAACCACCACGTCGTCGTCGCGTCTGCCATCCCGACAACCAGCGCGCCCGCGACGGTCCCGCGGAAGGTGCCCAGGCCGCCGATGATGACGACGACGAACGCGGGCAACAGCGTCTCCGCGGCAAGTGGCACGCTCGCGCCCCACACCGGGTCCCACATCAGGAGCGCGCCGGCGACACCGGCGATGCCCGCACCGAGCGCGAAAACGACGGTAAACACGCGACGCACGTCGATGCCGAGCGCTTCTGCCATCTCGGCGTCCTCGCTGCCGGCACGGATGTAGAGGCCGTAGCGCGTCCGCGTCAAGAAGGCCCAGATCGCCGCGACCGTCGCGAGGCCGAGGAGGATCTCGAAGGCTGCCAGTCCGCGCACCGAGAGCGGACCGAGCGAGTGCTCTGTCGCCATGAACGCGGGCTTCGTGCCGAGCGCGCCCTGCCACTCGGAGATCGGCTGAAGCCCGTAGAACTGGACGACGATCCGAACCGTCTCTTCGAGCACGAGCGTCAGCCCGAAGGTGAGGAGGATCTGGTAGATCGGCGGTCTGGTGTACAGTTCGCGGATCAGTCCGATCTCCATCACGCCACCGAGGAAGGCCAGCGCGATGAAGACGACCACGAGCGCGCCGAAGAAGAACGCCATCCGGGTCCACTGTCCGGTCGCGTTTCCGACGAGGACGACCATGACGACGCCGGCGAGGTAGGCACCGATCATCGTCAGCGACCCGTGTGCGAAGTTGAGCACGCCCATCAGGCCGAATATCAGCGTGAGTCCGCTCGCGATCATCACGTAGATGGCCGACTTGGCGAGCCCTTCGACGACCACGCTCGCGAGGTTCGAGGGGCCGAGGAAGTCGGTGAGCCCGTCGACGAAGCCCGCCTGCAGTGCGAGCGCGGTCAGTTCGGTGAGCACTGTCGGGTCGGTCATGCCGAGAGAAACCTCCTGAGTCGTTCGTCGTCGGCGGAGACCTCGGCGGTGTCACCGTCGTCGACGACTCGTCCCTTGTCGAGGACGTAGAAGCGGTCCGCAAGGTCGAGCGCGAGCGGGAGGTTCTGCTCGACGAGGAGGAGCGTCGTCTCTTTGGCCGCGTCGTTCAGTGCGTCCGCCACGTCGGCGACGATCTGCGGTGCCAGCCCCTCGCTCGGTTCGTCCACGAGCAGGAGGGCGTTCTCGCCGACGAGGCCGCGGGCGAGCGAGAGCATCTGCTGTTGGCCGCCCGAGAGCGTGCCGGCCTCCTGGTCGCGGCGCTCGTCGAGGACCGGGAAGGTGTCGTACGCCATCGTCAGCGCCGCTTCCGTGTCCCGACCGTCGGGGACGGAGACGCGGACGTTCTCGGCGACCGACAGCTGCGAGAAGATCCGGCGGTCCTCGGGTATCCAGCCGACGCCGCGGTCGGCGACTTCGTGCGTGCCGAGGCCGACGAGTTCCTCGCCGCGGTAGGTGACACTGCCCTCGCGAGGCGGCGTCAACTGGAGGATCGAGCGAAGCGTCGTGGTCTTGCCGACGCCGTTCCGGCCGACGAGCGCGACGACCTCCCCTTCCTCGACGGAGAGCGTCACGCCTTCGAGGACGTGGCTCTCGCCGTAGTAGGTCTCGACGCCGTGGAGTTCGAGGAGCGTCACGGGGTCTCCCTCGCGTTCATGCGACGCCTCCCGATCCGGGTGCGTCGTCGGCCCGTTCGTCGGTTCGGTCGCCGAGGTCGCCGGGTTCGTACCCGCCGAGGTACGCTTCCTGAACGGCCGGATTCTCGCGGACGGCGCTCGGTTCGTCGTCGGCGATGACTTCGCCCTGGTTGAGGACGACGACTCGGTCCGAGACCTCCATTACGATGTCCATATTGTGCTCGACGAGCAGGACCGCGTGGTCCTCGGCCACGTCCTCGATGAGGTCGACGATGTCGCCGACGCTCTCCGAGGAGACGCCGGCGTTCGGTTCGTCAAGCAGGAGCACGTCCGGGTGGCCCGCGAGCGCGACGGCCACCTCCAGCTGTCGACTCGCACCGTGGCTGAGGTTCTGCGCCAGGTCGTCGGCGCGGTCGGCGAGGCCGACGCGTTCGAGGATGCCCCGCGCTTCGCGGACGTACTCGTCGTAGGTGCCGACGTTACGCCAGAACGTCGCGGCGTCGTCGCCGTGGGCCTGCGCGGCCACGCGGACGTTCTCCAGCACGGTGAGCGTCGGGAAGACGTTCGTTATCTGGTAGGACCGATGCAGGCCCATCGTCGCCGTCTCGTCGGGCGAGGCGTCGGTCACGTCGACCCACTCACCGTCGGTCCGGAGCTCTATCGACCCCTGTGTGGGTTCGAGCACCCCGGTCAGGAGGTCGAAAACCGTCGTCTTCCCGGCTCCGTTGGGGCCGATGAGCGAACAGAGCTCGTCCCCGAGCTCGAAGTCGACGCTGTCGACGGCGGTGAGTCCGCCGAACTGCTTGGTGAGGCCCGTCGTCCGCAGCATGTTCACAGCGAACAGTTCATGTCCGAGCTGTCGACCGGGATCGTCGCGTCCTCGCCCGCGATACGGGCCTTCGGTTCTCCCGGCTGGATGTCCGCGCCCCACGAGTCGGCCCACTCGTCCTTGGTCGGGATCGGGTCGGCGACGGTCATCTCCGACCGGGCCTGGTTGTTGTACTCCTGGAACGTGTAGCCGTCCTCGCCCTTCGGGGTGTCCGTGACCGTCATGCCCTTGAGCGCGCCGGCGATGTCCTCGCCCGTGGTCGAACCCGACGCCCCGACCGCCTGGTGGATAGCCGACGCCGCCGTGAACGTCCCGGAGGTGAACAGGTCGGGCACGACGCCGTAGGTGTCCGTGTAGGACTGGACGAACGAGTCGTTGATCTCGTTGTCGTACTGGTTCCAGTGATAGCGCGTGGTGAACGACCCCAGTTTCGAGTTCTGGATCTTCTCCTCGGTCAGCGGCTCGCCGAGGACGTTCTTCATGGTGTTTCCGACGACGGTGTTCGTGATCTGCGTCGCGTACCCGCCGAAGGTCCGGAACGAGTAATCGCCCGAGAGGTACGAACTGAACAGGTTCGGGAGCGTCGCAACGGTGAATCCGCCGACGACCCCTTCCGCACCGGCTTCCTCGGCGTTGTCGAGGAGCCCGTCCCATTCGGCGTAGCCCCGCTCGACGAACTGCTCGCCGACGATCTCGACGCCCTCGCTCTCGAGGACCGATTTATAGTTCTTGACCACTGCGCGCCCGAAGGAGTAGTCGGCTCCGAAGAGATACACCTTCGACACGTCGGTTTCGTTGGCGACGTAGCGACCGCCGGACCGGGCGTCCATCGCCGTGTTCTCGCTGGCCCGGTACACCAGGTCGCTACAGCTCTCCCCGTCGGAGGTGATCGCCGCCGACGCGGCGGGTCCGACCATGATCGGCACTTGTGCCTGGTTGACGACCTGGCCGATCACCCGCTGGGCAGACGCGGAGGAGGAACAGCCAAACAGCATGTCCACGTCGTCCTCTCGGACGAGTGACGTGGCCGCCGACTGCGCGCCGTCGGCCGAGAACCCCGTGTCTCTGACGAGCAGTCGATAGTCCACGTCGCCGACCGAGAACGTCGTCTCGCCGGTCCCCACGTCCGCCGGCGGCTCCGACCCGTCCTTGTACCCGAGTCCGGAGAGGAACCCCCAGACGCTCTGTTGGCCGTAGTACGCCAGGTCACCCGACATCGGCTGGAGCACGCCGATAGTCAGTTCCCCCGATACGCCGCTCGCCGTTCCAGTAGGTGTTTCGTCCATCGATGAATCGGTCGTCTCCGTCGGGTCCATGCCGTCGCCGCCGTCGCTGCCGTCGTTGCCGTCTTCGTCGCCGTCACTGCCGCTCGTCGGCGTCCCGTCACCCTCGGAACAACCGGCCAGTGCTGCGATACCTGCTGCACCCATCGACTTCAGTGCTCGCCTCCGCGTGATATGCTCTCGCATGATGTCTATTATATCCGGTCTGACGGGCATAGCACCCCGGGTTCACATGTTAACGAGCGATTTCACCGATGCAGAACGATGGGTCGGGGTTCGGGTATCAGGCCGAACTGCCCTATTCGAGGTCGTCGAGCGCATCGACGACGCGCTGGATCATCTTGCGCTGCCCACGGCGCAGGTTCTTCGAGACGGCGGGTTTGGAGACGTCGAACTCGTCGGCGAGCGTTCCGAGGGTCGCGTCCCGCGGCGACTCGAAATACCCCGAGGAGACGGCCGTCTCGAGCGTCTCGCGTTC
This sequence comes from Halobacteriales archaeon QS_9_67_15, assembly GCA_003023165.1. Classification (GTDB taxonomy): domain Archaea; phylum Halobacteriota; class Halobacteria; order Halobacteriales; family Haloarculaceae; genus Halosimplex. The sequence goes on along the minus strand of PXSD01000169.1, from coordinate 12,967 downwards.
GGTCTCCGAGAGGCCCTCACAGCCCTCGATGAGCGTCATCGCGGCCCCGGCGTTCTGGACGAGGTCCTGCATGTCCGGGACCGACGTGTTGGTCCGCTCGACGACGTCGAACTCGTTGTTCCGCTCGAGATCCGCCAGCGTGTCGTCGGCCTGTCGGGCGCGGTCGAAACCGACGTGCCAGACCTCGCTGCCGTCCTCGATGTGGAAGGGGCCGGTGATGTAGCCGTCGTTGCCGCGGATCGTCCCCATTGCGTCGGTCTCGTCGATCACCGTCTTGATGTGAGCCACGTCGTCCTGTCGGCTCACCAGCGAGTAGTCGTACATGTTCCCGTGGTCGCGGAGCGCGTCGAGCCCGCTCGATAGCTGGCCGCGGTCGCCGCCCTCGC